>JAAZCZ010000075.1 GCA_012513005.1 Oscillospiraceae bacterium | reverse complement strand
GAGACGGACATTTCATAAATCTTCTGCTCCGGGTCTATTTCAAAACCGAACTTGTCGCAGATTTCTTTTATCTTGGCGTGGGCAGATTTCATATCCAGCCTGCCCTTGCCTTTTAGGCCTAAAATAATATTTTCAGCAGCAGTTAAAACATCAACTAGCTTAAAATGCTGATGTATCATGCCGATTCCGAGGTCGAAGGCGTCTTTTGGGCTTTTTATGCTGACCTGCGTGCCGTCTACAAAAATTTCGCCCTCATCGGGATAGTATATGCCGGAGAGCATGTTCATGAGTGTTGTTTTGCCGCTTCCGTTTTCTCCCAGAAGAGCCAAAATTTCACCCCTGTATATATCGAGCCAGACCTTGTCGTTAGCAAGAACTGTGCCGAAGGATTTAGAAATATTTCGCATGCGGACAGCCGCCGTTTGATTATCCAATACATGACCCTCCGAAAATAGTTTGGTTTGCATAGGCTGCATTCCAGCCTTCAAGGGGTCGCCCGGGAAGCGGGCGACCCCTCTGTTAATTAGCTGCGAATGATAGTGTAATTAGTTGAGCTTTTTAATTCCGTCTACCGCTATGTCAAATAAGGGAGCCGAAAGCAGCTCAGACTCATGGAAATAGCCGTCCCAAATAAGCTCTACGCCGTCGAAACCGTAGGACTTGTCATAGGATGTAAGCTCTTTGCCGTCTACTGTGAAGCTCTTTGTGTCGAAAACACGCAGCTTGCCCTCGGAAATGGCCTTAACAACTTCGGCTACCTTCTCATCTGTGCCCTTTGCGCAGGAGGGGCCGAGCTTGGAAATCTGAACGCCTTCGTTCTCATAGCCGAATGCTGTGTTGCGGGGCAGAGGCTTGCCTTGCATTGCGTTGTCGAGTATGGATGCATATGCCATTACCCAGTTGTTCTGTGCGCTTGTGAGTGCTGCCTTGGGTGCTGCTGCCAGCATATCCACATTGTAGCCTACGCAGTAGACATCTTTGCCGGAATCAAGAGCTGCCTGAACTGCTGTGGGTGCACCTGTTGTGTCAGCGTGCTGCGAAATAATGCTGCAACCCTTTGCCATAAGCGCATTAGCAGCCTCGCTCTCGGCTGTCATGTCTGCCCAGGAGTTTGTGAAGGTGACATCCATGTGTGCCTCGGGAACTATGCTCTTAACGCCCAGGAAGAATGCTGTGTAGCCGGAAACGACCTCGGCATACGGATAAGCTCCGACATAGCCGACATACGGGTCTTTAACCTTGCCGTCATCCATCATCTCTTTGAGCTTCATGCCCGCAACTACGCCGGAAACATAGCGGGACTCAAAGACCTTTGTGAAGTAGTTGCAGAAGTTTGTGAGCTTGCTTGTTGCGGCTGACTGGCCGGATGCGTGGCAGAAGAGAACATCAGGGTACTCCTCGGCTGCCTGCATGAGGTAGGACTCATGACCGAAGCTGTTTGCAAAGATAATATTGCAGCCTGCCTCGGCAAGGTCAACTGCCGCGTCGTGGCAGGTCTCGTCTTCGGGAATGTTGTACTTCCATGTTACCTGGTCTTCCTTGATGCCCAGCTTCTCAAAGGCGCCTTTTAGGCCGTCTATGTGAGCTGCATCGTAACCGATTTGCTCGTTGTGGAGCAGAATGACACCGACCTTGAATTTTCCGCCATCGTTTGCGGCCTTGGCTTTGGCTGTGTCAATCGGAGCTTCTACTGATGCGCGGATCTGTTCGTTTAAGCTCATTTCGCCGGAGGGGGCGCCTGTCGCCTCGCCTGCGGGAGCAGCGGAGCCTGCCGGTTTTTCGGGCTGGGTCGGTTTTGCGGGTGTGCCGCAGGCGGCAAGAGCCAACACCATAACGGCAACAAGGATTAGTGCAAGGAATTTTTTCATTTGAAAAGCCTCCAAATATTTTTTATCTTAAATTGCCGGGTTTTCCGAGCAATGTAAGAACAAGAAAAGGGGTCTTGCGCGGCGCACGATGCGCCGACACAAAACCCCGAGTCGGGCATCGATAGTCCGGCAGTGGCTGCCGGGTAGAGACGTCAGAGCCATATCCCCTGACTTATATCGAAACCATTTTTATTATATTAAATTAGCGAATTTAGCGAAAACAGCTTAGTCTTTGCAAAATACAATGCCTTTTTCAGCATCCATAGACTCGATTCTGGCAAGAGACAAAAGCTTGATTCCGCGCTTTCTGAGACTCTCTCCTCCGGGCTGAAACGCCTTTTCGATTGCAATTCCGACTCCGACTACATGAGCTTTCGCCTGAGAGCAAATGCCGATAAGCCCGTCTGTTGCAGCGCCGTTAGCCAGAAAATCGTCTATAACAAGAACCCTGTCATCAGCATTAAGAAACTGCCGCTCGACTATTATCTGCCTTGAATTGCCGTGAGTATAGGAAGTAACTTCCTGAGTGTAAAACTCGCCCGAGAGGTTAGCAGTGCGGCTTTTCTTTGCAAAAAGCACCTTGCAACCGAATACTAGCCCCGTAATGCTTGCAATGCCTATTCCCGAAGCCTCAATAGTCAGTATTTTTGTGACAGCTAAATCCCCGAAAGCCTTGTGAAACTCCAATGCCATCTCATGAAAAAGCTGCGGGTCTAACTGGTGGTTTAGAAAGCTGCCTACCTTGAGAATTCCGCCGGGAAGCACTATGCCCTCCTCGGTTATTCTTTTCTCTAGACTTTGCAAACTAATACCCCCTGTCAAAAAGTACTGTGCAACTGCATTTTACATTATTTAAGATATATTGGCAACTGTATATTTATATAATATAGGCATCATGACACAGTGTTTACTTGGATGATATTGTGTATTTGCATAATTTGCTCACACGGGCTTGTAATTTATCGCAATAATTACAAGTTTCTTTGAATTTTTCATTGACAGTGCCCTGCCGGTATTATAAAATAACCATGATTATAAAGGCAAAATTATACTTATTATATAATATTTTACGGAGGTGTCTTATGAGCTTTGGTTTGAGGCTTAAAGCAAGGCGCGAGGAGCTCGGCTTTTTGCAGTCTGAGCTGGGAAAGCTGCTCGGTGTGACGGGCTCTGCCGTGGGCAACTACGAAAACGGCGTCAGCATGCCCAGAGCTGACATACTCTCCCGAATGTTCAATGTTTTGCGCTGCGATGCAAACTATCTGTTTGCAGACGATTTATTAAATGTGGATATAGACACGCTCTCGCATACGGAGCATGAGCTAATCGGAGAATATCGCACACTCGACGAGCATGGCAAGGTTATGGTTGAAATTGTTATGAGAGCCGAGGCAGAGCGGCAGAGGGAAAATATGCGCCTTAGTAATCTGGCAGAAATCCGCTATATAAGGCACTACCTGACGCCGGCAGCGGCGGGCTTTGCAAACCCGATTGAGGGCGAAGACTACGAGCTTATTGCCGCAGGTGACGATGTGCCCAAAAACGCAGATTTTTGTATCGACATTGTCGGCGACTCCATGGAACCCTATATCAAAGACGGCGAGAGGGTGTATGTAAAGCGCGATGCGGCAGTTAACGAATACTCCGATGTCGGAGTTTTCTACTATGACGGGGCTGTGCTGTGTAAGCAGTTTTATACCGACCGTCAGGGCACGCTCTATCTGCTCTCTGCAAACCCGAAAAGAGCTGACATGAATGTGCGCATTAGCTATGACGCTGCCAGCACACTTGTCTGCTTCGGCAAGGTAATGCTCAAGAAAAAGCTGCCCAAGCCGGTTTATGTGTAGTGCTTGTTTTAATAAAATCTAAAAAAGAGCATCGGAGGGATTTTGGTGGCAAGAAGATGTTAAAGGGGTAGATTATGGAAATAAAGATTCTTTTAATTGGATATCTGTCATAAGGCTGCCTGACTTTATTACAAAAGAAAATTTTGATTGGGCTGTTAGCACAGCTACAAAGAAGAAAAAGTTGGATTGTTCATCCGCAGAATTTCTTACAATTGATGAGGGTCTTTGTGTTCAGATAATGCATATCGGATCATTTGATGATGAACCTGAAAGTGTTGCAAAGATGGATGCGTATCTAGTGGAGAAAGGATGCGAAAATGATTTGAATGATACGAGGTTACATCATGAAATTTATATGTCAGATGCTCGAAAAGTTGCACCAGAAAAGTGGAAAACTGTAATTAGACATCCTATTAAGAAAGTATGAAAATGAAACAGATAACCAATAAGGAATATGAAGAATTCCAAAAATATAAAGAAGATAAGCTATATGGTAGAGTACTTACCCCAGATGGATTGCGTTTAATATGTGCAGCAGAAAATTATAATCCTGAGGCTATAGGAAAGTGTATGCTTGAGGCTTTGGCAAAGATAGATAATAAATAGTACAAATCGGTATTTGTGAAGATAATTATGATAAAGTTTTTGAATGATATTAGGAAGACGGAAAATCCAATATCCAATAATGGCAAAATTATAAATACTATAGCTGTATTGTTCCTTGGAATAGCTTTGGGAACTTTTTCAAAATATTTGGATTTTCGTCAAGCTGAACTTCCACGTGTACTAATGGCAATAGATGAAGCATTAGATATTCATAATTTCCTTGGGCGTTTTGCAATTTGGGCATTGATTGCACTGTGTATTTCTATTTATAGTAATTCTGCAATAAGAGCAAGCGTTAATGTTTTTGCGTTTTTTGTTGGTATGGTTGCAAGTTACTATTTGTATTCAAACTATATTGCAGGATTTTTCCCAAGAAGTTATGCGATGATTTGGTTTGGATTTCCAGCTGTTTCTCCATTATTGGCTTTTGTCTGCTGGTATGCAAGGGGAAAAAGCAAACTAGCACTTATGCTGTCGGCGCTGATTTTGGCAGTATTATTCAATATGTGCTTTGTATATGGATTCGGATATTTTAGTGCACGGTCTGTTTTGGAAGTGATAGTCTTTATTATTGGATTTATTGTTTTGAAGAGGAACTCATTGAGGAGTTCTGCGCTAATGGGAACAACTAGTATTGTTCTTGCATTCTTACTTAATATAATTATTCCATTCCATTTTGGATAGACAATTCCAGTTTGTAATTTAGAAATAAACAAGGAAAGGAGGCCTCTTGTATAGTCGCACAAGTTAATCGTTCAATAGTGCACCCTGTGCAAATCGTTCAAGGGGTTTCAAATGCACACCGCGCATATCGTTCATTAGTATAATGGTTCGATTGTATCAACGATAGCGTGGCAACAGATG
>JAAZCZ010000074.1 GCA_012513005.1 Oscillospiraceae bacterium | reverse complement strand
TGATAAAATGAAAAATGATAAACTCAGTAATCTGAGCTATTATTCCGATAAAACTGCATGTTTTAGGACTTTCCGACAAAAAACGCCGAATTACCTTTACTGTTTATTAACTATATCAAAGATGCGCCGAGATTGCAATTATAATTATGTCAAAATTGATACCAAAAGCTATAAATTATTACATTTTTGGCTTCTTTTTAGCTTGATTATTATTTGCACGCTTTTTGGCTTCTTTTTAGCTTGATTATTATTTGCACGCTTTTTGGCTTCTATTGCCCGAATATTATTTGTATTTTTCAAAAAAGATTGTCTGTGTGAAAATACATAATTTTCACCTTTTTTCTGTTTTAACTTATATGCGCTCTAAATGTCAGTCGGAAAATAAGAATTTTATTCACCTATTAATATTCTTGGTTTGACCATGTATGCGGAACCTTGTAAAAAGCATTGATATTGCTAAATATTCTAAGAGGTATTTCAGTTTGTCTATTGACGATAGATTGTATAAATAGTATTATAGCGAGTGCGAGATTGTTAATATATTACCGTTTATACCGCGCGGGGAGCGGTATGAAAATAAATGAGAACACTTTATGCATAGGAGATGGAAAAATGGCAAAAAAAAGACCGAATATTCTTAAGCTGGCAACAAAAATCAGCCTGGAGTGCCTAAGCTACACGGGAGTCACTTATAATGACCCTGAGTACAAGATTTTAGAGCCGATTGTTGACGATGATATGTGCGCTGTTATGATGCACATGCGCCTTGAGAAAAACTACACTCCCGAGGATGTTGCAAAGCGCGCAAAGAAGGACGTTGCTTTTGTGGCAGAGCAGCTTAAAAAGCTACAAGACGTCGGCGTTCTGAGAGTCCGCATCATCGACGGCGTTACACACTACTTCTATCCGATTTGGGTTCCCGGCATTATGGAGGGAATCTTAGCCGTACGAGAGCAAGGCGATAAATATCCCGTCTTGGGCGAGTGCTTTGAGGAGTACACAAGGCGCAGACTGGGATTTGTTATCCCGATGCTAAACGAGGGCAAGACCGGCATGATGCTCATGCGTGTTATGCCTGTTATGAGCGCAATCGAGAGCGATAAGAGAACTGCCTCCTATGACGAGGTTGCCACACTGATTGAAAACGCAAAGGCAATCAGCGTAGGCGCATGTTCATGTCGTCGTGCACGCAGACTCATGGGCGAGGGCTGCGGACACTTAGAGGACGATATCTGCATGTACCTAAACGACGATGCTATAAACTTCTCCCAGATGGGTGAGCACAGGCTCATCTCCAAGGAAGAGGCTTATGAGGTTCTAAAGCGTGCTGAGGACAACGGACTTGTCCACGAAATTAACCAGGCGCAGGGCTTTGACAATGTCACAGCAATTTGCAACTGCTGCGGCTGCTCCTGCTTTGCTCTGCGTATTTCAAGCTACTTCCGCTCATCAAACGCTATCCGCTCTAACTATCTTCCCCGTGTTGACAAGGATAAATGTGTTGCCTGCGGTCTCTGCGTTGAGCACTGCCAGACAAACGCACTGCGTCTCGGCCAGAAGCACTGTATAAACGACTCAACAATTTCTGATGCGTATGATACAAATGTCAGTATCCCCTGGGATAAGAACACATACAACGTTGACTACCGCACAAACAGAACAAACGTTATGGAAAGCGGTACATCTCCCTGCAAGGCAAACTGCCCGGCTCACATCCCCGTTCAGGGCTATATTAAGCTTGCATCTCAGGGCAGATACAGAGAGGCTCTTGAGCTCATTAAGAGAGAGAACCCCTTCCCGGCAGTCTGCGGCCGTATTTGCTACAAGGCCTGCGAAGACACCTGCACACGCGGCGACATTGATGATCCCGTTGCAATCGACGATATTAAGAAGTTCATTGCTGAGCAGGACCTCAATTCCGATAACCGCTATGTCCCCGAAATGCTCAACATGACAAATGTCCCCTTCACAGAGAAAATCGCAATCATCGGTGCCGGTCCTGCCGGTCTGTCCTGCGCTTACTATCTGAAGATTAAGGGATATCCCGTCACAGTGTTTGAAAAGGAAAAGAAACTCGGCGGAATGATGACACTCGGAATCCCGAGCTTCAGACTTGAGAAAAACGTTGTTGAGGCTGAGATTGACATTCTTCGTGAGATGGGTGTTGAGTTTAAGACCGGCGTTGAAGTCGGCCGTGATGTCACACTGGCAGAGCTTCGCGAGCAGGGCTACAAGGCATTTTATCTCGGCATCGGCGCATCCAAGGGAACAACTCTCAATGTCCCCGGCGCTGATCTTGGAAACGTGTTCTGCGGACTTGACTTTTTACGCGACATTAACCAGGGCAAGAAGCCCAAGGTCGGCAAGACAGTTGCAGTAATAGGCGGCGGAAACGTTGCAATAGACGTTGCCCGCTCTGCTGTTCGCCTTGGTGCAGACACAACAATAATCTACCGCCGCAGCTCAGAGGAAATGCCTGCTGCAGCAGAGGAGATTAAAGAAGCCGAGGCAGAGGGCGTTAAGTTCATGTACTTAGCCGCTCCTGCTGAAATTATAGGCGATAAGAAGGTCAAAGAGCTTAAACTCGAGAAGATGGTTCTCGGCGCATGCGACCTTCAGGGCAGGTGCACACCTGTTCCCACAGGCGAATTTGAAACAATTCCCGTCACTGCCGTTATATCCGCTGTCGGCCAGAAGATTGATTTAGGCGGTCTTTCCGAAGGCTCCAAGCTAAAGCTCGGCAAGGATAACACAGTTGATGTTGACCCCGAAACCTACCAGACCGCAGAGCCTGATGTGTTCGCCGGCGGCGACGTTGTTACCGGCCCCTACTTTGCAATTGACGCTATAGCGGCAGGCAAGGAAGGCGCAGTATCAATCCACCGCTTCGTACACGAGGGTCAGAGCCTTGTCTTCGGCCGTGACAGAAGAGACTATAAGGCCATGGACACCAAGTCCGTTGCCATTCCTGTCGGCGGATTTGACACAGCACCCAGACAGTCCTGCGACTGCAAGGCTGACGATGCTGCCAAGAAGGAATTCTGCGACACCCGCGGCATACTCACCGAGGAGCAGATGAAGAAGGAAACCGAGCGTTGCCTCGGCTGCGGCGCTGTTGTTGTCAATGAGGACCTCTGCATCGGCTGCGGCATCTGCACCACAAAGTGCAAGTTTGACGCCATACACCTTGAGAAAGTTACCGACAACGTCAGCAAGGGCTACCACAGAACGCTCATGACTGCTGCTACAAATGCACCCAGAGTCGCAAAGAAGATAATCGAGAAAAAGATTCTCAAGAAATAAGGTGATTTTATGCATGAAATAGGTATTGTCAGAGCGATGGCAAAAACAGTCACCGACTACGCCGAAGCCAACGGTATCGACAAGGTTGCAGAGATTGTTCTTGACATTGGTGAGCTTTCCCTTGTTATTCCGGAGTATGTTGAGGAGCTTTATGCCCCTGTTGTTCAGGGAACCTTTTTAGAGGATACAAAGCTCATAATAAACATAGTTCCCGGCATGGCAGTCTGCGATAACTGCGACGATGTGTTCAATGTTGTTGAGCACGAGGGCTACTGCCCCAACTGCGGCAGCTTCGACAAGGAAGTACTCTCCGGCCAAGAGTTTCTGATTCGTGAAATCCACGTTGACGAAGCAGAGGAAGGCGAGGAAGAAACCGAAGCAGCTGCCGAGGAAAAATCCGAAGCCTAAGGTAATAACTTTGGGCAATAGGCAAATAGCATAATACTAAAAGCTGCACGGAAAAATTCCGTGCAGCTTATTATTTGTATATTCTTATTGATGCTTGTTTTTGGGATAAGTTTTTATGGCGGGCAATCGAGAACAAAATATTATAATGCTAATAACGAAAACCGGGCTGTATCAGATTTTACCGATACAGCCCGAATGTTTTATTATTTAGTTTCTAAGCTCTACTAAGCTGCTATTCTTCTGCCGCCTACGAAGCCTCTTGTGTACCAGTCGTTTGCTCCGAGCCCGTCTATCATTACTTTGCCCTCGGCTGAGTTTGCGTGGATAAACTGGTTGTTGCCGATGTATATTCCCACATGTCCGATGTTGTATACGCTTGTTCCGAAGAACACCGCGTCACCGGGCTGCAGGGAGGCATAGTCCACATATGTTCCGTTTTGATAGATGTCCTGCGCCACTCTGTTTGTGGGGTAGCCTAAGGACTTGAACACATAGCTTGTGAAGCCTGAGCAGTCAAAGCCGCTTTGGGGTGTTGATCCTGCCCAAACATAGGGATAGCCCATATACTGCTTTGCAAAGTCGACTACCTTTTGGCCGATGCTGCCTGACTGTGCTACAGCTCCTGCAGGGGCTGCGCCTCTGGCAACATAGTTGCCGTGGATATAGCCTGCGGTTCCGTTATATGAAACTGCTATCCATCCGTTTGCACTGCCGGTTATTGTTACCGGAGCGTACTGTGATGTGACTGCAAGAATATTGCTGTCTGTGCCGGCGCCTGCTCTTAGTCTTACATATGAGCCTGTAACATAGCCTGCGCTGCTCTCTGTTTGAGGAGGAGCTGCAGGGGCAGCAGGGGCAGCAGGAGCAGCGGGTGCTGCGGGGGCAGAGCCGCCCGAAACATACTGCTTGGCCATATAGCCCTCTGTGCCGTTGAAGTTTAGCTTATACCAGCCTGTGCCGGTGTCTTCCAGTATGGTTACACCATAGCCCTTTGCAAGAGTTTTAAGTATTGCGTAGCCTGTGCCGGGACCGGAACGAAATCTCACAAAGTCTCCGCTTACTGTAGCCTGGGCGCTGGCGGCAGCCTGTGCGCTTGCAGCCTCGCTGCCCTTGCCCTCGGCAAAAGAAACATGCTTTGCCGAAACATATGCAGTAGTGCCTGCGTAGCTGACTGTGTGCCACTCTGAACCCGATTCTGTCACGGGTATTGTGCTGCCGTAATACAGCACTCCAACAGTGTTATAGTCCGTGCCGGGGCCGCTTCTCACTCTCACGGCAAAATTTGCAGTTCCGGTTCCGGAGGCTGCAAAGGCTGAGCCAATGAGGAGGGTACTAATTAGTACGGCGGTTACAACTGAATATAATACTTTTTTAAACATGATACCTACCTAACCTATTTTGAAGCCAAAGCACGCTCGAGCCAAACAGCGCCCACATCCATTGCAGAGTAAAGGTTGTCCTTCTCGCTCTTTTTGAGCACTCTGTCTTTATATTTGACGCTTTCATCGGTTAATTGCAGAGATACGGCTACCTTTGTGGCAACGTCCATGTCCTCAATTTTTTTAGTCTCCATTATCTTAAGCATAACGATATACTTATCTGCCATGCTCCCGTAATAAAGTACGTCTGCCATTCTTCTGAGGGGACGTCCCTTGTATGTAAGCTCGATGTTTTTCTCTGCCATTGCTATGACCTCCGAATTTGCAAGGTGCATTCCCTTGCTTTATGTTACCGAATTGTAACACATTGTATTTCCTTTGTCAACTATGATATAGCTTTTGTTTTATCTTGTAATAGTTAACTTTGTGTAAATAGGCTTTTTGTTTAGGTTTTAAGAAAATGCAAGAAGGCTGCAATGCAGCCTTCCTTCTTCTGATATTTAATTACAGCTTCTTATTTTTAGCTTTACTTCTCCAAAAAATCAGCCAGCTCATTAAGAGCCTCTACCCTTGCGTTCTCTATTTCGCCCGAGTCGCTAAGATCTGCAAATTCGGGGTTAATGGGCAGCTTAATGACATTCGGGATCGAGAACTTCTCGGCTATCTCCTCTACCCTGCTCTCACCTAAGATGCTGTGAACGCTGTCGCAGTCGGGGCATTTGAAGTAGGACATATTCTCAACAATGGCTACTACCTTTTTGTTCATCATATCTGCCATGTTAACTGCCTTCTCAACAACCATGCCGACAAGCTGCTGAGGTGAGGTTACAACTATTACTCCGTCTATAGGCAGAGACTGGAACACTGTTAGCGGCACATCGCCCGTCCCGGGGGGCAGGTCCACAAACATATAGTCAACATTGTCCCAAGCCACATCAGACCAAAACTGAACAACGGCACCGGCTATGACAGGACCGCGCCAAACAACAGGCTCTGTCTCGTGCTCTAATAGCACATTCATGCTGATTATCTGTATGCCGCTGTTGCTCTTTACAGGCTCAATAAAGCTTTCGTCACCGTAGGCGTTATCGTGTATGCCGAACATCTGCGGTATTGAAGGACCTGTTATATCGGCGTCTAAAATTGCAGCTCTGTGTCCGCGGCGCTGCATCTCGGAGGCTAAAAGTCCCGTTACTAATGATTTGCCGACTCCGCCTTTTCCGCTTACTACTGCATAGACCTTACCTACACGGGAGCCCTCACGCAGAGGCTTTAAAAAGCTCTCCGGGGACATTTTCTGTGCAGGGTCGTGATTACATTCGCTGTGACTGCAATTTAGTGTGCAGCTCTCGCAATCGTGTGTGCAACCTTCACTCATATTTATTACCTCGCTTATCTAATTGTTTTTATCGTCTGTGTCAGACAGGAAAAACTCCTCAAAAAAGTCTCTGTCTGTAACTATCGGGTTTCTGCCTTCTCTGCCGGTCTCCGGTGGTCTGCCGCGGCTGATTCTGCCCGTGTTTTCATTTGGGTTTTGCATTTTATTCAGGCTGGGGGCTTTTAAGGGACCTCCCTCTGCCTCAAAAATTCGGGTTAGTTCCTCGTTTCGCCGTTTCATCTCTTTTTGCATTCGAGCCTTCTTCACTGACTCTAAGTGTCTCTTGTGCAGTATTCTATATCTGATTACCAGGAAGAAGTATCCGAGCAGAGCAAGAATTAAGACCCAGAAAATTATTTTTACCCAAACAAGGTTTAGCATTGTGTCGAGCTGTTCTCTTATAAATGCCTTCTTAGACAGCTCAACTGTTGCGTTTGCAACCAAGGGGCAGGTGTTTAGTATTACACCGTTTTGCAGCACAGAGATTGTGCCGAGCTCGGCTCCTGCTGCAATCGGGGCTTTTAGGGGCTTGCCTGACTCTATGTGATAGTATGTTATCTTGCGCTCTAATGTGCTTATGTCGGTGTCGTTGGGAAGCAGTGCCGTCATTACCTGCTTGGGTCTTAAAATGGCCTTTTCGTTGTCGGCTGCAAGCTCTACATCAAGTTCAGACACAAGCTCTGCCGAGCTTAGAATTTCCAGCTGACTGAAATTAGAAAACGCCCAATCATAGAGGGTGCGGGAGTCTGTGAAGCAGTCGAATGAGAAGCTGCCGTCTCCCTTTGGTCTTGCCTGCCCGCCCATAACAACTGCTATTACATTTATGTTTTCCTTTGCGGCGGTTGAGATTAGGCAGTAGCCTGCCTTTTCTGTGTGACCTGTCTTAACTCCGGCTGCGTATTCATAGTGGTAGCCGGGGTAGTATTTGGAGTTGGGGTTTATAAGACCGTTTGTGTTTTGAAGCTCACGCTCCTTAGCTACATTTGTTGCCGGAACAATGTACTTTTGTGTATTGCAAATTTCCCTGAAAAGCTCTTTTTTCATGGCTTCTCTGGTGATGAGATACATGTCTCTGGCGGTTGTATAGTGGTTTTCGGAAGGCAGACCGTGAGCATTGTCAAAGTGGGTATCAAGGCAGCCTAAGGCGGTTGCTCTCTCGTTCATCTTGTTTACAAATGCCGTCATGGAGCCGCCTATGTGCTCTGCTATTACATTGCAGCCTTCGTTTGCAGACTCGAGCATAATGCAGTAGAGCAGATTTGCCAGTGTCATTGCCTCTCCGGGGACTATATTGGAGGTGCTGCCCTCTTCGACCATATCCGCTAAGATATTGGCAGACGCTGTGACATTGTCTGCTAAAGACGCCTTTCCGCTGTCTATCGCCTCGATTGCCAGAAGTGCCGTCATGATTTTAGTGAGCGATGCAGGCTCGACTCTGGCATCTGCGTTTTTTGAATAAAGCTCCCTTCCGGAGTCCATATCCATAAGCAGTGCAGTCTCTGAATTTATCTGCGGCTCGTCTATTGCCGATGCTGTTGGTGCCAGCATGGCAAAAAGCGTTATTAATATCAGCAAAGCAGGCAGGAACTTGGTTTTTTTCATATCCATCTCCGAGAAAATATGTTATCATTACTAATGATATTCTGTTAGCGCAACAAATATTATACAAGAGAGCATAAATAAAAGCAATAAGCAATAAGGCGCAGCGGGATATTGCATTTTTCAAATTGTTATTCATATTATATATATAAGAACTAATAATGCTGCAAGGGAGGTCGGGTTTTGAAGATACTTGTTGTTGACGATGAAAAGCTACTTGTTAAGGGTATAAAGTTTAACCTCGAAAATGAGGGCTACACAGTTGACTTTTGCCATGACGGGGAGACTGCCGTGAGCATGGCACGTAGCTTGGAATACAGCCTTATTATATTAGACGTCATGATGCCCAAGCTAGACGGGCTATCCGCCTGCATGCAGATTAGAGAGTTTTCCACTGTGCCTATTATAATGCTGACTGCTAAAATCGAGGATGCAGACCAGCTTATGGGCTTTGAATCAGGTGCTGATGACTATATAAAAAAGCCCTTTAACATACTTGAATTAAAGGCACGAATAAGAGCACTACTCCGCCGCGCCGCTTTAACCGAGGCAGAGACTGCGCCGGGCAGTGTTATTAAAATCGGGGATATAAGCCTTGATCTTGTAAAACGAGCTGTCAAGAGAAATGACGAGAGCATTGACCTCACAATGCGTGAGTTTGACATACTCTCGCTGTTTATGAAAAATCCGGGCAGAGTTTTTTCCAGAGAAAACCTGCTGGACAGCGTTTGGGGCTTTGACTATCAGGGAGATGCAAGAACTGTTGATGTTCATATCAGAAGGCTTCGTGAAAAGCTTGAAACTGACTCTGCCGCACCGGAGCTTATTGTTACTAAATGGGGTGTAGGCTATTACTTCGCTG
>JAAZCZ010000073.1 GCA_012513005.1 Oscillospiraceae bacterium | reverse complement strand
GCTATCGGCATAATTTTATTTTTCTCACGCGCCGGAATTCCGAGGCTGTCTGCCAAGTTTGCATCTGCATCGGCATCCACAGCCAAGACACTGCGCCCGAGCTCTGCCAGCATAATGGCAAGAGTGCCCGACACAGTTGACTTCCCGACACCACCCTTGCCGGAAACTGCAATCTTCAAGGTTTTCACCACTTTTCAATTTGATAATTTAAGCATTATTAAGAGCATAAATTATCTTCCCTCATACATCCGATTAAATCACAGAATATTGGATTTTTCAATACATCTAAATGCCATATTAGTATATTTGTTTTTGGTTATTACGCTGTATTATTTACTTAGCTTGTGGTATCATCGGTACTGGTAATTGCTATTATTACTTGGGATTAATTCTTCCCGGAAAGAGAGATTAGTGAGCTATTTTGCAGTTATTGACACTGAGACTACTTGGAATAATGAGTTAATGTCAATCGGAGTCGTTATCGCCGAGACGTGCAGCTTTTTAGCCGCTGACATGCGCTACTATGTGCTGACACCTTTTAAGGATCACGGCGGCATGTACTCTGATGCTCTTTATATAGACGGCATTACTCCCTATCTTGAAACAGGGAGAAAAAATGCTGTGTCTGACCTTATCCGATTTTTAGACAGCTACGGTATTTCGACTATTTTGGCTTATAACGCCGGTTTTGATAAGGGTCATCTGCCTGAGCTTGGCAGGTTTATTTGGCGTGATATTATGGCTTTGGCTGCATACAGACAGCATAACCCCCATATTCCCGACTGCGCCGACTGCTACTCAACGGGCAGACTAAAGCGAGGCTATGGAGTTGAGAGTATTTACAGAATGATAAGCTCTGATTTTGAATACTATGAGCTTCACAACGCACTTACTGATGCAGTCGATGAGCTTAGGATTTTGAAAATTTTGGGCCATGATATCGGAAAATACCGCCTTTGCTGATAATAATCTATTAGTATATTAGGAGAATCAGGCTATGATGACTAAGGAGACTTACCAAAATCTAGACGCCATTTCTTATGGAATAGTTATGAGCAAGGATAATCAATATCGGCTCAAAATCGACCGCTTTATGCGAAGGCGGTTTTTTTGGAAGTATCGATTTCCCTTTAATACTTTTTACTTTGTGCTTATGCTCGGCACCATTGTCGGCAGTCTCTATTGGTGGTACACATCGGGAGATACGAAGTTCCCGCTTGCTTTTGCCACGCTTTTTGTGGCTTTGCTGACAGCATTTTCTATCTGCACCGTTATATATTTTATCCGCTGGTTTCACACTGATTCCACATTTATGTATAAAAGGCGTGACACTACTTACCTGTCGGATGAAGGAATCAGAAACCGATATCTTCTGATGGTAAGCGCATCTTACGCAAAAGCATCTGTTAGTATCAGCTATAAGGATATTGTCGGGCTTACTGTTTTTCATGACAGCTCTTCTGATTTGCTTGTTTTGTTTATTGAAGCTAAAAGAACTGTAAAGGCTTTTGAATCAGACTCAATTTCGAATGACGAAACTGTGTACTCTGCCGGGGTTTGGAATCAGCTAATTGATGAGCCCCCCGCGAAAAAATACTTTCCGCTTTATTACAAGGAGAATGAGGCTTTTCTGCAATTTTTGGCAGAAAAGACAGGTCTTAAAATAATGGCACAGAAAATAAACATTCGCAAGCTTCGTGAGAAAACGGAAAAATTTCCAAGGTAATTGAGGTGTACTTATGCAGGATTTAGCTGTGCCCAAGACTATTACTGAATATATAAATATGCAGGATGAGGATTTAAGACCGAGGCTAAACGAGGTTTACAGGGCTATTTCAGAAACTCTTCCGGATGCAAGCGAAAAAATTTCTTGGCAGATGCCCACATTTTGGAAAAATCATAACCTGATTCACTTTGCGTCACACAAAAATCACATCGGAATATATCCCGGAAGTGAGGCAATAGTTCATTTTGCAGACAAGCTCAATGACTATAAAACAAGCAAGGGCGCAATACAGCTTCCGCATAATAAGCCCCTGCCGCTTGAGCTGATTCGTGAAATTGCCGCCTGGTGCTATATAAATAATTCTAAGTAGACCGGCTTATTATTTAGACTTAATCATATGTGATTTTGTCACAAGAATGGCCTTTGCTGCCTTGCTTTTACCTTGACTTTTAGGTGAAAATTGTGTATAATAGGATGCAGTAAGTTTAATCTAACTATCCGCCGACAAAGTCGGCTTATATATGAAAGGAAGTGTAGAAATGGAAAACATTATTGAAGAGAGAACACAGATGCCCTTAATCGGAGAGCCGGCACCGGCGTTTAAGGCCATTACCACACAGGGAGTTATTAACTTTCCCGCAGATTATAAAGGAAAATGGGTAATCCTGTTTTCACACCCGGCAGACTTCACACCTGTCTGCACAACCGAGTTTATGACCTTCACTTCCATGCTTGAGGAGTTTAAGGCTCTTAACACGGAGCTTGTCGGCCTTTCTGTCGACTCCCTCTTTGCTCATATCGCCTGGCTTCGCAGGATTAAGGAGCTTGAGTGGAAGGGCATGAAGGATCTCGATGTCACATTCCCACTGATTGAGGATATCCGCATGGACGTTGCCAAGAAGTACGGCATGATTCAGCCCGGTCAGTCCAACACGCAGGCTGTTCGCGCAGTATTCGTTGTTGACCCTGAGGGACTTATTCGCACCATTCTTTATTATCCTCTGTCACTCGGCAGAAACTTTGACGAGATTAAGCGTATTATCCAGGCGCTTCAGAAGAGCGATAAGGACGGAGTTGCAACTCCTGCCGACTGGAGACCCGGCGATGATGTTATCGTTCCCGCCCCCGGCACCTGCGGTGCTGCTAAGGAGCGTATGGCAATGCAGAGCGAGGATGTTAAGTGCCTCGACTGGTTCCTTTGCTTTAAGAAGGATAAGTAAAGGCCGATTATATAGCATAGAAAAAGCAGCGGAATTTCCGCTGCTTTTTTATTATTTAGATTAGCATATTTTCTGCTCGGCAAAATTACTCGCTCGGGCTATCTGTTTCACGCAGACCTGCATGCTCTCGCAGCTTATCGAAGGTCTGCTGGCTGATTACATGCTCAATTCTGCACGCATCCTCTGCGGCTGTTTTTTCATCTACCCCGATTGCAGTCAGCCAGCGTGAAAGGAGCGTGTGCCGCTCATAAATTTTTTCAGCTACCTCTCTGCCCTTTTCGGTGAAGCTTATGAGCCCCTCTTCGTCCATGTTTATATGCCCGCTCTTACGAAGCTTCTTCATTGCAACGCTCACGCTGGGTTTTGAGAAATCAAGTTCGTTTACTATGTCGATAGAGCGCACATAGCCCTGTCTGTTTTTTAGAATAAGTATAGTTTCAAGATAGTTTTCGGCTGATTCCTGTATCTTCATCTCGTACCTCCGTGTATGGTTATTCTTTGCTAACTATTATAGCACATTTTCTGTACTTTTTATATCAAATTGCTAAAAAAATATAAATACAGATTATCTGTAAAATATCTCTTGACAAACGGGTTAGTATAAGCTAACATACATACGGTTAGGCAAATCTAACCTTTTTCTCTATGAAAGGAGTGCAAGAATGATGCCCCTTAGTTTGGCAGAGGTCGGCGAATGCAATTTGATTCGCAGAGTAGGCGGTAAGTCGGAGATTAAAAAGCACCTTGAGGATTTGGGTTTTGTTGTTGGAGCACAAGTTACGATTATTACAGAAATATGCGGAAATGTGATTGTCAATATTAAAGATTCCAGGGTTGCTATAAGTAAAGAGATGGCAAATAAAATTATGGTGTGATTATATTAAGGAGGCAATGCAGATGAAGACACTTAAAGAAGTAAAATGCGGCGAAACCGCTAAGATAGTTAAGATTCACGGAACTGGCGCCGTTAAACGCAGGATAATGGACATGGGTATTACAAAGGGCACTGAAATATATGTCAGGAAGGTTGCACCCTTGGGAGACCCCGTTGAGCTTACTGTTCGTGGATATGAGCTTTCGATAAGAAAAACCGATGCGGATATGATTGAGGTTTTATAAATTTTTTAGTTTTTGGCGGAGATTTTCTCCGCAATATTAATGCAGCAAAGTTAGCCTTGGCTAATTATACAGGAGGACAATGATATGCCTATTACAATTGCACTTGCAGGCAACCCGAACAGCGGTAAAACTACTCTGTTTAACGCTTTAACCGGCTCTAATCAGTTTGTGGGAAACTGGCCCGGGGTTACAGTTGAAAAGAAAGAGGGTAAGCTAAAGAAAAACCGTGATGTGCTTATTATGGACCTTCCCGGTATCTATTCACTTTCGCCCTATACGCTTGAAGAGGTTGTTGCCAGAGATTATCTTATAAACACAAGACCCGATGCTATTTTGAATATAGTTGACGGCACTAACTTAGAGAGAAACCTCTACTTAAGCACTCAGCTGGCTGAGCTTGGAATTCCGCTTGTTGTCGCTGTCAATATGATTGATGTGGTCAAAAAACGCGGAGATGTTATTAATTTGCAGGAGCTTTCTCGAAAGCTGGGCTGCCGTGTTGTTGAAATTTCTGCACTAAAAGGCACAGGGATTACTGAAGCTGCGGAGGCTGCACTTAAGGCAGCGGCAGAGGGCAATGCAAATCCTATCAGCACATTCTCGGGAAGTGTTGAGCATGCACTGGCGCACATTGAGGAAGCCGCTGTACACAGCTTTCCGCAGGAGCAGCACAGATGGTATGCTATTAAAATCTTTGAGCGTGACGAGAGAGTTCTTGAGCATTTAGAATTAAGCGCTGATGTAACAGAGCATATTGAGTCTGATATTTCGGCTGTTGAGCAGGAGTTTGATGACGATGCTGAGAGCATAATCACAAACGAGAGGTACTTATATATATCCTCGATTCTAAAGAGCAGCTACAGAAAGAAGAATTCCGGTAAGCTCTCTACTTCGGATAAAATAGACAAGATTGTCACAAACCGATTTTTGGGGCTTCCGATTTTTGCCCTTGTTATGTTCCTTGTTTATTATATTGCCGTTACAACAGTCGGCTCTTGGGCGACTGATTGGACAAATGAAAATCTGTTTGGCGACGGCTGGCACTTGTTCGGAATCGGTGCGACTGAATTTGAGGAAATGCAGGAAGCGCGTATTAAGCCTGCTGCTACCGTTGAGTTTTTTGAAAAAGCCGCAGAAGAAGCAGGAACAGAGCCGAAGGCTGCAAAGGACCTTGTCACCACAGCGTATATTTATGATGATAAGGGTAATATTGAGGAAGAATTTCCCGTTACCTATGCAGATTATTTAAAAGCATTAGAATCGCAGGAGCCTGACCCTAAAGATTACGGTATATGGGTGCGCGGTATTCCCGTATTGGCTACAGCCGGTCTGGAATCAATCGGTACTGCCGAATGGCTAAAAGGGCTTGTTGTTGACGGAATTATCGCAGGTGTTGGCGCTGTTTTGGGCTTTGTGCCGCAGATGCTTGTTTTATTCCTCCTGCTTGCTTTCTTGGAAGCCTGCGGTTATATGGCGAGAATCGCCTTTGTGCTTGACAGAGTTTTCCGCAAATTTGGGCTTTCGGGTAAATCTTTTATTCCGATTTTAATCGGAACCGGCTGCGGAATCCCCGGAGTTATGGCGTCTCGAACAATCGAAAACGACAGGGATCGCAAGATGACAATTATGACCACAACATTTATTCCCTGCAGTGCAAAGCTGCCTATAATAGCTTTAATTGCCGGTGCTTTGTTTGCTGATGCCTGGTGGGTTGCCCCGAGTGCCTACTTTATCGGCATTGCAGCTATTATCACTTCGGGAATTATACTAAAAAAGACAAAGATGTTTGCAGGAGATGTTGCACCCTTTGTTATGGAGCTGCCTGCATACCACTGGCCGACAGTCGGCAATGTGCTTCGCTCGACTTGGGAGCGTGGCTGGTCGTTTATTAAAAAGGCCGGTACAATCATTTTGCTTGCCACTATATTTGTTTGGTTTACTTCTCACTTTGGTTGGGAAGACGGCAAGTTCGGCATGGTGGAAATGAACAGCAGTATTTTAGCTAAAATCGGCGGAGCCGTTGCCTTTATCTTTGCGCCCTTGGGCTGGGGACACTGGCAGGGAGCAGTTGCTACTGTTACGGGTCTTATTGCCAAGGAAAACGTTGTCGGCACCTTTGGTGTGCTGTTTGGCGGATTTGAGGAAGTGGCAGAAAACGGCTGGCAGGTCTGGGCAAATATGCGTCAGGCATTTACCCCCATTGCCGCTTACTCATTCTTAGTATTTAACCTGCTTTGCGCCCCCTGCTTTGCTGCAATCGGCGCTATACGCCGCGAGATGAACAACGCTAAGTGGACCTGGTTTGCCATTTTATATCAGACAGTGTTTGCCTATGTTATTTCGCTTATTGTTTATCAGTTGGGTATGCTGATTATAACCGGTACATTCGGTGTCGGTACTGCTGTTGCCCTTATCTTTGCCGCTGCCTTTATTTATCTGCTGTTTAGAAAACAAAGTGCAGAAAAAAGCACCCGCTCACTCTCTAATGAGGCGGTGAGTGCATAATGGGTAGCTGGATTGTC
>JAAZCZ010000072.1 GCA_012513005.1 Oscillospiraceae bacterium | reverse complement strand
GTTTTAATTTCGCCGCGTTTAATGCAGATGTGATCCGGGCAATCGGCTGAGATAACCGCAATTGACCCGGGAGAAACAAGCACAACATTGTAACCATGCTCATTGCCTATTTTTATCTCATACGGCTTTGTTACGGCAGATAAGTCAATCCTGTCATAAACCTCACCGTTTTTGCGTATAACAGCAATACTGCCACTCGGCTTTTTTCCCGAGAGCAGTGCATAAAGAGCTATGCTTAAAATAAACAGCAGAGCGAATATAATTATCCAAGTTTTAGTCTTCTTAAACATAGCTGTATTTTATATTGAGCTGCCGATGTTGTCAATTATTAAGGCATCGTGATATACTCAAAAAACCGATACAGCAAAATAGATTCCGGAGGAACACTCGTGAACATTAATGAGCTCATAGGCATAAGCTCGAGCTTTTCAGTTTATAAAATAATAAGCTACATTCTGCCGGCGCTCGCACTCTGGCTGCTGGCTCGCTGCCTTCGCTCCATGCTGAGCCATAAGGCAGAGCCCGAGCTATGGGGAGCTTTAACCGACTCATCAGGCACAAAATACCCTATTAAACACTGGGACTGCGTAATAGGCAGGGCGGCGTCTGCTGACATAGTCCTTCCTGACACCTCGGTAGCAAGAACCCATGCAACACTATCGAGAACAGATGAGGGCATTTGGCGACTTAAAAACTTAGGTCCGAGAGAATCAACAAAACTAAACGGAAAAGTCGTAAGTGAAGTTAGCGAAATAAAAAGCGGCGATAAGATAAAAATAAACAAGAGAGTATACACATTTAGACCTCTTAGCGAAACAGGCAGGGCTAAGCTTGAACTAAAAAGAACACCTGCGGGATTTTTTGTGTCATCGGGCTTAACTTTAATGATACTGACTTTGTTTCAGGGTTTTTTAGTAGTCGGGCTTACAGAAAAAGCCCCGAACGATGTGAGCATAAACATACTGCTCAGCTTTTCCGGTCTCATATTTCTCGAATGGCTTTTCTACCTGCTTATGAGGCTTATGCGCAGAAGTGGCTTTGAGCCGGAGATAATCGCTTTTTTCCTCTCCGGGCTAGGGCTGTTTGTGGTTGCAAGCAGCACACCTAATGACCTATTTAAGGCACTTATTATAATAGTCACCGGGGCTGTCGGATTTTTGTTTTTGGGCTGGTGGCTGCGCGGCTCAGACAGAACAACTTCCCTTCGCTGGCTGGCAGCTGCTGTTTCTGTTGCTGTCTTAGTCGGCTGCGCTCTGTTCGGAACAGAAATCTACGGGGCAAAAAACTGGTTTTTCATCGGCGGAATATCAGTACAGCCCTCCGAATTTGTCAAGCTTGCGTATGTCTACACGGGAGCTGCAACATTAGATAAGCTCTTTTCACGGCGAAACCTGATTACATTCATCGCCTTTTCCGCAATCTGTGTAATTTCGCTCACATTAATGGGCGACTTCGGCACGGCAGTCATATTCTTCGGAACATTCCTTGTAATAGCTTTTATGCGCTCGGGCAGCTTTGCAACCGTATTCTTAGCAATAAGCGGAGCTGCTATAGCGAGCTTTTTGGTGCTCACTATAAAACCATATATAGCAAAAAGGTTTGCAACCTGGGGCAATGTCTGGAGCGATGTCTGGGGCGCTGGTTTTCAGCAGACAAAGGCAATTTCCGCTGTGGCGTCGGGTGGGCTACTCGGCAAGGGTCCGGGCAACGGCTCTGTAAAAAGAGTTTTTGCAGCGGATACAGACATGGTTTTTTCAATGCTAGCAGAGGAGCTGGGGCTAATCGTTGCAATAGTCGCAGTGCTTGCGGTAATCGCTCTCGGGGTCTTTGCGGCAAGAAACGCAGCTTTGGGCAGAAGCACATATTTTGCAATAGCAGGCTGCGCTGCTGCCGACATGATGATGATACAGATGAGCCTCAATGTTTTCGGCACACTTGATATATTGCCGTTTACGGGAGTCACATTCCCGTTTGTATCAAAGGGAGGCAGCTCGCTTTTGGCGTGCTGGTTGCTGCTTGCCTTTGTGAAAGCCACAGATACAAGAAGAGATGCAAGCTTTGTTGTAAAGGCTCCGGTCTCACCGGAGGTCTTTTATGAGAGCACAGGGGAGGCGGGCAAATGAAAAAAGTAATGCAAAGAGCCGCCACATCTCTGTTATTAGCAGCCCTTATTATTGCAGGTCTATCATTTTTCGTATTCAGACTCGCTAAAAACGGGGGCGACTGGTCTTCATATTTTAGTCGCAGAGCTCCTGTCGGTGAAATTACAGACAGGCAAGGCGTTAAGCTCTATCTCTCAGACGGTAATGAATACAGCTTTGCAGATGACCTTCAAACAAGGCTATCCTGCTACCAGCTCATAGGAGATTTAAACGGAGCTGTCGGCACAGCTGCTCTTCGCAACTTCAGAAGCGAACTTTCAAATTACAGCTTTATTAAAGGAGCGCCTGTGGCGAGCACGCTCAGACTCACAATAGATACAAAGCTTCAAAAAGCTGCACATGCTGCCTTGGGAGGCAGAGATGGTTCTGTGATGCTTTTAAACTATAAAACAGGCGAAATACTCTGCATGGTGTCAAACCCGACTCAGGATCCTATGAATCTCTCTGCAACTCCCGCAGAGGGCACATACTTAAACAAATGCATAAACGCAGTGTACACGCCGGGCTCTGTTTTTAAGCTGCTCACGCTGGGAGCTGCAATCGAAAACATACCGGGCATAACAGAAAAAACCTTTTCCTGCAGCGGAATGAGCGTAGTTGGCGGGGCAGAGCTAAACTGCAGCGGCACACACGGAAACCAAACACTAAAAGACGCCCTCAAAAACTCGTGCAATGTGGCATTTTCTGAAATTACCTTGCAGCTCGGCAGCAGCAAATTAGACGAATACGCAAAAAAAGCAGGCTTTACAGTAGGTACTAAAATATCGGGCATAGACACAAAGGCAGGCAGCCTAGGGAACATTGAGCCTGATTCAATTGGGCTTGCTTGGGCGGGAATAGGCCAGCATGAGGATCAAATCACGCCGTTTTCCATGCTCAAATATGTTTCGGCGATAGCAAACGACGGAGCGGCAGTCACTGCCAAGCTCAAGACAGATGAAAACAGCAAAGCAAAGCCGGAGGAAATATTAAAGCCGCAAACAGCTGTTTTAATAAAAGAAATGATGCAGTATAACGTAGAGGCGGCATACGGCACATGGAGATTTCCCGATATAGGCATCTGTGCCAAAACAGGCACAGCAGAGACAGGCACAGGCAGCTCACACTCATGGTTTACGGGCTTTGCCGGCTCCGAGCAGTACCCGATTGCCTTTGTAGTCTTAGCTGAAAACGCAGGTGCGGGAGCAGGAGCTGCTGCCGAAATTGCATCATATGTGCTAAGGGCGCTTGTAGAATAAAGAGAATAATAAAAAAATAAACATCCGCAGGCAATGCCTGCGGATATCTATTATAGGGAAAGAGAGGGTATCATAAAAAATCTAAGTGTTACTCTATCTCAATTGTTCTGCTCTCGGGTTTATTTTCGGGCAGCTTCGGCAAACCTAGGGTCAAAACGCCGTCTACATAGTCTGCCTTAATATTTGCGGTCTCGATACCGCTCACATCGAATGTGCGGCGGAATGAGCCGTATCTGCGCTCACGGTGCACATAGCCTTCGCGCTCCTCTTCGGATTCAAAATTGCGCTCTGCAGAGATTACAAGAGAATCGTCTTCGAGGCTAATCTTGATGTCTTCCTTCTTAAAACCGGGCATATCAGCCTTAATTACAAAGCTGTCGCCTTCGTCTTTGACATCTGTGCTGATTCTGTTAAACTCGCTCATGCCGTTCTTTCTGACTTCCGGGAAGAAGGGAGCCATGAAAAAAGGATTACGGGATGCAAAAGGAATAAGTTCAAACATAATATATACCTCCGTTAAATAATACATTTTAATGTTGCCCGGCAACTAACGCTCAGGCTAAATACTGGTTTTCGAAACTTCTGTTTGCTTCTGTATATAAAATACCACACATAGTTTAATAAATCATGAACAAAATATGTCTAAACCGTTAATATTAGCACTCGATGTAAAAGAGTGCTAATAATTTTATAAAAACCTATAAATAAGCCTGGCGGTGGCAATAATACTAATTAAATGTCTCGTAAAAGCTGCTGCGTAGTTCTAATTTCATAGATTTTCAAGCACTTATTGACATTTTTACTGCGTATCATATAATTGTTACAATTAAACAGGAAATTAGCAAAAGCGCAGAGGGAGTGAAGTCGTATGGGAACATTCACAAAGGAAGATGTTTTAAGAATTGTCAGGGAAGAGAAGATTGATTTTATCCGTCTCCAATTCACGGATATATTCGGCACGCTAAAAAATGTTGCGATTACAAGCTCGCAACTTGAAAAGGCGCTGGATAACCAGATAAGCATAGACGGCAGCTCCATTGAAGGCTTCACAAGAATACACGAGTCGGATCAATACCTGCATCCGGACCCGAACACCTTTGCGATTTTTCCTTGGCACACCCAAAACGGAAGAGTGGCGAGACTAATTTGCGATGTATATAATCCGGACAATACTCCATTTATAGGAGATCCCCGCTATATACTCAAATCGGCACTTAAGAAGGCAGCTGATTTGGGCTACACCTTTAATGTCGGACCTGAGTGTGAGTTTTTTCTTTTTGAAATTGACAAGGACGGAAACCCCACAACCAAAACAAGCGACGAGGCGGGTTACTTTGACTTAGGTCCCATTGACCACGGGGAGATCACAAGGAGAAGCATATGCCTGGCACTTGAGTCAATGGGCTTTGAAATTGAGACTTCGCACCATGAGTGCGCAGCGGGTCAGCATGAGATTGACTTTAAGTACGCTGATGCCCTGACTGCTGCTGATAATATCGTAACATTCAGAATGGCGGTCAAAACAATAGCGAGGCAAAACGGCCTACACGCCACATTTATGCCAAAGCCGGTCTACGGCATAAGCGGCTCGGGCATGCACACCAACATGTCTCTGTTCAAAGACGGAGTAAATGTTTTCTACGATCCCAAGGGTGAAAAGCAGCTTTCAAAGCAGGCATACAGCTTTATTGCCGGCATGTTAGCTCATGTTAAGGGTATGACTGCCGTTACAAATCCGCTTGTAAACTCATACAAGCGTTTAGTGCCCGGATACGAAGCTCCCTGCTATTTGGCATGGAGCGCATCAAACCGTTCGGCGCTTGTCAGAATCCCGTCTGCAAGAGGCCAAAGCACAAGAGTTGAGCTAAGAAGCCCGGACCCTGCCTGCAATCCTTATTTGGCGTTGGCACTCTGCCTTGCTGCCGGACTTGACGGCATAAATAATAATCTTGTCCCGCCGCCCGAAATATGCGAAAACATTTATGAGATGGACAGGCAATCCAGGCAGAAAAACGGCATAGAAAACCTGCCCGCATCACTGGAAGAAGCTATTTTGGAGCTTTCTAAGGACGAACTAATGTCAAAAACCTTGGGTGAACATGCATATAAAAGATATGTAAAGGGCAAGAAAAAGGAATATGAAGCTTACAGAACATGGGTCTCTGACTGGGAAACAAAGAAATATATGGTAAGCTACTGATAAACTTTGCTAAACTAAATTCTAAGACTCGAAGGCATTTAAGCTTGCTTTCGGGTCTTTTTTATTGTTTAACAAGTACTCAATAGTCATTGAATACGAAGGCGTAATACTATATAATAACTTGGTATGAAATAAAGTATATTGAAACCGCATCATCGGAGGTGAAAAAATGACATACAAGGGTGTAAAAACTGCGTTGCCCGCTCTCTTCTTATCGGCAGCTCTCCTGTTTGCTGCGGCAATACCGGCACTGGCAGCCGAGACGACAAACCCGTCACCGTCACCGAGCGAATCTGCTAAGCCCAATCTCACAGAGGATAAGGAATATATCGAATTTTGCGAGAAGAATTTCAACAAGGGCTGGAATCAAATAATCGGTGAAACCTTGGAGAAATGGAGCTACAAGGATACATATGTTTCAATGGGCTACCGCAACACAGTCACAGGTGAAGAGCGGTATTTAAATCCCGACATGTACATCTACGCCGCGAGTGTCTACAAGTTGCCGCTCAACATGTATTTTGCAGAGCTTGTGAGCGAAGGCTATATGACAATGGACACGATGATAGGCGGTTTTAAATATGACCTAATCCAAAAGCTGTCACTTGAAAACTCGAGCAACCCACTTTCGGAGATGCTCCGAAGATGTTTCAAGGACTTTGAGGACTATAAAAACGAAATCTGCAAATATACCTGCGCAAACGCAGAGGAATATAAGGCACTGCCCGAGGAGTATTTCAAAAAGCTTGAATTTACTCCGCGCCAGATGATCAGAACACTCACAGTTCTGTATGATAACCCTGCAAAGTTTCCGGATATAATAGACCACATGCTAAAAGCACAGCAAAAGGAATACTTTGCGCTAATGGAACGCAGGTTCCCGATAGCACACAAATACGGATATTTCAGAACAGATAAATATGTAGCTGTTAACGATGTGGGAATAGTGTTTATGGACGAGCCTATCTTGCTTGCCATGTTCACAAAAACAGGCAACGCCGGAGTTTTGGGCAAATACTGCGTACTGATGTGCAACTACACACTGCGAAGTACAGAAATGCGAAAGCTGCAGACAGCAGCGTTGGACGCTGCCACAATATACCAAAAGCCCGAGGTTAAAAGCTGAAAAGCAAAGAAAATAAAAATGCCGCCAAAGCGGCGGCATTTAGAAGCTTAAATATTTAACTTTACTTTTTAATATTTTCCATAATATCATTCAATCCCGTATCAGGACCGACGAGACTGCGCACAAGACCGAAGGCGCTACAATCGCACTTGGGGTCCTCATTGCCCTTGACTCTGTAGCTCCACTGATGCTGCGTTAAGTGCTTCGAGTATCCGGCTTCTGCAACCTGGAAGGCGGTTTTGCCGCCAAAATGCTCAAGGGGCTCGTAAACAGGCAGAATGATTTTGTTTTCGTGATACAGGTGCAAATAGAGCTTAGGAGTGTCCCAAACACCGTGGGCTTCAGCCGAAGCCGGATCGTATTCGGGCTTTGCAGCCTCCTCTACCGACCGACTTAATGTTCTGCCGTTTACCATATGGGCAAAATGCCCGTACTCACCGTTTAAGTCGTGACCGGCTATAACAGAGGGCTTAAACCTACGAATTTCTCCGACCTGCCAGGCACAAATGGTGTCTTCCGGGTATAGTTCATAGGCGTGCACCAAGTTTCTGGGTTTAATATCTTCAAAATTCACATTTGTCGGGTAATGCCTGACGCCCATTGCCCAAAGCCCGTCAAGCAGCTCATGAGCTCTGTAGGGATTAATAGCATGGTATGTCATAAAGGCAGCCTGAACCTTAAGACCCCTGTCAACGGAAAGCGCTATTAAAGCACCGAAGAAAAGAGCGTCGTCATCGGAGTGTGTCGGGAAAAAGAGCAGGTCTGCTTTCTCGCAGGGTGGGTTCCAGTTCTGAACACTATCAGGCACGCTGCCTGCTGAAAAGGCCCTTAAATCTGTCAGCATGGCATCACTGTTTATTGAAAATGTTATGCTGTTTGCCGCTGCGGGTAAGGAAATTAGCTCATGTATAAAGCCGCCGGCTCCGCAGGTCATTGTGTTTCCGTCATAGCTTAGGCTGTATTCACCGGGGGCAGTGTTCCAAGCCAGATAGAGATACCCAAGTGGGATCCCCGCAGGAGCGGTCACGGTAACAGTCTTTTGTCCGGCTAAACTGATTCCGGAAACCCTGTCACCGTCACGAATGCGACCGACATTGCTGCCGTCACTCACACTTAGCCTTATTTCTCTTGAAACCTCTTCTGAGGGCACAGAGGGTGTGGGCTCCGGCGTGGGCTCGGGTGTCGGCTCAGGTGTAGGAGAGGGAGTAGGCTCCGGTGTGGGGGAAGGTGTCTGCACAGCAGGCTCGGGAGAAGGTGCAGGTGTTTTATCAGAAGCGCCCTTATTACCCAAGGCGCAGCTTGAGAGCAGCATTAACACGATTAATAATATGGGAATTAATTTTTTCATTCTTGACTCCAACAGTATTTAGCATTATAAATATTATTCGGCATTTATTTTATTACAAGCCGACAAAACAATCAAGTAAAAGAACCCTATATAAGATTTCCGGGAAGAGGTAAGCAAATGGATAAGGCTAAGAGCACAGAAAAAAACAAGAAGTTTCCCTGGGGAATAATTCTAAAAACACTGTCATTTATAATTATAACCTTGGCAATACTCATAATTGGGCTATACAGCGTAATGTGGGTAGTTGTAAAAGGTCCGTCACCGACGGCAAAGCAGCTTTTTGTGCGCTCGGTCAAGGAGACAAGTGCAATTGGATTTTTTGCAAACATATACCTCTCAAACGAGGAAATTGCGGAAATAATGGGCGAGGGTAAGCAGGAAAATAAGCAGGAGCAGACAGATACATCGCTTATTTCAATAAAAAAGCCGGAGACTTTAGCAGGAGAAAACCCGGCAGAGGGAGATAAGCCTGCCCAGAAGGATTTAGAACTTTTAGATATAAAGGGTCCCTCCTTCAAGGGCAAGCTCATGATAATAAAGGACCCGCAAAGGACATTTCTCGCAACCACACAAAGCTATGGCGGCGCGGGTGAGCAGCTTGCCTCAATGGTAGAGCGAACAGGCGCAATTGCCGGAGTTAACGGTGGCGGCTTTGATGACCCGGGCGGCGGGGGGCAGGGTGGAATACCCGAGGGCATAGTAATAAGAGACGGTCAGCTTCTCTCAAGCGATGCTGTAAACGCCAAGGGCTACTGGACAGCGGTTATGGACAAAAAGGGCATACTCCATGTCGGCTGGATGACAGGCTATCAGGCAGCAGAAAAAGATGCTAACTGGGCTGTCAGCTTCGGACCTGTTTTAGTCCAAAACGGCAAGAAATTCGACGGACTAAACAGCGGGCTTAACCCCCGCACTGCAGTCGGGCAGAGAGAAGACGGAGCGGTACTGCTTTTGGTAATCGAAGGCAGACATGTCGATTCACTTGGTGCAACTTGCAGTGATATTGCAGACATTATGCTGCAGTACGGCGCCGTCAATGCAATGAACTTAGACGGCGGCTCATCATCAGCCATGATATATAACGGAGAGCAGATAACATCAATCGCCTCGGTTGTCGGTGTAAGACCGATACCGACAGCAATTCTGGTAAAGCAGGTATCGGGATGAAAAAGAAAAGTGTATTTTTAAAAGCAATATCAATTTATTCGCTTATACTAATTGTAGTAATTCTAATCGGTCTCGGAGTGCTCTGGAAGTATCTGGGAGTTTTTGAGGTAACAAGACCAATAAACTTTGCAAACGCCTTTGCGGGCAGTCAGGAGATTTCCTACTGGCAAGAGGGCGTGCAGCAGGCTATCAAAAACAGCACAAGCCCTTTTGAAAAAAGAGATGCAAAGCCCGAGGATTACGGCCTAAATTTAACTGAGGTTTCAAAAATAAGCTGCAAACCCGATAAAATAGGCGACGAGGAATCGGTCTGCAAGATCTATTACGACAATCATCAGATAGCAAGCCTGACCTTAAAACCGGGCGATGCGTACAGCTTCGGCTTTAAAGGCTGGAAGGTGGACTCAATTATATTCATGCCCGGAGAGGGCAAGAATATAAGGGCAACGCTGCCCCCTGATTCTAAGCTCTATGTTAATGGCGTAGAAGTGCCTGAAAGCTACATTACAGATAAAGATATCGACTTTGAAGTCAGCGTAACCACTCCCTTTGACAAGGCACCTAAGGGCACACTGTATAAAATAAACGACCTGCACGGACCTGCTGAAATCGTGGCAAAGGACTCTGCAGGCACAGAGCTTAAACCCGTAGAAACAGCAGGCGCCGAGAGCGTTGTATTCTCCCCGGTTGCCAACAAAGCATTTAAGTTTGTGGCAAATGAAAACGCAAAGGTATATATAAACGAGCACGAAATAACAGGTCAGCATGCCGAAAAGGCAAAAACACCCCTAACCGATGGCTTTGAAAGCTATATTAAAGACAGCGCACTAATATACGCCTACGAGGGGCTTATTTCCGACCCGGTAATTAAGGTAACAACACAGGGCGGAGAGGAAATCGGCAGCAAGACCGAGTATATGGGCATGCCCTGCTATGTTGAGGGCTCAGATGCTAAGGCACCGGAGGATAAAGCTCAGTTTGCAGACAGCTTTGCAAGAGCATATGTGCTCTTTAGCGGCAATGTGGGCGATGTCTCGGTGAATAACTGGAACAGGCTAAATAAATTCCTGCTGCCCGGCACCGTTCTGCAGGATAAGCTTGATAAAACAACCGAGAATGTAGCTTGGGTGCGCGGCGTCAAAGTAGTATTTAATTCGGTAGAAGCAGTAGAATATATTCCTATGGGGGAAAACTCCTTTTCCTGCAAGGTGCACTATCAGATAACCCAAACCCGAAGCGGAAAGACAACAGACTTAGATGAGTCAATCACAATTTTTGTTGTCAAAAACGACAAAGGGGAGTGGAAGGTAGCAAATATGGCATGAGGAATAATATGGGGACAATAAACAGCGCAGATATAATAAAAGAAGATATTAAAACATATGCGGTGGTGATTCCATCTTTAAATCCGAGCGAAAAACTCAGCATAGTGGTGGAAGAACTTCTAAATATTGGCTTTAATGATATAGTAGTGGTTAATGACGGGAGCACGGCTGAGTTTTCTCACATATTTGAGGAAATAGAAAAAAAGCCGGGTTGCACGGTATTACACCACAGTAAAAATATGGGCAAGGGCAAGGCGCTTCGCACAGCATTTCGCCATTTCTATGAGAGAATGAGCATGCCGAGTGGCGCTGTAACAGCGGACGGAGACGGTCAGCACGCAGCTTTGGACATAGCAAGATGCGTAACAAAATCAATTGCCGAGCCGAAGAGCTTAGTTTTAGGCGTCAGAGATTTTTCCGGCTCGGAAATTCCCGCGAGAAGCAGGTTTGGCAACAAGGTCACATCTTTTGTGTTCAGGTTCGGCTGCGGTGTAAAGCTCAGCGACACTCAAACGGGTCTTCGCGCCATGTCCAAAGAGCTATTTAGCGAGATGCTACAAATAAAAGGGGATCGCTACGAATATGAAACAAACATGCTTTTAAAGCTAAATCGAAAGGGCGTTTTGCTGACTGAAGTTCCTATACAGACAATCTACGAGGATAACAACGCCTGCTCACATTTTAAGCCTGTGGCAGACTCGCTTAGAATATACGGACACATACTCAAATATCTCTTTGTTTCCGTTGCGTCTTTTGCACTGGATATCTTAGCCTTCTGGGTCTTGCATCAGATAATTAACGACCCTATTTTGGCAATGCTGCCGATAGTATACGGCTCGGCAATAATAACCCCCATGGTATATGTGCCTATTGTTTCGACTTTCCTTGCAAGAATTATATCCTCGTTTTTCAACTTCTCACTAAACCGCAGCATAGTTTTCGAGTCCGAGGAAAACTACAAAGACTCGCTTATTAAATACTATTCACTTGCAGCTATCAGCATGATAGCCTCGGCAACAATAGTCATGCTGACGGGTCTATATCTAAACGAGAGCGACTCAACTGCGGTAACGGGCATTAAGATCATTGTCGACACAATTATTTTTATAATAAATTTCAGGGTACAGAGCAGCTGGGTCTTCAAAAAAAAGACAGGGCAATAAAGGTAAATGGACAAAAATACTTCAAAAACCCGCAGAAGCGGAATTCTAATGCCAATATCCTCGCTTCCCTCACCCTACGGCATAGGCGCTTTAGGCAGGGAAGCTTTTAGCTTTGCAGATTTTTTATGTGATGCCGGGCAGAGTGTTTGGCAGGTACTCCCAATAGGGCCGACAGGCTGTGGAGACAGTCCGTATTCATCGCTGTCAAGCTATGCCGGAAACCCGTATTTCATTGATTTAGATATACTCTGCGAGGAGGGTCTACTCGATAAGGCTCTGCTGCAAAAGTCAGATAACATAAGCAGCGCAGAGCTTGTAGACTACGGATTAATATATAAAGAGCGATTTAGTATACTGCGCGCAGCCTGCAAAAACTTGGGAGACGAAGATCCGCATTTTCTTGAATTTTGCGAACAAAATGCCGAGTGGATTTCTGATTTTTGCCTGTTTATGGCTATAAAAGAATATTTTGATATGAAAAGCTGGATGCACTGGCAGGATGAAAATATAAGACACCGCAGTGCAGATGCGGTCTGTAAATACGAGCGTATGCTGGCAGATGAAATAATATTTCACAAAAAAGTGCAGTATCTGTTTTTCAAACAGTGGAGAAGCTTAAAAAGCTATGCAAACAAAAAGGGAATATCTATATTGGGAGATATTCCCTTTTATGTAGCATATGACTCGGCAGATGTCTGGGCAAAGCCCGAGCACTACCTCTTAGACGAAAACCTAATGCCAAAGGAAGTATCGGGAGTTCCGCCCGACTATTTTTCTGTCGATGGTCAGTATTGGGGCAACCCCATATACGACTGGGAAAACTTAGAAAAAGATAAGTACATAGGCTTTACAAAAAGAGTAGTCAAAGCTGCCGAATTATACGACATGGTGAGAATAGATCATTTCAGGGGCATCGAAAGTTACTGGAGCATACCTTGGGGTAGTAAAACGGCAAAAAACGGCAGTTGGAAAAAAGGGCCCGGCAGAGCTTTAATAGATGAGCTTAGAAAAATGGTTTCAAAAAATAAAATTATAGCCGAGGACTTGGGCATACTCACCGAGGAAGTCAGAGAGCTGCTAAAATACTCAGGCTACCCGGGTATGAAGGTCTTGCAGTTTGGTCTGGCAGAAGGGAAATTCTCTGAACACACACCCTGCAACTACAATGGCAACTGCATCTGCTACACGGGAACACACGATAACAACACGCTTAAAGGCTTTTTAGACACAGTGACGCAGACAGAGATTAACAACATAAGAAGCTGCATAAACAGTGAGAAAAATATAAATCTGGATGCAGCAATAATAAACTGCGGTATGGCATCTTCTGCCGGAATATTCATAGCACAGATGCAAGATTACCTCGGCTTAGGCGAAGATAGCAGAACGAATATCCCGGGCACAGAAACAGAAAACTGGAGATGGCGTATTAATAAAGAGGCATTATCAAATGATCTTGCCCAAAAAATAAAAAAGTTGACAGAAGAAAACGCCAGATGCCCCGGCTAAAAGAAGAAATTATTATCATAATTAATTGCAATAGAGTAGCATGAGTGGTACAATTTATTAAGAGATTATTAATAAAAAGCTATAATAAATATTAGGAGGGTACAAAATGGCGTTTTGCAGAAGTTGCGGCTCTTTTATGCCGGATGAGGCGAGGTTTTGCACCGAATGCGGCACTAAGAGCATAGCAGAAGAAACTCCCGTAGTGCAGGAGAATATGGCACCGGACACTGAAATATACACAGCACCCGGGCAGGATGAATATATTCCGCCGGTGTATACAGCTCCTGTGAATACAAACGAAAAGCAGGGTGAGTATTCACCCATGGGCAGCAGGCAAGAAGGTATGTTTTCAGACAGAGCTTCCGAAAACATTCAGGGAAACTCGTATGTGCCGCCTAATGCAGGTATAGATTTCGGGCAGCCCGGAAAGCCCTCTCGCAAGGGCGGACCTACAGGCAGAATTGTTGGCATTATTATTACAGCAGTAGCACTCTTAGTAGCTGCATTTTTCGCTTTCGGGCCAAATCGCGGCAGCGGTGGCAAAAAGGCGGAGCCATACAGAGCAGAGCGTGCCGGCTCATATGTTATTAAAGAAATAATAAAAGACGGCAACACGAGCACGGGAGCAGAAGTTCAGAAGCTAAAATACTTTATTACACTAAACGAAGACGGCACAGCTATTGTGAACTTCGGCAAGGATGTAGCAGGCTCTTGGGACGATAAGACCATAAGTGCCGGCGGATCTACCATGCAGTATATTAAAACGGGTGACAGAATAAACCTCACACATCCAAAGGGATATGTGATGGTGTTTGAACTGGGTGACCCCAACGCGGAAATCCCCGTGGCAGAGGAAACGGCTGCCCCTGCAACTCCGGCACCTACACCGAAAGCAACAGAGGCACCCAAGGCAGACCCGGAGGCAGAAAAGCTGATGGGCTACTGGTATTGCAGAATAGAATATACAAACGGCACAGGCAAGTATGAAGCCGATCACAAGGATGCCGTGTTAGACGGTCTTGCAACAATAGATAAAACAGATGCGGGCAAGCTCTACTTTGAAATCTATAAGCTTGACGATGTAAGCAAGGCACCTAAGGGCGACGAGGATTTGATTTTAACCACATACATTAAGAATGTAAACGCACAGGGCTTCGAGTTTGACGCCGATGCAGGGGAATTCTATATAATAGACGAAGAAGTAACAGACCCGGCAGCGATGGGTAAAATCACGTTCAACTTAGGCAACGAAGATTTTAACGCAAATAGCATGATCTACGAAGGTCAGTACAAATCAGCAGACGGCTCATTTGACATTAAGGTAATAATGCGTAAAAACGGAGCCACCTGGGATGACAGCCTGCCAAAGCCCCCCAACTACGACACATACCTTAAAATAGTCGAGGAAAATAGCAAAAAGTAATAAATATATAAACTAAAAAGGAAGGGCAGTAATTGCTGCCCTTCCTTTGCGCTTTATTATCGTTATAAAATACCGTCGCCTGCCCCCGGAACAGGAAGACCGACAACAAGCAGCCCCCGGCGCTTTGCATATTTTAAGGTGCTTAGCGTGCCGCCGCTCTGACCGTCAAAAACAGATACTATGGCAGATGAAGAGTCCACCATATACATGTTGCGAAGCTGCATGCACTGCATATCATACTTCTCGGAAAAAACACTAATACAGCAGCAGTAGCTGAGTATATTTTCATAGCGATAAGATGCCTCATCAGAAAGGCTGTCTGCGTGCCCCTCAAAGGGAATTGCAGCCTCAAGGCTAATCTCAGTGTTATTTTTAATGTTTTCTATTACCGCTTCTGCAAAATATATGTCGCTGCCCTGTGCCATGCCGCAGATAAAATGCCTGTATCCGTCGTCGATAAGACCGGCGACGGCTTTAGCTATCTCTTCTTTTAGCCTGATGTAAAGGGGGGAATCTTCGTTATTTCCCCATGGCAGCTTTGCAGACCGGTGCCCGGAAAAGCAGCAGCTTGTAATTATATCGGGCAAATAAATCACCTCAAAAAAAGAACAAAGCTGCCCGCAGACAGGAATAATCTGCAGGCAGCTTTAATCTATTCGGACATTTTTACTTGCCCAAATATGCTTTCAAAAGCTCCTGAAGCAGCTCATCTCTATCCAAACGGCAGATCAGGCTGCGGGCATTTTGGTAGTTTGTAATGTAGGTAGGATCCTCAGAGAGGATGTATCCCACAATTTGGTTAATAGGGTTGTAGCCCTTGATTTTAAGCGAGTCATAGACAGAATTAAGTATTTCAAGCGTTTCATTCCTGTCCTCAATAGGCTTAAATCTTTTTGTTGACTCTTCCAAAATATCACTCCCTAAACTAAATTTGCCAAGGATTAATAATAATCACTAACTTATTATAGCACGAATCGCTGTAGTGTAAAGGGAAAAAACAGTCTAAAATCCCCAAAATATTATTATCTTAAATGTGCATCATGCAAAGCAGCAAGAGCTTTTAAGACAGCATTAACGCAGTCATCGGCATCGGAGTCTTTTAGTGTTCTGTCTTTAGCTCTAAGCTTTAACGAAAACGCCATAGACTTAAATCCCTCGGGAATACCAGTGCCCTTGTAGCAGTCAAATATGCTGCAAGATTCGAGCAAAGTACCTCCCGAAGCTTTGATGCATGAAACCAGTTCATAAGCGGTTTTATCCTCGGGGCAGATAACGGCAATGTCTCTGAGTATGGCAGGGTAGGCAGGCAGGGGGACATATAGAGGCTCATTTCCTCTAGTGCCCAGCATAGCTTCAAAGTCAATTTCGGCTGCATACATAGCGTCGGAAACACCGTAGTTAGCTGCGACAAGAGGATGGATTTGACCTAAGACAGCAATTAAAGCATCGTCTTTATATACTTTAGCTGCACGCCCCGGGTGATACGAAGGATTGTCGGAAACTGCGACATAGCGCAAATCAGAAATTCTAAGAGCAGAGCAAAGAGCCTGCACAGCTCCCTTTAGCGAGTAGAAATCGGTATCACCGTATGCACCTAATGTGAGTATCTGCTTCTCGTCAGCCAGCCCGTCGTCTCTCTTTTTATAAATACGCCCGAAGTCATAGAGTCTCACATTTAAGTTTCTGTAGCTTCTGTTTCTTGCAAGTGTCTCCAGCATTGAGGGCAATGTGCTGCTGCGCATGCAGGATGTATCCTCTCCCAACGGGTTTAATATACGCACGCAGTCGCGCAGCTTCGATTCCTCAGAAAGCCTGATTTTATCAAAACTTGAGGGGCTTATAAACGAATAGGTGATAATCTCACTATACCCGCAGCTTCTGCAGACAGTGCCCAAAAGCTTCTCGGCAGACTGAACATCGCTAAGACCGCCTCTAACTGCACTTTCGCGCCTTTTCGCGCTGCTTTTTATCCTGTCATAGCCGTAGATACGGGCAACCTCCTCAGCTAAGTCGTTGTGAGGATGCAAAGGAGATATATCAAGTCTCCATGAGGGCACTTTTGCATTGCTGCCATCAATAATAAAGCCCAAACGACTAAGAGCGTCGCACATAAATTCTGAGGAAATGTCAGAGCCTAGTATGGCATTTATTTTTTCGGGCACAAAGGGGATAATAAGCTCGGGCTTAGGCTCGGGATAAACGTCAATAGTGCCGTCTAAAACCTCGCCGGCAGAGAGCATTTGCACAAGCTCGCAGGCACGGTTTAAGGCAATTTCGGTCAAATTTGGGTCAATGCCCTTTTCAAAGCGTGAGGAGGCATCGGTTCTCATATTTAAGGCTGCTGCCGTGCGCCTGATTGAGGTGCCGTCAAAATTTGCAGACTCAAATAAAACAGCTGCAGTATCGCCGATTATCTCGGAATTTTCTCCGCCCATAACTCCGCCCACTGCAATAGGTCTCTCGCTATCGCAAATGCAGAGCATGTCGGTGCGCAGATTTCGCTCAGTTCCGTCAAGAGTCTTTAAAACCTCACCTTCTTTAGCCCTGCGGACAATGATTTGCCCGTCTTTAACACAAGCTAAGTCAAAGGCGTGCATCGGCTGCCCGTATTCAAGCATAACAAAATTAGTTATGTCAACTATATTGTTGATAGGTCTAATACCGCTTGCAGAGAGCTTCTCACGAAGCCAGCGCGGTGAAGGAGCAATTTTAACATTCTTAACGACTCTGGCAGTGTACCTCGGGCATAAAGTAGGGTCGTCAATAGTTATGTCAACTAAATCCGCAGCGTTTCCGCCCTCGGAGCGTAAAAGCGGAGTGTGCAGCTTTAAGGGTTTATTAAAAGTCACGGCAGCTTCTCTTGCAAGGCCGATAACAGAAAGGCAGTCAGAGCGGTTCGGGGTAATTTCAAACTCCACAACATGGTCATCAAGGCCGATAACAGAGCAAATGTCCTCACCGAGATTAAATTCCTCGTTTAGTATTAAAATACCGTCAGGATCAGCATAGGGATGCTCGTGCAGGCTTTGACCAAGCTCGGAAAAAGAGCAGAACATGCCCTCGGATATTATGCCTCGCAAAGGTGCTTTTTTTATTTCAAGTCCGCCGTGGAGCTTAGCTCCGTCCTTAGCAACAGCCACAAGGTCACCTATTTTTTGGTTTTGCGCACCTGTTACAATGCTAAGATCCCTGCCTTCACCGACATCGGCAGTGCAGACCCACATATGGTCTGAGTCGGGGTGCTTTTCCATGCCGGTAATCCTGCCGACAACAACGCCTGTGATTCTGTCGGAAAGTATCTCGGTTGCCTCAACCTTTGAGCCGGACATGGTCATAGCCTCGGCAAAGCTGCGGTCTCCTACCTCGGATAGGGGAAGGTCTATGTAATCACAAAGAAGTGCTCTTGATAGTTTCATATATATTCAGCTCCTAATTATTAGTAAGAAAGGGAAGACTATTTAAACATCTCCAAAAATCTGATGTCATTATCGAACATAAGTCTCAAATCGCTAATCTTAAAGCGCCTCATTGCGGCTCTTTCAAGCCCCATACCAAAGGCCCAGCCGGAATATTTTTCGGGGTCAATTCCGCTCATTTCCAGTATGCGCGGGTTGCAGACACCGGCGCCTAAAAGCTCAATCCAGCCCTCGCCCTTGCAGACCCTGCAGCCCTTGCCGCCGCACTCATGGCATAAGACATCCATCTCGCAGGATGGCTCAGTAAAGGGGAAGTGATGCGGTCTAAAACGAGTTGCAGTATTTTCACCATACATGGCAACTGCCATATCGTGAAGCAGGGTTTTTAAATCGGCAAATGTAATACCCTCATCAATAACAAGCCCCTCCATCTGATGGAACATGGGGCTGTGAGTAGCATCAACCTCGTCTTTTCTGTAGCACCTGCCGAAAACAGCTGCACGAATCGGGGGAGAAACTGTCTCCATAACTCTTGCCTGCATTGGTGAGGTGTGAGTTCTAAGCAGGGTTTTGCTCTCGTTATCAAGATAAAAAGTGTCGGTCCACTCCCTTGCCGGGTGGGTAGCAGGTGTATTTAGCCTGTCAAAGTTATAGGTAGACATTTCAATTTCGGGTCCGTCATAAATACGAAAGCCCATACCGATGAATATATCCTTGATTTCATCAACAACAATGCTCATCGGATGCCTAACGCCGATTATTGGCTCCGTTGCGGGCATAGTGACATCAAGGGCTTCAGATCTTAGCTTTTTTTGCAAAACGGCAGCATTGATAGCAGCACGGTTTTCCTCGATTGCGGCCTCGATTTTTTCACGAAGATTGTTTGCAAGAGTGCCTATAATCGGCCGCTCCTCGGCAGACAGCCCGCTCATTTGCCTTAATATAGCTGTTAGCTCTCCCTTTTTGCCCAAATATTTAACTCTGAGCGATTCCAATAGCTCCGGGGTATCGGCACCCATAATTTCTGATAAAGCGATTTCTCCGAGCTTTGATAGCTGCGATTTCATAACAACACTCCCAAAAGAATAATAGACAATAAAAAAATGCCCTCGTCCAACAAAAAAAGGACGAAAGGCAAAGCCTCCGCGGTACCACCTTAATTCCGCAAATGCGGCACTTTGTGCTGCTGTAACGGGCAGACCCGCCGAGGATTAGTCGGCTTTAAGCGGGCGAACTAAACGCTGCTTATAGGCACGAACACTCTCAGCCGTGATGTCCGCTCTCTTGGCCCCACAAACGCTATATTCCCGCAGAATTGCAATACAATATGCAACATCTTTTATAGCACAGAGCCCTCATAAAGTCAAATAAATTGACGAATTAATTGTAGAATTGTATAATAACCTAATAATCAAAAAGAGCGAAAGCCCGTTTTAAGGGGAAACGAATGCAAGACGAAGAAAAAAGAACATGGGCCGAGATAAAACTCGGCAACTTAGAAAACAACTATAAGGCAATAAAAAGCATGTTGCCGGATTCCTGCGAGCTGATAGCAGTGTGCAAGGCAAATTCCTATGGTCACGGAGCTGTGCAGATAGCAAAAAAGCTGCAGAATCTAGGAGCCTCCTATATATCGGTCTCGTGCTATAAAGAGGCACTTGAACTGCGGCAAAACGGCGTTAGCCTGCCTATAATAATACTCGCGCCGAGTCAGCCTGAGCTTGCTCCTCAAATTGCTGAAATTAATGCAGTGCAGGCGGTAGGCAACCTCTACGTTGCTAAAAAGCTAAACGAAGAGATGGCAGGCAGCGGCAACAGACTAAAAATACACATAAAGCTCGATACCGGCATGGGCAGAACAGGCTTTATGACAAACAGACAGGAAACGGTATCTGATGTGCTTAGCCTACTCAAACTTGAAAACCTCAGCTGTGAGGGAGTTTTCACCCATTTTGCCGACTCTGATGATATAGAAGACAGATTCACAGAAGAGCAGCACAGCAGGTTTGTTTCAGCCGTAGAAGCAATAGAAAAAGCCACCGGCGTTAATCTTGGCATGCGGCACTGCGCAAACAGCGGGGGAGCGCTAAACTTTCCCAATACCGCAATGGACGGTGCAAGAGTAGGACTTATGCTCTACGGCTATATCCCGGGAAAGGCCAAAAACTCACTCGGACTATTGCCTGTAATGCAGCTTAAAACCCGCATTTGTGAGATAAAAGACCTATCCGCAGGGGACAGTATAAGCTACGGCAGAACATACACCTGCACAAAAGACACTAAGATAGCAGTAATACCCGTCGGCTATGCAGACGGTCTGCCCAGAAGAGTCTCGGGCAAGATGAAGGTTTTAATAAACGGCGAGACAGCAAAGCAGCTCGGCACAGTTTGTATGGACATGTGCATGGTTGACATAACAAATATAAAATCGGCCCAATGTGGTGACATAGCAACAGTATTCGGAGAGGATATTAGCTTAGATGCTCTGGCAGATGCGGCAGACACCATAAGCTACGAGCTGCTCTGCGCAGTTTCTCAGAGAGTACCTCGAGTTTACACTGAATAGAAAATAAAAACTGAGCCGTCAAGGGCTATGAAGGGAGTGCAATGTAATGATAATGACAGAGATAATAGCAAAAAAGCGCGACGGACATGCACTTAGCACGGAAGAAATAGAGTTTTTCATCGAGGGCTATACAAAGGGAACTTTCCCCGACTATCAAGCCTCGGCTCTGCTCATGGCAATAGTAATAAAGGGAATGACAACGGCAGAGACTCACGCTCTCACAATGGCAATGCTAAAAAGCGGCGATGTAATGGATCTGTCGTCAATACACGGTATAAAGGCAGATAAGCACTCGACCGGCGGTGTCGGGGACAAAACCTCGATAGCCCTATTGCCGATGATAGCGGCAAATGGCGTGAAGATGGCAAAGATGTCGGGCAGGGGGCTTGGCTTCACCGGCGGTACAATAGATAAATTAGAGAGCTTTCCCGGGTTTTCCTGCGAGATGAGTGAAAAGCAGTTTACAGACAGGGTGAATAATCTCGGACTTGCAATAGCGTCTCAGACAGGGCAGCTTGTGCCGGCAGATAAAAAGCTCTATGCGCTCCGTGATGTAACGGGAACTGTTGAGTCAATTCCTCTTATCGTTTCCAGCATAATGTCAAAGAAGCTGGCAGCGGGAGCCGATGTAATAGTTTTAGATGTCAAATGCGGCTCGGGAGCCTTTATGAAGACCCTTGATGATGCGAGAGAGCTTGCTAAAGAAATGGTCGAGGTCGGAAAGCTTGCAGGCAGAAAAACTGTAGCCTGCATAACCGAGATGTCAGAGCCCTTAGGGGTTGCAGTGGGCAACGCCCTTGAAATAAAAGAGGCAATAGCCCTTCTAAAAGGAGAGGTATCAGGCAACCTGAGAGAACTCTGTCTCACACTGGGTGCCTGCATTCTCACAGAGAGCGGAGCATTTGAAAACCACAGCCTGTCAAGAGCGGCACTTATAAAAGGCATAGAAGACGGCAGCGCACTTACTAAGCTTGCAGACATGGTGGAAGCTCAGGGAGGCGAGAGGGAATCTGTATATAACACAGAGCTTCTGCCAAAGGCAAACACCGTTTTGTCGGTAGTATCCGATATGCAGGGCTATATAAGCGAAATTAACGCAGGCGAAGTCGGCATGGTCAGCATGCAATTAGGCGGCGGCAGAGCCACAAAAGAGAGCGAAATTGATCTTTCTGTCGGCATAGTACTGCGAAAAAAAGTAGGCGATAGGTTAGATAAGGGCGAAATATTAGCCGAAATCCACGCAAAAAACGAAGAAGAGGCAAAAAAAGCAGCCAAGGCACTGCTGAGCTGCTACAAGCTTTCAGCCACTGCACCCGAGAAAGTGTTATTCATAAAGGAAATAATAAGATAGCAAAAAATAGTAAATATTTTAATTTTATTTTACATTGAACTTACAGATATTAAATGGTAAGATATGTATAATAAGCAATGTAAGGAGCGTGAATATTGCATGGTAAAAGTTATTGTCGGCCTGAAGGGCAGCGGAAAGACCAAACAGCTTCTTGAGCTTGTTCGTCAGGCACTCGATGAAGAACCCGGTAACATAGTATGGATTCAAAGAGACAGAAAGACTACCTACGACATCCCATACCAAGTTAGGCTCATAAATGCCGGAGAATATCAAATTGGTACATTTGAATTTATGAAGGGCTTTATTAGCGGTCTGCGCGCCGGAAATTACGACATAACACACATTTTTATCGATAATTTTTATAAACTGTTTAACCCCGGAACAGAGGCAGAAGTGGCTGAGTTTTTAAACTGGATTTCAAATTTCTCATTAACAGAGGAAATTAAATTCACAATAACAATGACTGCGGATCCAAACGAGGTTTGTGACGAGATAAAGAAGTTTACCTAATCTATCCAAATGCAGCCTGCATAAAATATCTGCAGGCTGCATTTTTTTATTTATATGGAGTAATTTCGTTTTGTTAGAAAATACAAAAAAATTAAGAATAAAACAAACAATGACAAGGGCAAACATAATAATATACACCATACTGCTTTTTGCTTGCACGCAGCTGGCGCTTATAACAGCTATTGATTCGGTGCTTTTCTGTTTTGCCGTCTTATTTTTAGCAGTTTTGGCTTATTTAGTCGGAAAAAGCGATAAAACTGTGCAGATTAGTTTTCTGCCTACTATATTGTTTGCAGCACTAAACAGCTTTGCAGCGACGCAGCTGCTAATATTCGGGAGATTCGCCCTATTAGCCCCGTCTTCCGAGGGGGAGCTTCTGTATGTATTTGGCTTTTTGTCCGTTCTAATTGTGTATCTGTTCATCTACGGCATAAGCGGCAGCTGCAAATTTACAGTGATTTTCTGTGGCATTATTTTTATATCATTCGGCATAGCTAATAATCTGCTGTACAGGTTCAGAGGCACACCACTATATTTTTATGATTTAAAGCTACTCGGCATAGCAGCTACAATAATAGGCAGATATACATACAGCTTTGATGCGAAATTTTATCTGTATCTGCTCACAGCCATATCGGGATTGCTTGTAAGTGTGACACTTGCAAAAAATGAAGCTGCGATGAAAGACAGAAGCTTAATATATGCAGTAACAAATAAGCTGATTTCAAAGAAGAATGCTCCTGCCGATAAGTTGTCGGAAGATTGCAAAAAGCGCAAAAAATCCGAAAAACGAAGGCTTATTATTAGCGTATTAGGCAGAACTTTTTGCTTGGCAGCAGCAATAGTGCTGTCTTATAACCTCTATTTCACAAGCATGTTGGCAGATAATAAGCTAAGGTTTCTCTGGAATCGCAATATGTTCGAAAAAAGTGCCTTTCTAAATTTTTCGGTTAATGCTGCTAACGCTGCTGTTAAAAAACCTGAGGGTTATAGCCTGAAAGCTGCGGAAGATATTAAAAGCAGCATAAATAGCCGAGGGCAAATTGAAGAGGAAGACAAAAAAACATATCCGACTGTAATAGTTATACTAAGTGAATCGTTTGCTGACATCCGCAGGCTGGGAGATATAGAAACGAGCGAGGATTTTATGCCGTTTATTTCTAATCTGCAAAAAAGCTGCGTTAGAGGCACTGCATACTCATCTGTAATAGGAGGAGGAACGGCTAATACGGAATATGAATTTCTGACAGGCAACAGCTTGGCATTTATTCCCGAAGGCTCATTTCCGTACAATTTTTACATCCACTACAGCACAAATACCCTCGTTTCCGGGCTTAAATCTCAGGGCTACAAAGCGACATCTATACATCCCTACCACCCGGGAGGCTGGAATCGTGCCAGAGTATATAAGCACTTCGGCTTTGGAAAGAGCTATTGGCTAAACGATTTTAAGGGTGCTGATACTGTGCGAGGCGTTGTGTCAGATAAGAGCAACTATGATTTTCTCATAAACCTTTTTGAAAAAAGAAAAGAAGACGATAAAAATTTCTACTTCAATATAACTATGCAAAACCACAGCGGGTATAATATAAAATCCTATGAGCCTAAAATCTTTATAACAAAGCCCCTCGGAAATTTCGATACCGAAGAGCAGTATCTCACACTTCTAAAAGAGACAGACACTGCCACAAAGGGTCTGATTGAGTATTTTGAAAAAGTAAAAGAGCCTGTTATTATACTCTTTGCAGGCGACCACCAGCCAAAGCTCTCAGATAGCTTTTATAATAGTGTAATGGGAGATGGCGATGAGCTTTGTCTAAAAGAAACACAAAAGAAATATGCAGTTGATTTTTTCATTTGGTCAAACTATAAAAGCGAAAGCTACGACATAGGCGAAACATCAATGAACTATTTAGCAGGGCATCTGCTTTCATACGCAGGGCTTAATACAGGCAGCTACGGCAGATTTTTAGCTGAGCTTCAAAAGACTTGGCCGGCAATAAATGCCTTCGGCGCACTAAACAAAAACGGCAATTGGTATACCTTAGATGACCCGTATTTTATGAACGATGAGAAAATAAAAGAATATAAAATTTTGCAGTATAATCATCTGTTTGATCCAAGAAATACATTAAGCGGTTTTTTCTGGGAAAGCAAATAGTATATAAGCATTTAATAATAAAAAAGCCGAACGGATATCCGTTCGGCTTTTGGCGTTATGTATTTGATTTTGTATTGCTCAGCTCTGGCGCTCAATAAGCTTTGTGCTCTTAGATAAAATTCCGATAACGATAACGGCAAGTATGCAGTTTACGAGCATGTAGGAGCCGTTATACAGCAGGGAGTAAAACCAGGCTCCTGTCATCTTCATACCGAAGTATGTTTCGGGCATATAAGCTGCCCAAAGCACGATGCCGCTAATAAAGTGCATAACAAAGCGGGCAAAAGAGCCTAGGATAACCGCAAGTACCGGGGCTTTAGGAAGAAGTCCGGCAAGACCCAAAACAGAGTAGGCAAGGAGGTAGTCAATAATGATTGCCTGCCAGCCATAGCCGACACCGCCGGAAATAAGGCAGTCGATAAGCCCGTAAATAAGTCCGGCGCCAAGGCCCCAGACAGTGCCGTGCCTGAGAGAAAACACGATAATAGGAATGATAACTAGGTCAACTGAGCCGCCGTTTGCCCAAAGCCTGACAGACAGCAGACTAAGAGCTGCCGAGAGAGCTATCATAATTGCGCCTTCGGCAATGCATTTAATACTTTTGTTTTGCATAATTTTGTCCCTTTCCTCATAAAACAAAAAGATAGGCGCATCAGAAAACCTGACACGCCTATCTTTCCTACGGCGGAATTACCCGCATCAGGTTCCAGAGTGCGAAGCCTCAATTAGCTCCATCTCAGCCGGGAAAACCCAGCGCCCCTTTTTATTTTGTTAATAAAATAATTATACAGCCATGATGCTGCTTTGTCAATACGATGCCTGTCTATAAAAATCAGTCTCGCAGCGGCGCGATTCGTATAATTTTTTCAAACACCTCAGGCTCGATTTTAAGCTGCCTGCGGTCATAGCTGATAATGCCGCTTTGCTCCTGCTCAACATCAACAAGCTGAGAATAAACTGTGGCAGAAAGCCCAAGCCTTACAGAAGGGCGTATCTGCCCGTCATATAAAAGCAGTATAGCGGAGCGCAGATCCCCGATGCTTGTGAATTTCTTATAGCCGAAAATCTTTCCGTCTGCATAGTTTTCGGGGAGATTGCAGGCATAGCCACCAAACTCCGAAACAACAACTACTCTGTCGTGCTTGTCATTTTTGTACTGATACTCATCATAATATATATGCTGGCTCTTAACATCGCCTATGCCCTGATCGTGCCAGCCGCTGGCGTGATCAATAGGTCTGCTTGTATCAATTTTAAGAACTTCATCCATGTTATATTGAGCATCAAATTGTCCCCAGCCCTCGTTAAACAGCACCCACATAGCAACGCAGGGGCAGTTATAAAGCTGTGTCACCATGTCTCTTAACTCTCTTGTGAACGCAATGCGACCACGCTCATCACGGCGACCGAAACGCCAGTATGAGCTGTCCTTAGCATGCACGCCTGTGAGCAGGGGGGCTGTTACTACAGTGGGTGAATACCTGTCTCCGCCGTTGGGCATATCCTGCCAAACCAGCATACCGAGCCTGTCACAGTGGTAGTACCAGCGCATAGGCTCTACCTTGACATGCTTTCTAATCATATTAAAGCCAAGCTCCTTGGCTTTTAAGATATCATAATATAAAGCCTCATCAGATGGTGCAGTATACAGACCATCGGGCCAGTAGCCCTGATCCAAAACACCGTTATGATAATACGGATGGTTGTTTAAAAACAGCCTTTTTATACCACGGCTGTCTTTCTCCACAGAAAACTTGCGCATGGCAAAGTAGCTTTGAATTTGGTCCTCATCAAGGCTCACAGAAAGCTCATAGAGAAAAGGATCCTCAGGAGACCAAGGGTGCATTTCGCCCACGGGAAGCCTTGTTTTTTCTCCGGCAGCAAATTCAAATTCCTCTCCGCATAAGGTGGCAACGCAGTCGCCATATCCGTCAACGAGTATGTCGACGCAGCCCTCGTCAAAAACCGGGGCAATAAAAATGTCTTTAATATAGTTCATCGGAACGCTTTCACACCAAACAGTTTGCCAGATTCCGGAAACAGCACTGTGCCAAAGCTTTCCGGGCTTTAGCTTTTGCTTTCCTCTTGCCCGCCAAGTCTTGTCTGTATCATCATTCACACGAATCAAAATAGTGTTCACATCCGATAAAAAATCGGTTATGTCATAGGAAAAAGCGAGATATCCGCCCATATGTGTGCCGACATCCTCGCCATTCACCCATATTCTGGCAGTGTGGTCAACGGCGCCAAAGTGCAGTATAACTCTTCCCTTATTAAAATTATCGGGGAAAACAATATCACGCCTGTACCAGAGATACTCATCAGCGCCCAATGCGCGACCTACTCCTGAGAGCGCAGACTCTATGGCAAAGGGTACTATTATCTCACCCTCAAATTCAGGCGAAGTATCCTTGTCACCGGTAACGGCATATTCCCATGCGCCGTTTAAGTTCAAATAGCTACCTCTCACAAGCTGGGGTCTCGGGTACTCGGGCAGAACGTTTTCAATATCGAGGCTCTCGCCCCACTTTGTCAGCATATGGATATCCTCCATAATGTATTACTCACAGCTTTTTGGCTGCAAGCGAAATGAACGCATAATAAAGCAAGATATATTCTACATCATTTTGCATTGTTTGTTAAGAGGAATAATGCAATATTTTATACAAAGTCGGTTAAACCAGAACAGAAAAGGGGATAAAATGTCTTTTTATCGGCATAATTAAATCTGCAAAGCAGAGTCCAAACCCTGCATTAATCAGAAAATAAAAAACCAAAATTTGTTAAGATATTCGCAATATTGTTAACAAATAGTCAAAAAAATAGGCGTTTTCTTAATAAAAATGGCATTAACAGTATGGACATAATTAGGCAATTGTGATAACATTGGGTGGTGAAAATGTTTTGAGGTGATGCTAATGCCCTATAAGTATTACGGCGGGGTGCACCCTGATTATGCAAAAACCGCCAGCAAATCGCCTGTACGGACCATAGCTCCTCCTAAAGAGGTCGTGATCCCGCTGATTCAGCATATAGGCGTGCCGAACAAGCCCACAGTCAGTGTGGGAGATGTCGTTAAAATGGGCCAATTAATTGGCTACGATGAGGCGCCGGTATCAGCCCCGGTGCATGCTTCTGTTTCGGGAGTAGTTAAGGCTATCGAACCGCGCAGACACATGCTCGGAGACATGATATTATCCGTTGTCATCGAAAACGACTTTAAGGATACTCCCTGTGAGGACCTTGTGCCCCTAACAGAGGAGCAGCTAAATGACCCTGAGGCAATAATAAAGCGCATTCGTGAAGCAGGCGTCGTCGGTATGGGCGGTGCTATGTTCCCGACTGCATTTAAAATTGCCGGAGCCCGCGGCAAGGTCGACACCGTTATAATTAACGGAGCTGAGTGCGAGCCCTATTTAAGCGGAGACCACAGAACAATGCTAGAGCATCCTGTGGAGCTTATGAAGGGAATAGAGCTTATAAGAAAAGCTCACGGGCTTGAAAAAATTCTCTACGGAATAGAGAAAAATAAGCAGGACGCAATTGACCTTCTAAACTCTCTTGAGCCCGAAAAATACGGTATTACAATAGTACCCGAGGAAGTAAAATATCCGCAGGGCGCAGAGAAAATGCAGGTTAAAGCCAACACAAACAGAGAAGTCAAGCCGGGCGGGATTCCCTCCGGAGTCGGCTGCAATGTTGTGTCTACCTACACCGCATACACAATCTACCGCGCATGCTATGAAGGCATGCCCTCGATTGAGCGTGTTGTGACTGTGGGAGGCGACTGCTTTGAAAAGGCTTCCAACCTTCTGGTCAGATTCGGCACTCCGCTTTCTCACATTTTTGCTGAAGCGGGCGGCTTTGTAAAAGAGCCTGAGCGCATCTGCATGGGCGGACCTATGATGGGTATCTGCGTGGCAGATGACTCAGCAGGCAGCGTAAAAGGTGCTTCGGGACTTTTAGTATTCAGTGCAGACGAAAACAGAGAAAAAGAAGAGCCTGTCTGCATCAGATGCGGCAACTGCGTACTGCACTGCCCCATGAAGCTTGAGCCTGTATTTATGTATATGTATGTAAAGCAGCAGGACTTTAGGAAGATGGAACAATACCATGTAATGGACTGCTTCGAATGCGGCTCATGTTCATACGGCTGCCCCGGCAGACTGCCGCTTACACATACCTTCAAGCAAGGCAAAGCGATGCTTAACGCAAAGAAGGCAGCGGAAAAACTTCGTGCACAGGCAGCCCAAAAGGCAGCCAAGGCAGGAAAGGAGGCCAAGGCGTAATGGAAGAGAAAAGACTCTACAAGGTAACATCAAACCCGATTGTCAGAGTAAAAAGAGACACCCGTTCAATAATGCTTGATGTAATCATAGCCCTTTTGCCCGCAATCGGAATGGGTATTTGGATGTTCGGAACGGGAGCGGTAATAGTTCTTGCGTCCTCGGTTATTTCCTGCGTGTTTTTTGAGTGGGCATACGAAAAGCTCATGAAAAAGACAAACACAGTGGGGGATCTCTCAGCTGTGGTCACAGGTCTTCTGCTTACATGCGTACTGCCTGCAAGCAGCCCCTGGTGGATGCCCGTTATCGGCGCATTCTTTGCAATAATAGTAGTAAAGCAGCTCTACGGCGGCATAGGCAAAAACTTTTTAAACCCCGCCTTAGCAGGAAGAGCGTTCTTAACAGCAGGATATGCAGCATTTATGACAAGGTGGATGGTGCCATCCGCACTTGCAGGTGTAGTAGACGGCACAACAATGGCAACTCCGCTTGCTTCCCTCTACGGCTCAGATGCCCTACCTGCATATTATAATCTTAAATCCATGCTGATAGGCTATATCCCCGGATGTATCGGTGAAATCAGCACAATAGCGGTACTTCTCGGTGCCTGCTACCTGCTTATCCGCAAGGTAATAACATGGAGAATCCCTCTGGCTTATCTCGGAACCTTTGCGGTATTGACATTCGCATTGGGTAAAGAAGGCTACGACAGCTTAAACTGGACACTTTTGAACCTTGCTTCCGGCGGACTTGTACTGGCTGCTTTCTTTATGGCAACAGACTATTCATCCAGCCCGGTAACCCCTAAGGGTCAGCTTATTTACGGCGTCGGCTGCGGTTTAATTACAGTTCTGATACGCTACTACGGCGGCTATCCCGAGGGTGCAACCTACGCTATATTAATAATGAACACCTGCGCTTGGGCGATTGACGCGCTCACACGTCGCCGTCAATTCGGTGTTTCGGCTGCTGATGTTAAGGAAGAGAAGGCAAAACTGGCAGCAGAAAAGAAAAAGGCAAAGGAGGGTGCGGCATCATGAAAGAAAAGAAGAAGTCCAAAAGCCAAATTCTTCGCCTGACACTTATCCTGTTTTTAGTATCTGCACTCACTTCCGGAGTTTTGGGATACACAAACTCACTGACTGCAGACAGAATAAAAGAGCAGAAGCAGCAGGCAACCGCAAAGGCATATAATGAAGTTCTGCCCTTTGAAGGCGACTATGTGGAAGTAACGGAGTTTGATAAAGCTTCATTCCCCACAGTAGACACAATCTCAAAAGCCGGCGAAGAGGGATATGTTGTTGAAATGACATTCTCGGGGGCACAGGGCAACATCACGGCAGTTGTAGGTGTTGACAGTTCGCACAAGGCTACCGGCGTTTCGGTAATCAGCCACAGCGAGACCCCCTCACTCGGAGCCCGAATTACAGAAGAGGGCTTTAGGGCAAAATTTGTCGGTGCAGAGGAAGGCACAGCACTTAAAAATGCAGGCGGCACAATAGAAGCCATCACAAGCGCAACGATTTCCTCACAGGCGATTGTAGATTCAGTTAACACAGCCATAGCAGCTGTAGTCGCTTTGGGTTAAGGAGGCTGCCATGAGTATTAAAAAACAATTTAGAGACGGTCTTATAGACAACAACCCGGTTTTAGTACAAAGACTCGGTTTGTGCTCAACAATGGCAATAACAACCACCTTGTTTAACGGTATCGGAATGGGCATATCGGTGCTTATAATTCTTACCTGCTGCAATGTTGTTATTTCCGCAATGAGAAAGATTATTCCGAACGACATCAGAATTGCGATTTTCGTAGTTGTCATAGCCGGCTTCGTCACAATAGTAGACCTGTTATTGCAGGCATTTGTTCCGGCGCTGTCAGCTTCCTTGGGCGTGTTTATTCCGCTCATAGTCGTTAACTGCATAATAATCGGAAGAGCCGAAGCGTTTTGCCAGAACGAGCCTGTAATACCCTCATTTTTCGACGGTATTTTCCAGGGCATAGGCTACACAGTAACACTAGTATTAATGTGCATAGTTCGTGAGCTGCTCGGCAACGGTTCCTTTGGCGGAGGACTACTCGATGTGTCACAGGGCGCACTGCGCCTCACATTAGACGGTTCAGGCTCGGGAATACAGGTATTTTCAAGTGAGTATGCCGCCACAATACTAATCATGCCCTTCGGCGGATTTTTAACTCTTGCAGTTTTGCTTGCCGCAATGCAGTTTGCACTGCGCAAGGCCGACGAGAAAAAGGAAAAAGCGCTTAGAGCCGCCAAGGTATTAGTCGATGAGGAGGTGGCCGCATAATGTTAGCATCAGTAATCTCCATTTCAATTGGGGCCATATTAATAAACAACTTCATATTCTCCAAGTTCTTGGGATGCTGCCCGTTCCTCGGCTGCTCAACAAAGGTAGATACGGCAGTCGGCATGGGAATCGCCGTCACCTTCGTTATGGGACTTGCATCGGCAATATGCTATGTTGTAGACGGTCTGCTCAGAAATCTCGGCTTAGAGTACATGAACACACTTGCATTCATTCTTGTAATTGCAGTACTCGTTCAGCTGGTTGAGATGTTCCTTAAAAAATCAATCCCATCTCTGTATAATGCCCTCGGCATATATCTGCCGCTTATAACAACAAACTGCGCTGTACTCGGTGTTGTTCTTCTAAACGTTCAGTATAAATACAACTTTATAGAGAGCGTAACCTACGGCATTACAGGCGGACTCGGCTTCATGCTTGCCATAGTTCTCTTTGCCAGTGTCAGAGAGAGGGTTCAGTTTGCAGAGTACCCCGAGAGCTTCGAGGGGTTCCCGATAGCCTTAGTAACAGCAGGTCTTCTTGCACTTGCGTTTATGGGCTTTAGCGGCATGAAGTTAGGTTGAGGAGGTAGCTAAATGGAAAATATACTATATGCTATCTTAGTTTTAGGCGTCATGGGTGCTGTTTTCGGCGCAGTCTTAGCCTTTGCCGCAAAGGTGTTCCATGTAGAGCAGGACCCGAGAATCGCTGAAGTCAGATCTGCCTTAGCAGGCGCAAACTGCGGCGGTTGCGGCTTTCCCGGCTGCGATGCCTATGCACAGGCAGTAGTTCTCGAAGGCGCTGCCCCCAATCTATGCTCACCCGGCGGCTCTAAATCTGCAGAAAAAATCTGCGAAATCATGTGCTTAGATAATAGCGCAGAAGCCAAATATGTGGCGTTCGTACCTTGCTCAGGCTCAAGCGAAAAGGCAAAAAAGCTGTTTGAATACGAGGGACCTGCAGACTGCTTAGCTGCTATGAGATTCGGCAACAAGGGACCTAAGCTCTGCCAATTTTCCTGCATCGGTCTCGGTAACTGTGTCAATGCCTGCATGTTCGGAGCAATGAACATTGTAAACGGAGTAGCAGAGGTAGACCGTGAAAAATGCGTGGCATGTATGGCATGCGCCGAAGCCTGCCCCAAGGGAATAATCAAAAAAGTCCCCTATGAGCAGAAGGTTTTGGTGGGCTGCCGTTCAACAGACAAGGGCGCTGCCAAGCGCAAGGTCTGTGATGCCAGCTGCATAGCCTGTATGAAATGTCAGCGCGAATGCCCGCACGAAGCTATTGTGGTCGAAAATAACATAGCAGTTATCGACTACGATAAATGCACCGGCTGCGGAACCTGCGCAAAAGTTTGTCCGAGAAGCATTATTCACCCGCAGAAAATCTATGTTCAGGACTAAAAATATTTAGCATCACAAATAATAAAAAGGCTGTTCGGAGATCCGAACAGCCTTTTGTGTTTTTGCAATTTGCAATTACTGTGAACCTATGTTACAGCAGCTCCTGTACAGCCTTAGACACAAGCTTCATATCATGTGTAGGCTCAAATCTGGCAACAACATTGCCGTTTCTGTCTACCAAGAACTTGGTGAAATTCCATTTAATATCAGGGTTATTCTTGTAGTTTTTATCGATTTTTTTCAGCATTGCGCTCATAAGCAGTGCCTTAGGACCCTTTCCGAAGCCCTCAAAGCCCTTTTGAGATTTAAGGTAGGTATATAAAGGCAGCTCAGTTTCGCCGTTAACATCGCTCTTTTTCATCTGCGGAAACTGTGTATTGTAATGAAGCTGACAAAAATCATGTATTTCATCGTCTGTTCCGGGGGTCTGCCCGGCAAACTGATTGCAGGGGATATCTAGTATCTCAAAGCCCCTGTCACTAAAGCTTTCATACATCTCTTCCAAATCCTTGTAGTGCGGGGTAAAGCCGCAACCTGTCGCAGTGTTCACAATAAGAAGTACCTTGCCTTTGAAGTTCTCGAGTGAAACTTCCTCGTTTTGGGGATTTATTACCGAATAATCATATATGCTCATCTTATCTCTCCTTTGATAATATATACATAATTATAAACCGACTGATGCAACACTTCATTAAGAAAATGTGAATTTCTTAGCTCTATTTTAGACGCCTTCGCAGAGTTTTGAGATATTCCTTTTGCTCTGCAGTAATGCGATAGCTCTCGACTGCCTTTTGTATAGTCTTGTTGTGACACCAAACAGGCAAAACGGCATTTTCCAAAAAAGGCAAAATCGCATCGTGCTGCTTTGCAAGTGCTGTTGCAAAGTACCATGCAATCATCATGTTGATATAGTACTCATCGCTTTTTATTTTAGCCACCATTTGAGGATACAGGTCTTTGTAGTCTTCGTCTAAAAAATGCTCCATAAGCATTCCGATTGCAAAGCGAACAGTGTAGCTGTGCTCGCTTTTTATCCACTTATTTATATATAAAAGCAGCTTTTCACGATGCTTTTTAAAAACCTTGGGTGATAGAGAATCGCAGGTCGCCCAGTTATCTATATACGGTAAAAATTCCTCAACAAGGGCAATAAGGCTGTCAAAATCACGCATAAGACATAAAAGAGAAACATGAAGCTGATTTTCATCATAATATTTGTGCGGCAAATCAGAGAGAAAATCACCTATATCCTCTCTTTTTATAATTTCCTTAGCATAGCTTCTGATTGCAGGCGTGCGAACACCAATGATTTTTGTGTCCTTCACTGTCGGTATTAATTTTCTCTGAAAATCAGCGTATTTTTCGTCTTTTAGCAAAAAAAGCTGCGCTCTTATTTCTTCTGTTATCATAATAAATCTCCGTATTATAAGCTATAGGGCAAGAGTATAATCCCAAAGACTAGACTAGGTCTTTTTTATTAATTAGTTCTCCATCTCTTACTACAGTTTTAATATTTCGCTCAAAATTTTTGCGCGAGCCCATGACCTCATGCCCGCAGCCTGTGCATCTGAGCCTAAAATCAGCCCCGATGCGCAAAACAGTCCAAGCAGCACTGCCGCAGGGGTGCTGCTTTTTCATATTCAGTATATCTCCGACTTTAATATCCATAAGCTACTTATCCTTAATCTTGTCCCAGTATGCACGGGCAGCCTGCTCTGTTTTGTTGTCACCGTATTCATAGTAAATACTGTCTTTAACACAGTCAGGCAGATACTGCTGATAGGTCCAATGGTTTTCAAAATTGTGTGGGTATTTATATCCCTGCTCACGCTCAAAGCCGGTGCCGTCAGCATGCACATTTTGCAGCTCTCGTGGTACAGGCCCTATTTTACCGGCTTTAATATCAGCGGCAGCTGCGTCAATTGCGAGCATGGCAGAATTTGACTTAGGAGCAGTAGCCAGCAAGATTGCAGCTTCGGATAGGGGCAGCCTTGCCTCGGGCAGACCAAGCTGCATAGCAGAGTCAACACAGGCTTTAACAATAGGCACAGCCATGGGGTAAGCAAGACCTATATCCTCAGAGGCAGAGCACAAAAGGCGTCTGCAGACCCCGATTAAATCACCCGCTTCAAGCAGCCTTGCTAAATAGTGCATGCAGGCATCGGGATCAGAGCCGCGCAGAGATTTCATCAGTGCCGAGAGCAGGTCAAAATGCTCATCTCCGTCTCGGTCGTATCTCATGGCGGATAGGGAAGTAGCTGACTCTACATCAGCTAGGCTGATGTTAATAACGCCGTCTTTTCGCTCAGCAGCATCATATAGAAGCTCCACCGCGTTAATAGCCTTCCTCACATCTCCGCCGGAGGCAGAAACAATACGCATTATTGCCTTATCCTCCAGTATAATCGATACACTATCGCGATTTTCAAGAAATAATATAGCCCGCTTCACGGCAGGCAGCATATCCTCGGGCGTCACAGCCTTAAACTCAAAAACACTGCTTCGGCTTAACACTGCATTATAAATATAAAAATACGGGTTTTCGGTAGTAGATGCAATCAGTGTAATTCTGCCGTCTTCAATAAACTCGAGCAGGCTTTGCTGCTGCTTTTTATTAAAATACTGTATCTCATCTAAATATAGCAGTATTCCGCCCGGGGATAAAAAAGTATCAAGCTCAGAGATAATAGCCTTAATATCAGCAAGAGAAGCGGTAGTGGCATTTAATCTGTGCAGGGTTCTCTTTGTGCTGGCTGCAATAATATTGGCAACGGTTGTCTTGCCGGTGCCGGATGGTCCGTAGAATATCATATTCGGTATGTTACCTGACTTAATTATCCGCGAAAGCAGGGCATTTTCAGCTAAAATATGGCTCTGCCCGACAACTTCTGAAATAGAAGAGGGTCTAATTTCATCTGCTAACGGTCTTTTCATTTTAAATACCCCCCGTAGCATAGGAGCAGTAGGGCGCAATTGTGCATTTTCCGCAGCGCGGTGTACCGGCAGGGCAGACGGCGCGACCGTGCAAAACCAGCCTGTGACAAAAGTCAGAAGATTTTTCGGGTGGCAGTATTGCACGCAGCTCTTTTTCAATTTTTTCGGGATTTTTAAGATTATGTACAAGCCCGATTCTGTTAGACAGCCTGATGCAGTGAGTGTCAACAACAACAGAGCCGGGAACAGAATAAATATCGCCTAATATTAAGTTAGCGGTTTTTCTGCCCACCCCCGGGAGAGTCAAAAGATCTTCCATATTATCAGGGACCTTGCCACCAAAGTTTTTTAATATCATAGCGGAGGCATTTACTAAATCCCTCGCCTTTGTCCTAAAAAAGCCGCAGGAGTGAATTAGCTTTTCAACATCCGCAACATCAGCCTCCGCAAATGCCTCTAAGCTCGGATATTTTTCGAAAAGTGCGGGAGTAATCTTGTTGACCCGCTCATCTGTGCATTGAGCTGCCAGCCTCACAGAAAAAAGCAGCTCATAATCCTTATCCCAGTCGAGTGTACAGTCAGCCAGTGGGTAAGCTTCCTCCAGCAGACTTATTATTTTAAGTACCTGTTCGTTAGTTTTCAAAAGGCTTTCCTCTCTCGGCTTATATAAGCCAATAATACCCTATAATAATACCCCGAATGTTCGATTTGAGCAAGCAAAAGCAAATAAAAACTGTGCCGAAACAAAAGCCTCGGCACAGTTTTAAATATTATATTAATACAAAGCTTATCCTTCGCCGCCTTCAGCGGGAGGAGCTTCGCCTCCGCCACCCTCAGCGGGAGGAGCCTCGCCTCCGCCACCTTCAGCGGGAGGAGCCTCGCCTCCGCCACCCTCAGCAGGAGGTGCGTCGGTAGCAGCAGGTGTATCTGCTCCGGAGGCCTTTAAATACGCCTCAAGCGTTAAAAATGAGCCCGGACCGCCGGCAACAGTGCCGGTTGTGGAGTAAAAACCGTTTTTGGTTTTAGTCAGAATATTTACGTTAGCTTCAGTAACCTTTTCCGGATAGGGGTTTAAATATGTGTTAACCATATCAAGCCACTCGGGTATATAAATGCTGACATAGGAAAAACCGCCGATATTTGCCGTGTAGTCGGCAGGCAGGGTATTGAAGGTAATGTCCTCAGCCTTGCATTTTAGTAGCTCGGTAGCAAAATAGGTTATATTAGCAGCGGTTAAATCGGTTTCAACATTAGATGTCAATATATCAATTATTTTCGGCAGGTTGGGAATGTTACCAACTGTGAGAAGCTGCTTTGCAACTGCCTTTAGAAAGTCCTGCTGTGTGCCAATGCGGCCAATATCTGCACTTGCATATCCGGCTCTAAATCTAACAACCTTAAGTGCCTCGGCACCGGAGAGAAGCTGCTCGCCTCTTCTGATGGCTATGTGCAGATTCTGATACGGGTCATCATAGAACATATCTATGGGGACATTATAAGTAACTCCGCCAATAGCATCGACTATCTCTTCAAAAGCCCTAAGGTCAACAATAACATAGTTTCCAAGCTCAAAGCCAAGTATGTCACGAAGCCCCTCTTTTAAGCGTGCAGGACCGTCACCGTTTCTGTTTTTGCCGTAGGCATAGAGCGTGTTAACTCTTTTCACATTCTCGGGTATATTTACCAAGGTGTCACGAGGTATGCTCACCACATTTAGCTTGTGGGCAGTTGTATCAAAGTGTACAACCATCATGGTGTCGGTGTTGGCACCGACCTTATCGCGACCCACAACGATAAATGTGTATATTTTCCCGGGAAGCTCTGCCGGCGCTTCGGTTTCCGCAGGAGTCTCGGAGGGCGCCGCTGAGGATGCCGGAGTGGGAGTTGTGGGCTTGTATAAACCGGGGGAGGGCATGGGGGGCGGCTGAAGCCAGAGCTTAAATACCCCGAAGCCCAAAAGAATAACGCCCAGTATAGAGCAAATAACAATTACGGGAACAGGCACACGGCGCTTTTTAGGCTTTCCCTCAATGCTATTTGCAGGGTCTGCCTTTTTGCCGGAAGCCTCGTTATTTTTAGCGGGTGACGCCTTAGGATTTTTTTCAGGCGCCGGCTGCTTATTTCTTTTGTTGCCGGTAAGTTTCATAAAATCTACACCTTCATTTAATAAAGTTGCTTATTAGACTATCATATTATTATTAATGTTCCATCGAAATTACATTCTATATCTAATTATATAAAATGTCTAGCGATATCACAATTTGCTAACAATTATTGTCGTTTTTGATTAAAAAATAAAGTGACAGGCGTATTATGCCGTCACTTTATTGTATAGATTGCAGTATAACACTAAATTTGCGAAGAAAGTGTAAAAATATAATTATTGTTATGAGCCTTTTATAAAGCCGTTAAAGCTTGTGCTGTTTCCTGTCAGATTCGCATATGTGCCGGTTGTGGAGTAAAATCCGTTTGCTGTTTTTGTGATGATGTTCACATTACGCTCCGTCACTTGCTCTGAGTAGGGGTTTAAGTAGGAATTAATCATTGCCAGCCATTCGGGAATGTTGATGGTAAGATATATTTCGTCATTTACATTATACGGCATAACATTGAAAGAAATGTCCTCAGACTTGCACTTTAATAGTTCAGTCGCAAAATAAGCAATATTGGCATTTGTCAAATTGGTATCAACATTACTTGTAAGAATCTCAATAATTTTAGGCAGATTAGGAATATTTCCTATGCTGAGCACCTGCTTTGCGGCAGTCATCAGAAAGTCCTGCTGAGTGCCTATTCTGCCGATGTCGGCGTTAATATAACCGGATCTAAACCGTACAACTTTAAGTGCCTCGGCACCGGATAGCAGCTGCTCACCCCTTCTGATTCCTATATAAAGGCCCTGATACGGGTCGTTATAGAACATATCAACGGGCACGTTATAAGTAATACCGCCGATTGCATCAACAATATCCTCAAAAGCTTTCAGGTCAACTATTACATAATTGCCGAGCTCAAAGCCAAGCATGTCGCTCAGACCCTGCATAAGTCTCTTAGGACCGTCTCCGTCAGCCATCTTACCGTAATGATAGAGGGTGTTAATTCTCTTGTTTTCCTCGGCTACGTTTACAAGTGTGTCGCGGGGAATGCTCACAACATTTATCTTGTGATTTGCAGTATCAAATTTTACTATCATGATAGTGTCAGTATTAGAGCCGCCCTTATCTCTGCCGACAACAGCAAATGTGTAGCTTGCGCCTGCCTGCTCATCGTTTGGGGTAGGGCTGGGAGTAAGCTCAGCGGTCGGAGAGGGGGTGGCAACAACGGCGGCGCTCGGGTTAGGGCTCGGGGTAACGGGCTTATTAAGACCGGCAGACGGCATAGGAGGAGGTGTCACCCACATTTTAAATAGTGCAAACGCTGCAAACAAAACTATAAGCACAGAGAGAATAATAATAGGCAGTGCAGATCTTAGCTTGGATTTTTTTGCGCTACTTTTCTGCTTACCGCTGTTTGCCACATCAGCGCTTTTTTCTATGTCCTTTTTTACGGCCTCTCTCTTGCCGTTTTTGTTACTGCCGGATAGTTTCACGGACTTCACATCCTATACAAAATCAAAATATATCTAATAAATAAAAATACGGAGCATCAAGTAATATTACACTATGCTCCGTGTTAATTCAAGTAAAACGCGTGGATTTTTTGGTCATATAACGATAATTATCTATTCCGGGGCAAAATATGCACTTTTTGACCAGGCTGCATCAGCTACCTGCATATTTTCCAGTTGTGGAATAAAACTGCCCGTTTACTTTGGTAATGATATCGACATTAGCCTCGGTAACCTTATCGCTTAATGGATTTAGATGAGCATTTACAATATCGAGCCAGTCAGAAATTCTAATCAGCACATAGATTCCCTCGGGATTTAAATCAAAAGGCAGGGTATAGAAATTAATGTCATCAGCCTTGCATTTAAGCAGTTCCTTTGCAAAGAATGCAATGTTAGAGCCTGTAAGATTAGTTTCAACATTTTTGATTAAGATATTTATTATCTTGGGCAAATTGGGAACATTGCCTAAGCTGAGCATCTGCTTTGCGGCAGTTTTGAGAAAATCTTGCTGAGTTGCAATTCTGCCTATATCGGCGTTAGCATATCCCGCTCTAAAACGCACAACGCCGAGGGCGTTTTTCCCGTTAAGCAGCTGCTCACCACGGTTTAGGTTAATTTCAAGTCCTTGCTCCGGGTCTGAATAATGCATGTCAACCGGAACATTATACTTAATGCCGCCGACAGCATCAACAATCTGCTCAAAGGCAGCAAGGTCAACCACAACATAGTTGCCTATTTCAAAGCCGAGTATATCGCGCAGACCCTGCATAAGCCTTTTAGGTCCGTTGCCGTCTGCTAATTTGCCGTAAGCATAGAGGGCATTTACCCGCTTGTTGGTTTCGGGAATATTTACAAGCGTATCCCGGGGCACACTCACGACATTTATTTTGTGATTTTTAGTATCAAATCTCACTATCATAATTGTATCGGTGTTAGAGCCGTACTTATCTCTGCCGACGACAACAAAGGTGTGATACTCTCCGCCCTTGCCAAAAATGGAAGAAGTATCCGATGTGCCTGATTTTTCGGGTGTGGGAGTTTGGGTATTAGCTTCGGCATTTTTGCCGGAATTTTGTACAGTCGGATTATGCAGCCCCGCACTAGGCATGGGAGGCGGCTTTATAAAAAATTTAAACACAAGTACCCCCGTCAGCAAAACAGCAAGCAGCAGCGTAATAGTAACTGCAAGCTTGCGAGATTTTCGTTTTGCTTTTTTATTAATATTATTTTTACTGTTTTTATCGTCAGTACTCAAACACATCACCTCAAGCAATAAATTCAGAATAAGCTTAAACTAAACATTTTTCTGAGTGTATCATTCTACTACAAATCCATAAAAATACTGTTAACAGACTATAAAGAATCTAAGAACAGCGAATTTTGCTGTAATAACGCAGGATTGGAAAAAGCGGCAAGCTATGTTGCTTGCCGCTTTTCCATGTTTGTAGGGGAAATGATAATAAGGGTAAAAAGCAAATTAATGGGGAATAAAGTGCTTCTTTACCATATAACGCATAAGTGAGCGTTTTTATCGCATCAAAATAAAAAATATTTTTATATTATTTTTACCGGTTATATTTTCCAAATATCCCCTGCGTATTCTCTGACAGCTCTGTCTGCTGCGAAGACTCCGCTTTGGGCAATGTTAGAAAGAGAAAGCTTAGCCAGCTTAAATTTATCCTCAATATCATGATATAACCTGTTATGAGTCTCGACATAAGCCGGGAAATCTGCAATCAGCATATAGGGATCCCCGCCGTAAACAAGACCGGAAACAAGGTCAGAGTAGCACTTGCCGTCTGCCATGCCTGAGTTAAAACGCTGAAGTACCCTGAAAATATCATGGTTCTCTCGACTAAGCTCCAAGGGATTGTAGCATTTTTTAAGCTTTGCTACCTCATTTGCCCTAAGCCCAAAGAGATACATGTTATCGTCGCCCAAGCGTTCATACATCTCAACATTAGCTCCGTCTAAGGTGCCGATAGTTACAGCGCCGTTCATCATAAGCTTCATATTGCCGGTGCCGCTGGCTTCTTTGCCTGCTGTTGAAATCTGCTCCGATACCTGCGCCGCGGGAATCAGAGACTCCGCAACCGAAACCCTGTAATTTTGGGCAAATAGAAGGCTGAGCCTGCCCTTGCAAACGGGATCTCTATCGAGGTCATCGGAAATTGAACATAAAAGCTCAATAATGCGCTTTGCCGTCTTATAGCCGGCAGCTGCCTTGGCTGCAAAAATAAATGTTCGGGGCTTAAAATCCATGCCGGGGTTATCTCTCAGCGTGTTTTGCAGATGCACAATCAGCATTGCACACATGAGCTGTCTTTTGTACTCATGCAGCCTTTTTACCTGAACATCGAATATAGGCTCGGTGCAAAGAACGCTACCCTGGGCTCTTAGAATAAAGTCCGAAAACTTCTGCTTGTTTAGAGCCTTAATTTCAATAAGGCGATGTAAAACCTCTTTGTCATCGGCAAAGCTGAGCAGGCGAGTAAACTCCTCAGGTCTTTTAAGATAATCATAGCCGAGCAGCTCTTTTAGCAGCAAATCAAGAGACGGGTTAACCTGGGCTAGCCAGCGTCTGTGGTCTATTCCGTTTGTTACATATGTGAATTTATTGGGTGAGATATTGAAAATATCATTAAAAAGCTCATTTTTGAGAATATCGCCGTGAAGCTTGGATACCCCGTTTACCTTAAAGCAGCAGGAAAGACATAGGTTAGCCATGTTAATCTGTCCGTTAACAATAACGGCATTGCGCGAAACCTTTTCCATATCGCCGCAGAACTTTTCAGACAGATAGCATCTGTATCTGCGGTTTATTTCACTGATAATATCAAAAATCCTGGGAATCAGGCTCTGGATTAAGCCCTGCGGCCAGCACTCTAATGCCTCAGACATAACAGTGTGGTTTGTATAAGCAACACAGCTTGAAACTATGCTCCAAGCCTCGTCCCAACCGAGCCCGTCTTCGTCCATGAAAATTCGCATAAGCTCGGGAATAATCATAGTTGGATGGGTGTCATTTATATGAATAACATTGTGCTCTGCAAAGCTGCGAACATCGCCTCTTGCCTTTCTGTGCTTTCTCACAATGTCCATAGCAGTTGCAGACACAAAGAAATACTGTTGCTTTAGTCTCAGGGTTTTGCCCTCAATGTGGTCATCGGCAGGATAAAGAACCTTTGTAATAATCTCTGCCATAGCCCTTTGCTCAACGCTCTGAATATAAGCACCGTCAGCAAATTTAAACATATCAAGCGAGATTTTGCTGTGCGCCTCCCAAAGCCTCAGAGTATTGACTCTGTTACCGCCGGCGCCACATATGAGCATATCACGGGGAACTGCTAAAACTGTGTGATAGTCTTTGAGCTCTGAGTGGCAGTTACCAAAGTAATCCCAGGTCTCCTCAACCCTGCCGCCGAACTTAATTTCAACAGAGTCCTCGTATCTCGGAATAAGCCAGCTCTCAGCCGAGGCTCTCCAATCATCTGCCACTTCGGTTTGAGCCCCGTTTTTAATTTCCTGCTTAAACATTCCGAGCTCATAGCAAAGCGAATAGCCCAAAGCGGGTATTTCCTCACCTGCTATGCTGTCCATGTAGCAGGCAGCTAGTCTGCCCAAACCGCCGTTGCCCAGCCCGGCATCCGGCTCAGTCTCAAAAATATCCCGAGCATCACGACCCATATCCGACAAAGCTTCGGTTAAGGCTTCAGCAATACCCAGGTTATATGCATTTTTCATAAGGCTTCTGCCAAGCAGAAACTCCATAGACAAATAATGTAACTGCCTATCGGGGGGGCTTGTGTTTTCAAATGCCAAAAGTCGGCTCATAAGCTCTCTTATCAGCATCGCAGATGCACGAAACACCTGCTCGTCTGTTGCGTTTTCGCTTGTAACTCCGAAAAAAGAATTAAGCTTGTCTTCTATTGCGCTTTTTAAATCGTTTTTTGATATTTGTCCTGTTGTCATAAATCTTCCTTAGTTTTTTTATTTAATATAATATTTAGGCTATATAACCGTAGCCTTAGGGATAAGTATCGGCTCTTCCGGGCTGCCTTGCAGGCAGGTGCCTCCTGTAATATGTGTGTCCTTGTCTGAAATAACGTGAGCAAGACGGGCACCGGCACCCACAACAGAATCCTGCATAATAATGCAGTTTTCCAAATATGCCCCGCGCTCAACAACAACACCGCGAAACAGCAGGCAGTTTTTAACCTCGCCCTCAACACGGCAGCCGTCAGCAATTAGGCAATTGCTTACTTTGCCGGAATCTCCATAGTAAGCTCCAACATCAGAGCGAACCTTTGTGTTCACGGGTCTTTCACTTGTGAACAGCTCACGGCGTACATCGGAACCCAGCAGTGCCATGCTTGATGTGTAGTAGTCAGAGACTGTGCGTATCTGCTTTGCATAACCCTCATGAATAAAAGCCGAGATTGCGCAGCCCTCCTCGATTAAAGCCCTAAGAGCAAAATAGTGCGAGCAGCTGCAGCCTGCCTCACTGCAAATTTCCATTGCGCGAATAAGTGTCTGTTTGGACATGAGAAAAACTTCAAGCGAGGCAAGACCAATGTCCGAAACACCGTGGGGTATTTCTGTAACATAATTATTCTCATCAGCAATCAAGCGTTTAGCGGGCGAGCCCGGGGGAATGACATTTGTGCATACAGCAGTCACGCTGGCACCTGTATCAAGATGGCTTTGCATCACAGCAGACAAATCTAAATTAGCAGCCAATGTACCGGAGCAAAGCACCACATAATCCTGTCTAATATCTCTGATATAATTTTTTATACTGAGCAAAATACCCATAGTACCCTGCCCGCCGCGCTCTGTGTCAGCTGAGTCAAAGGGAGGCAGCAGCCTTAGCCCGCCGCGCCTTCTGCTCATATCCCATGTCTTGCCGCTGCCCACATGGTCGAGAAGGGACTGAAAATCCCTCTGCATTATAACATCAACATCATGCACTCCCGCATTTTGCATTGCTGAGAGCGGAAAGTCAATCAGCCTGTATCTTCCGGCATAGGGAAGAGAAGCTGCTGTTCTGGGAGTGGTAAGCTCTTTTAGTTCGGGGGCAAGTCTGTCTGCAAAGATAATCCCGTGTAAATTCATGATTTGGCCTCCTCGGAAGTTAAATACACAGAGTCGTAAAGCATCTCTCCCGCCTTAACGCAGACCCCGGGACCTACTGTGGTAAAGGGTCCGCAGGTAGTCACGTTCCAATCCAAAGCGCCCGTAGGAAGTGAGCCTACCTCCGCATTATGAGAAACAGTGCAGTGCTCACCGATAATAGAATAGAGAACCTGCGCTCCGGCTTCAACTCTGGCACCCGGCATTAAAATGCTGTATCGGACACAGGCATTTTCGCCAACATAGGCTGAATGTGATAAAACAGAGTTTTCAACACAGCCGAAAACCTCAGAGCCGTCACTGATTATTGAGTGTGTAATCTCGGCACAGTCTCCTGCATAGTGGGGAGGTGTAATTGGGCTTCTGGCAAGAATCGGCCAGTCCGGGTCGTCTAAGTCAATCAATGTATGAGATAGAATATCCATATTGGAGTCCCAAAGACTCTCAATAGTACCCACATCGCGCCAGTAACCGGAAAAGCGGAAAGGCAATAGCTTTTCTCCGTTTTTAAGCATTGTGGGTATAATATCTTTTCCGAAGTCATGAGATGACTTGGGATTAATTTCATCTGCAATCAGATATTCTTTGAGCTTAGATTTTTTGAATATGTAAATGCCCATAGAAGCTAAGTCGCTCTTGGGATTTTTCGGTTTTTCCTCAAACTCGGTGATAAAGCCGTCCTCACCGACGGATAATATGCCAAATCTCGAAGCATCTGCCATGGGCACCTGTATAACAGAAATAGTGCAGTCTGCATCTGCCGCCATATGCTCTTTTAGCATATATGAGTAGTCCATCTTATAAATATGGTCGCCGGATAAAATAAGCACATTCTCAGCGTCAAATTCCTCGATAAAATCCAAATTCTGAAAAATGGCATTAGCAGTACCGGAAAACCATGAGCCTGTTTCGTTTGCACCCAGATACGGAGGCAGAATAAAAACGCCACCGGAAGAGCTGTCTAGGTCATATGCCTGACCGCTTCCGATGTAGCTGTTTAGAACGAGTGGTCTGTACTGAGTAAGCACACCCACAACCTCAATTCCGGAGTGAACACAATTTGACAGCGGAAAATCAATGATTCTGTATTTTCCGCCAAAGGGGAGACTCGGC
>JAAZCZ010000071.1 GCA_012513005.1 Oscillospiraceae bacterium | reverse complement strand
TGATGTCCTCCCTTTGCTATTTTTCTTGTGCTGCTGACAGACCGCACTTGTATTATATTGCAAAGGGAGTGTTTATTTCTTCCTCATCGCTTAAGCTCTTTTGAACCACTGGCCTAGCCAGTGGTTTTGCATACAAAAAGAGGGTTATCAGTTTTGATAACCCTCTTTTAGTTTTTATTATTAATTTGCAGGATTTTTGCCGTAGAAATACTGTTTAGATGCTAAATATAAAATTGTCAGATTTAACAAAATTTTGAAGCAGTACGAGTTTTTTGTTGAAGCACATTCTGTTTTCTGTTATTTTATTTTCTGTAAAAAGTTGATTTTTACTAATTCTTATAGCTTTATACCTTGGCTCCGCAGAACTGGCAGAATTTGTCATCATCGGAAAGTGCGGAGCCGCAGCTTGCACAGTAGCTGTCTTTCATCTTCTTGCTTGTGCCGACATTCGAGCCGAGCCCGAAGTCGTCGTGTCTGCCTGTGCGTTTTTTGGCTGAGGGAAAATCAATCCCGCTGCCCTTATTTCGGTCTTTTGAGAATATGTCAAATCCGCTCTCACGCGAGCTGTTGCCGAAAGGCATGTGATTACTGTTTGTATTTTCTTTGTTAAGTCCTTTTAGTATCTTAAACGGATCTGATACTTTGCTTGCAGGTTTAGATTTTGGGTTTTTCGCTCTTAGCATATTAATTATGCCGGACGAAAAAACATATAAGAGCATGTATAAGACAATGGTGATAGCTCCGCTCGCAGCAGGAAACTGTGACACCAAAATACCTCTTAATATCAAAACAATCGCAAGTCCAATTATCCAAACAGCAGCTTCCATATAGTTCTCCTTATACTTCTTCTTTTTTTCTTATCTTGTGAGTTATTGTATCACGCTAAATAAATGCACTCAAGATATTTATCCGCTTTTAGTAATAATTATTATATATAAGGATGAAAATGTTTGAAAAAAACCTACTCAGTTAAGCCTCATCGCATTCTTTTGAACATCGTCTACGGAATTTTTGCATAAGACAGTAACTACCACATACGGTCCTTCTAAGCTTGAAGTTACTGTTGAGGCGAGAAAATCTTATGTTTTCTCCTTTGACCCCGATGCTAAGGAATACAGCTTTGAGGAAATAGCTGGCTGATGTTAAATATAGTGAAACCGGCAAGCCGAAAAATCAAATCGGCTTGCCGGTTTTGTTTTTTGTTTTATTACATGTTACTTTCTTTTCTGTTGACCTCACTGCGCAGGTAATTTCCGATATTTGTTATACACATTAGTGTGACGGTGAGGAAAACTCCGGGAACTAAAATCACGTGCCATGAGCCTGAAAGCAGTGCCTTTTCCGAGAGGGAGAGCATACTGCCCCATGAGATTATTTCAAGCGGTAGCCCGATGCCCATAAAGCTTAGAGTTGATTCTGATACTATTGCAGTTCTTATATTCATTACAACCATGAACATTATTGAGGATACAAAGTTGGGTGCAAGGTGCTTTCTGAGTATGTGGAAAAAGCCGCCGCCCATGCATCCCGAAGCTATTACATACTCGCTGTTTCTAATCTGCCGTACCTCTGTGCGAATCACCTTGGCTATGCTCATCCAGCTTGTTACGCCTATAACTATGGAAATTGAAACTGTGTTTGCCTTTCCTAAAATCGCTTGCAGAATAACTACAACAAGCAGAGTCGGAACGCTTAAGAATATCTCTGTCAGTCTCATCATAAGGGTGTCTAACCAGTCCGGTGCAAGTCCGCTTATGGAACCGAAAATAACTGCTATTGTCGTTGAAATGAGGGTTGCTACAACTCCTATGAAAAGTGATATTCTGCCGCCGTACCAAATCATGGAGAAAATATCTCGCCCCAATGTATCTGTGCCGAATAGAAACTCACTGTTTGGAGCTTTGGAGTAGTTTAAAAGATCCATAAATGTTGGGTCTTTGGTCATAATGCTGTTTGCGAAAATGCAGCCTAAGATAATTAAAGCAAGAATAGCGGCTGAAAAAAGCGGTCTTCCCCTCCACCAAGGTGGATTTATTGTTTCCGGAAGCTTTATGGGCTTTATTCCGACCAATACAAAGTCATTATCAGTCATAGCTTAGCACCTCCGATGTTTCAACCGCTTCATTTGCCTTGATTCTCGGGTCAATTTGCTCGTTTATTGCCTGACCTAAGATATTAAAGAATATTACAACGATGCCTGTAAGCATACAGAGCAGCATGAGCAGGTTATAGTCGTGAAAGCGTGCGCTTTCATAGGATAGTGTGCCTATTCCCGGGTATGAAAATACTGTTTCCACTACATAGGTGCCGCCTAAAATATGCGGCACTGATATTGCCATTATGCTTATGAATGTCGGCATTATGTTTCTAAGGCAGTGCCTGAACATTATTTTCTTCTTTGTAAGCCCCTTTGACTTTGCAAGCAGCACATAGTCTGCTCTGACTTCCTCCAGCAGCTTATTTCGAATCATATAGGCGTAATACCAGAGATGTCCTGAAATTACGACTGCCATAGGCAATATTAAATGGCGAATTCTGTTTAGCACATCATTTTCCATTCCGGTTGAATAAGCCCCGCTGCTGGGCAGTATTCCCCATGAGACACTAAACACAAGTATTAAGACAAGGGCAAACCAAAACTCGGGTATGCACGAGAAAGCGGTGCCCACCTGCCTGACGATTCTATCAAGCAGGCTATCCTCATTCCACGCACACAAAATACCAAGCAGCAGTGAAAAGACAAATGTTAGAACAAAGCCTATGCCGCCGAGGATAAGTGTGTTTGTTATTCTGCCCTCGATGACTTCCAACACATTTTGCTTATACTTAAAGGAAATACCAAAGTTACCCTTTGCTGCGTTTTCTATCCATCTAATGTACTGTATATGAATCGGGTCGTTGAGACCGAGCCTCTCCATTGTGTTGTGTCGCTCCGCTGCAGACATTTTTTCTGTTCGGTCTCCGTAGTATGACACTAACGGATCCCCGGGTGCTTTGCGGGAAATATAGAAAACCAAGATTGATAGTATCAATATGCTTACTAAAAATAGGAGGATTTTCTTTGTGATATAAAGAAGTGGATTTCTGTTTATTCTCATACCGTGACCCCCTCATCCTGCAAGACAAAGTGCCCGTTGCCTATGTCGTTGAAGTCGTGCCTGACTGTCATGTCAACACCTTCAAATTCAAGTATTTTTCTGCCTCTTTCTATTCTCGGGTCGGGCACGGGTATAGCCGAAAGCAGAGCTTTTGTGTAGGCATGAACGGGGTTGTTAAACAGCTCCTTTGTTTCGGCAAGCTCCACTAAGTGACCGTGATACATTACTCCCACTCTGTCGCATAAGAACTCTACCATAGCAAGGTCGTGCGCTATGAACAGAAGCGTAAAATGATGCTCCTCCTGCAAGTGCTTAAAGAGGTTTATTATCTGCGCCTGTATTGACACATCTAGGGAGGCTACAGGCTCATCTGCTACAAGCAGTTCAGGCCGCATCTCTAATGCCCTGGCAATGCTGACACGCTGCCGCTGACCTCCCGATATTTCCGGAGGATAGAGGTCTAAAAATCTCGGCTCTAAACCTACAAAAGACATATGATAGCGCATATGCTCTTCTCTCTCTGCAGCAGTTTTAAAGAGCTTTTGTATTTCGAGAGGTTCTGCGAGAATTTCCCTTATTGACATCCTCTGGTTGAGTGAGGAGTTTGAATCCTGAAAGATTATTTGCCTGTTTTTTTGGAGCATTTTTTTGTTTGCGGCAAACTGCTTTTTGTCGCAAATATTTATTCCCTTATAAAATATTTCGCCCTTATATGGTTTGTGGATATTCATAAGACAGCGGGCTAATGTCGATTTACCGCTGCCTGACTCCCCGACTATTCCCAGTATTTCTCCCTGATTAATGCTGAAGCTCACATCGCTGAGTGCCTTTATAGCCACGCTTTTTGTTAACCTAAAAAGATGTGTAAGGTTATTTATTTCTACCAGTGTTTTAGTTTCCATGTTTCCCTCCTATCATAGGAGAAGCGATTTTAGGCGCTTTTTCAGACAAAAGCCAAGTTGCTGCATAGTGGGTTTCGCTTACCTTAAACATCGGCGGTGCCTCTTTGTAGTCTATTTCCAGTGCATATTCATTGCGAGAAGCAAAGGCATCTCCCGTCGGAGGGTCAATTAAAGAAGGCGGAGTTCCCGGGATTGTGTATAGCCTGTCACTTCCTTTTGAATACGCCGGAAGCGCTCTGAGTAAACCCCAGGTATACGGGTGTCTCGGGTCATAGAAAATCTCCTCGGCTGTTCCTATTTCCACTATTTTCCCAGCGTACATAACTGCAACTCTGTCTGCTACCCTTGCAACCACTCCAAGATCATGGGTCACAAAAACTGTTGCTGTATTTAGTTTTCTCTGCACATCTATGAGAAGGTCCAGTATCTGGGCCTGAATGGTCACATCAAGTGAGGTTGTAGGCTCATCTGCAAAAAGAATTTTAGGACTTGACGCCAGCGCCATTGCCATTACACTGCGCTGACGCATTCCTCCTGAAAAATTATAGGGATAGAGCTTGCGCCTGTTATCAGCATCCTGTATTCCTACAAGCTCCATTAGCTCAATAACTCTGCGGTTTAAGTCTGCTTTTGATATTTTTGGATTGTGTACCAAAACTGCCTCTGCTATTTGATTGCCTATCGGAATAGTTGGGTTTAACGAGGTCATCGGGTCCTGAAAAACCATTGAAAACAGTTTTCCGCGCAGGCGACACATTTCGTTTTCTTTATAAGCTGTTATATCTATACCCGCAGTCTTTATTGTTCCTTCTTTTAATTTAGCATTCTTAGGAAGAAGCTTCATAATAGCCTTGCAGAGAACGCTTTTGCCACAACCAGATTCCCCCACAACAGCGAGAATCTCCCCCTCTTGCAGCTCAAAAGACACATCTCTGACAGCCTCAACTTCTCCGTATGGAGTGCAGAAGCTTATTGACAGGTTTTTTACTTCCAGTAAGTTTGACATTGTATCCCTCTTTACAAAGCTAAGCTATTGCCTGCTTGACAATAGCTTAGCCCCTTTAAAATTCACGAGTTATTCTGTTTTAGCCTTTTGTCCACTCATATACATTCCAGAATATTCCGACACCGTGATGTCCTAAGACTGTGTCTTTTGCTATTCCGGATATTGAGGAAACTCCCACATAGTTAGCATCTACATAGCAGAAGAATGTGTATGCGGGATCCTTAGCAAGCTCTTCTTGGAAAAGACCGTAGAACTTTTTACGCTCGGCGGTATCTGAGGTCTGTCTTGCCTTGGTCAGATACTCATCTACCAATTTATTTGAGTATGCGCTGTAGTTGCTGCCCTTGCCGGTTCCGAAAACCTTGTAGGTGTGGTCATCAGCGTCAAACGGGCTACCCCAGCCTATTAAGAAAGCCTGCTGATTTGCCCAATCTATCTTTGCCGGGACTTCAACCTTTACATCGACTCCGATATCTTTTAGCTGCTGAGCTGCTATCTGAGCCATGTCTATTCTGACCTGATCTCCTGCCATGCACGAGATTGTAAAGCCGAGTTTTTCGCCGTCTCTTTCATAGAAGCCGTCTGTGCCCATTTTGCAGCCAAGTTTTTCAAGCAGTTCCTTTGCTTTTGCAACATTGTAGTCATAGTGCTCTACATCAGGATTGTCGAATACGTTTCTCTGCAGAGGACCGTATGCAGCCGGACCCTGACCCAATATTACTGCCTTAATCATCGCTTCGCGGTCTATTCCGAAGTTAATTGCGGGAATTATATCGCGGTTTTTATCCCAATATTTGTTATTGAAGTTATAGAGTATTCCGCGGTAATCTGCTGTTTTCATGTCGTAAACAGTGAAACCGTCTTGTCCGGCAAAAGCCTGTGCATCCTTCGGGGTGAGCTGCGCAAGATCAAGCTCGCCGCTCTTTAGCTGAAGTGCCTTGGCGTTATAGTCAACAACAATTTTGAAAACTATTGTGTCTATCTTGGGTACGCCTCTCCAGTAGTCTTCATTCTTCACGAGTGTAATTGCCTGACCTTTGTCCCATTTGCTGAGCTTATAGGGACCTGTGCCTATGGGATTGCGGAAGAAGTCGCTCTCCTGCATGCTCTGACCCTCGAGCAGATGCTTGGGTAGTATTCCGATTGTCATGTATTCCTGGAATGCTACGTTGGGCTCTTTTAGTGTGAAGGCTATTGTGTGCTCGTCAATAACCTTGATTTCGCTGACTTCTTCGTAGTTCGAAGCGATTTCCGACTCGTTGTCAGGATTCATTATAGCTTCGATAGTAAATTTGACATCCTCTGCTGTGAAGGGCTTGCCGTCGTGCCACTTCACTCCCTTGCGAATGTGGAAGGTGTAGGTGTTACTTGCATCATCATAGTCCCATTTTTCTGCCAAACCGGGGACAACTTCGTTTTCTGCATTGTGTGCTGCAAGTCCGTCAAACAGGAGGAGATTAATTTCTCCGTGTTCGTCAATTGCGGGATTGATGCGGGTGTAGTCTCCGCTTCCGTAAACGAGTGTACTCGTTTTTGGTGCTTCCGGTGCCTTCTCCCCTGTTGCCGCTGTCTCTGCGGGCTTTGCAGGAGTGCCGCCACATGCGCTAAGCAGCGTGAGCAGCATTACTGCAGCTAAGAAAAGAACAATATACTTCTTTGCTTTTTTCATTTCATTACCTCTCTTTTTGCGGCAAAAAGTCTTTTCCGCCGCTTTTCTTACGAAACTTCCATTTCGCAGTTTGTATATGTTCTATACATAAATATTTTAGTTTCTTTCGCTACTTAGCACAAGCCCCCCGGGGGGATACAAAATGCTGTTTTTGCCATGCTTTAATCAAAAAATTTGAAGTTTTGCGAATTTTATTATAAATATTTTTATCCCCGCCTTTTTTAGAAGACGGGGATAAAAAAACTGTTTTTGCAGTTTATATTCTATTTTTTTGCCGGGAACAAAAGCTCTGTTAAGTCCTCTAAAAGGAAATCTCTTGTCCCGAATTTAAGCACAAAGTTTGCAAGCTTGGCATTGTCTGTGACTATGCCGTCTGCGCCGAATCGGACTATCTTTTTCATATTTTCGTCTGTATTGGCTGTCCACACATACACCTTTTTGTTATCTGCATGAGCCTGAACAATGATGTTCTCGGACAAAAAGCTGGTTTCAACGCTGTATCCGTCCACAAATTGCATTGTGTAGAGACCGGAAAACATCATGGCTGTTATATAGACCGTTTCTATTTCCGGTGCTATTTGCTTGCTCTCTTGTAGCAGCACCAAGCTCATTGAAGCAATTGTGCACTGTTTTTCCATGCCTGCTTCTTTTATCTCTGCAATTGTCTTCTCTACTAAGTTCTTTTCGCGACCTGTTGCCTTTAGCTCTATCATGAGCTTAATCTTGTCTTTTGACGCTGCGAGCATTTCTTTTAGTGTCGGGATTTTTTCGTTTTTAAATTCCTCGGAAAAGAATGAGCCGGCGTCAAGATTTTTCACATCCTCATACGTTGCATCCCAGACCTTTAGGCTTTTGCCGGTTGTGCGTTTGAAGTCTGAGTCGTGCATTACAATCAGTGTGCCGTCTTTGAGTTGCTGCACATCTACTTCAGCCATATTTGCCCCATCTTGAACAGACCTATTGATTGCGGATATTGTGTTCTCAGGTGCGAAAATTGCGCCTGCCCTATGGGCGACAACTTGGGTTTTGATTTCGCTGGGGAAGAATTTGCTTACATACTCTGTCTCAGCGAAAAATCCGAGGAGTAAAAGAGCTATAATCGGGGTTGCAATGCGTGCAATTATTACTCTTCTTGTAGCTTTTTCCTTTGTTTTAGCCGGGCGCACATCCCCTGCAAACTTGTGATATAGGGTTACTACGATTGAGCACAGAGAGAGTGAGGCAAATATTCCTATTGCCACACTGCCGATTGCCATGAATTTTGTGTACAGAAGCGCAAAGAGAATTTTATTCTCGTCTACTCCGCCCGCTGCCCTTGTTCGTAGCCAAATAAGCAGTATTGTGACTACCGATATTAGCGCAATAAATAAAATTGTTGTTATTATTGTGAGCAGCAAATAGAAAAGCGCCTGTCTTTTTCTGCCCTTTACCGGCTGGTTTCGCGGTCTTTTTTTGCCGAGAAATCTCTCGTCTTTTAGTATTGCTCCCGGAAAACGGAAGATATAGAAAAACATCAGAATATTTACAATTACTAAAAGAATAATAGAGATTGTGAGTAGCTTGGGGCTGGCTTTTATATGATCAGAAATAAATTCCGGTAGCTTAAACTTTTTTAATAGACCGCTTGTGAGAGGAAAAACTGAAAATCCGATTACCGGAACAAGGAAAAAATAGGACCGGTATATTTTGGAAGCTAAGCAGCTTGTGCACGTGACGGGCTGTTTTCTTAATAAGCTCCCAAACTGTTATTCTCTCGTTTTGCCAGCCTGCCTCGCAATACAAAATCAGCGCGGTTATTTCAAAATAAATATAATATGCAAAGACAAGAAAAACTCCGAAAACCACAAGAAGTGACATGGGTTTTGTGAATGCCGCGACCATAGTCTCTTGGCTTAAAAAAGGCAAATCAGAAATCTTTAGTACCGCAGATTTTGCTGCATCCATGACAAACGATAGAATTACAAATCCAAAGGCTTTATACAGCACCTCAAATATGATGAGTGTAGGCCAGCTTTTGAGGCCGCTTTGCAGCCATGTTTTCATTGTTTTTCCCATAAGCTAAAGTCCTTTCCTTCCTTGCTCTTCTCTTAAATTCGCAGCTATTATATAGTACACAATTTTTTGTTTTTACAATTTTATCATAATATATTAAAAATCGCTATTTTTTCTTTGCAAGTTTCCGGCTTAAGCTATATTATGGGGCTAAACATATGTCCGGATGGGGTGCTTTTATGCTTTATACTTCGGTTTTTAAGTCTCATTTGGGGGATATTACGCTTGCCTGTGATGAAGAGTTTCTCGTCGGGCTTTGGTTTGAAGGGCAAAAATATTTTGGCAGCACGCTGCATACAGATGCCGAGACAAACGACAATTTGCCTTTAGTTTTGCTGGTGAAAGACCGGCTTAGAAGATACTTTGCGGGAGAAAAGCCGGATTTTAAAGAGATTCCTATCGCGCCTTCGGGCAGCTCTTTTAGAAAAGCTGTCTGGGAGGTTCTTTGTGAAATTCCTTACGGAAGCACCGTTACTTACGGCATGATAGCTAAAAAATTTGCGACCATGCTCGGCAAAAAGAGTATGTCAAGCCAAGCAGTCGGAAACGCTGTGGGGCATAATCCCATATCTGTAATCATACCCTGCCACAGGGTGGTGGGCACAGGCGGAAGCCTTACAGGCTATGCCGGAGGAGTAGCGCGAAAGCTTGAGCTATTAAGGCTTGAAGGAGCTGATATGCGCGGGTTATATGTTCCTAAAACCGGCACTGCATTATAATAGTTTTTAGTATTATATTTTATTAAAATATTATCCCCAAAGGCTTAATAAGCTTTGGGGATTTTTATATGTTTTTTGTTTTTTTACTAGCTATGCCTTGTTTTCCAGCTCGTAAAGTGCCTGTTTGTACTTTTGCGCTCGCTCAATGTCTCTGTCGGTTACTGTGTCTAATCTTGAAAGATCGCTATTGTGCTTTAAGTCAGCAATTTTTACCGCTGTTGCAATCGGATCTTTTTTTATCTCTTTGATATAATCCATATAAGGAACATTGCTGTCGTGTGTCAGCAGGCTAAGCGCCTGAGTTATTTCTGTTTCAAAGCCTAAATCGGAAATATCCTTTAGGCTCATCTCGGTATCCTCAACTACATCGTGAAGCAGGGCAACTATTACAGTCGTCTCATCTTTCATTTGCTCTGCAAGGTGAAGCGGGTGTGCAAAATACGGATAACCGCTTTTATCAAGCTGGTTTTTGTGTGCGCCAAACGAAAGGTTCATCGCAAGCTTGATTTTTTCGCTGTATAACATACCATCACTCCAATATATTTTTATATATTTTAGCAGAAAACCTGTCAAAAAGTAAGCCTGATTCTATCTGCGGTATTAAATCTACAGCTTAATTTTTACTGTTTATTAATATCTTTTGTGCTAAAATCTACCTTACTTGTAGCTTAATTGAGCTAATAGGTTTTTACAACATATTTTTAAGGAGGTTTTTTATGAGAAAACCAAAAGCTGTTTTATTAACCATTTCTGCACTCTTAATTATTTCTGTCTTTTTGATGTCTGCCTGCGGCAAAAAGCCCGTTGTCAATAACGAAGCTTCAGCAGCCCCTATAAATCAGTCTGTAATAACAGACAAGGAATTTGAGGCATTTGCGAAGAAAATCCAAGCCGAAATCGCCACTCACTGGCCGCACATGGGCAAGGTTTGGCCCGGACTTGACTATGATAATCTTAATGTTGTGCTGTTTAAATATGAAGCTGATGACAGTATTTCCGCAGCTTTCTTGCTGAATACCAAGGAAATGCGAAGTCTCGCCGAAAAGGAATATGAAAGTCTCAATCCCCCGTCTCCGGGTGGCTATGAAAAAATAACATTTGACGGCAAAAACGGCATTTCGCTTTCCGTGTCAAATGAAATATTAAAGGATAAAGACTCCCATGCAGAATACTACCGCATAGCAACGCACGAGCCGATTCACTTCTTCTATCAGGATGAGATAGCTGAAAATGCCGAAGCTGACCGCAGTCAAGCCTTCCCCATTGACAGAACACCGCGTTTATACAGGTCTTTAATATACAATAATTTGATTTTGGCTTATGAAAACCATGATAAGGAAAATACCTATCTTGCGCATGCCAAGTATTGGTTTAATAAGTGGAAAACGGAATTTCCTGAGGAGTATAAAGCCATAAAATCCACCGACATTGCAGAGGGTATAGCCCGATATGCAGATAACTTCGGCACATTTATCGGCACTGCCAAAACAAGTGAGGAACTAAATAAAAATGCCGCTTTAAATATCGAAAGAAACAGAGTGTTCTTGTCTGCTGACGGTGAGAGCTATGAGATAGGCTATGTTGCTGCATTAATTCTTGACCGAAAAAATCCGGA
>JAAZCZ010000070.1 GCA_012513005.1 Oscillospiraceae bacterium | reverse complement strand
CAATGCATGCGCCCATCGCAGAAGAAACAGCATTGGCAGCGTTTTCTGAACTATAATAATTATTCTCGCCGTAGGGGGCTATTAATTCCCGGCACAGCGGGGATGAAAACAAAATAACTCCGGACATAATATCCTCCTTATTAAACTAAAATTATAAATAAAAAATATAACTATAAAAAACTATTTCTTACCGTGGTATAGCTTCTTAGACTGATACTTAGCCTCACAGGTGAGCCTAATTCCGAGCTTGCCCAAAACATTCTCGTCAACCTGAGACAGCATAACGGTTGAATGTGCCTCCGAGCCAAAAAGCTTCCCGAGCTGCTCCATAGCTCTTTCAGCGTTAGCATCGGTAACTGCACAGACAGAAAGTGCAATTAAAACCTCATCGGTGTGAAGTCTGGGGTTTGAGTTGCCCATGTGATTTAATTTAAGATGCTGAAGCGGCTCAATTATCGTCGGAGAAATCAGCATAACCTCATCGGGGATACCTGCAAAGACTTTAAGGGCGTTTAGAAGGCAGGCAGAGGATGCGCCCAGCAGGGAGGATGTTTTACCCGTGACTATTTTCCCGTTAGGCAGCTCCATAGCAACTGCAGGGGCGCCTGTCTGCTCAGCTTTTAAAAGTGCAACAGGCACAACAGACCTGTCTGAAACCGTCACACCAACCTGATTCATTAAAAGCTCAAGCTTATAAACCTCGCTCATTTCAGAAAGCCCACGCCTCTGTGAACATGCTGAAGAATAATATCTGCGAATAATCTCCTGCTCTGCTGCCCTCCTGCATGCAGCATCATCGATGATGCAAAAGCCTGCCATATTGACACCCATGTCAGTGGGGCTTTTATACGGCGATGAGCCGTAAATTCTTGTAAACATAGTGTTTAGAACGGGGAATATTTCAACATCCCTGTTATAGTTAACGGTAGTAATTCCGTAGGCATCAAGATGAAACGGATCAATCATATTAACATCGTCTAAGTCAGCGGTAGCAGCCTCATATGCTAAGTTCACAGGGTGCTTTAAAGGCAGATTCCAAACAGGAAAGGTCTCAAACTTAGCGTAACCTGATATAATGCCGCGCTTATGCTCGTGATAAAGCTGCGATAGGCAGGTAGCCATCTTGCCGCTGCCCGGTCCGGGGGCTGTAACAACAACAAGGCTGCGGCTTGTTTCAATATAGTCATTTCTTCCGAAGCCGTCTTCGGAGACAATCAAACTGAGGTTTTCCGGGTAGTCGGGAATCCAGTGCTGCAAATAGACCTTAACATTCAGCTGCTCCAAACGCTGCTTAAATTTATTAGCTGTTACCTGACCCCTGTAATGGGTGATAGAAACACTGCCTACAAAAAGTCCGATAGAAATAAAGGCGTCAATAAGCCTCAAAGTGTCCTCGTCATAGGTTATTCCCAAATCGCCGCGGCGTTTATTTCGCTCAATATCATCGGCAGAAATAACAATGATTACCTCAGCCTCATCTTTAAGCTCCTGCAATATTTTGACCTTACTGTCAATTTCAAATCCGGGCAAAACCCGAGCTGCATGGTGGTCATCAAAAAGCTTGCCGCCATACTCCAAATAGAGCTTGCCGCCAAACTTAGAAATACGCTCTCTTATGCTTTCAGACTGTAGCTTTAAGTACTTTTCGTTATCAAACCCGACTTTGAACATTAGCAAACGCCCCCCAAATTAATCAGTATATATATTACAACGGTATTGGCTTTCTGTAAAGGCAAATAATAGGCTGATGCAAATCAAAAACTCACATAAATCCCGCAAATAACGCGATATAATAGGGAAATATAAGCACTGTTATTTTTGATAACAATATGTTACAATACGAGGAAATGACAAAGGAGGCACAGTATGGACAAATTTGGATTCATTCACGGAGAGCTCGATATCAAGCTGCTCATTCTTTTTGTTCTGCGAAGACTTCCGAATCCCGTGGAGATAAGAGAGCTGTCGGAGCTTTGCTCTGTGGATAGTGGTGTGGGCTGGTTTGACTATACAGACTGCCTCACGGGGCTTGTAAACACCGGTCATGTCGAAGAGCTTAGCGACAGCAGATATGTAATAACCGAAAAAGGCAAAAAGGATGTAGACCTAACGGGCTCTGCGGTGCCTTATTCTGTCAGAATAAAAGCAGAAAAGCTCATAAGACCGGTGGCAGAGCGGATGCGCAGAGAAGATAGTATTGACGCTGACCCATTTGTTGAGCCTGACGGCAGTATTAAGGTGAAGCTCAAAATGTCAGACAGTAACGGGGAAGTCTTAAACCTATCAATTCTATCCTCTGATATGAATTCTGCAAATCTAATGTGCAAAAACTTCAAAAACTACGCCGAGAGTATATTTATGAGCATAGTAAATATTCTAATAGAAAAAAGAGAGACAGAGCAGTAACGAGGAACAATAAATGCACACAGTAATAAAACCGGGATACAAAAGTATTTTGTCATCATACGATACACAAAAAGCCATAGCGCTAATGAAGAGACTGTTTGAAGACAGGTTTTCATCGGCGCTTAATTTGCTGCGAGTTTCAGCGCCCTTATTTGTAGATGAGCAGAGCGGAATAAACGATACTCTAAACGGTTGGGAAAGACCTGTTTCATTTGAAATATCACAGACAGGGATAAAAGCTGAGGTAGTTCAGTCGCTGGCAAAGTGGAAAAGACTTGCACTAAAAAGGTACGATTTCTACCCGGGCAAGGGCCTTTATACCGATATGAACGCAATAAGAAGAGACGAAGACGAGCTTGATAACCTTCATTCCGTCTATGTGGATCAGTGGGATTGGGAAAAAGTAATACTCGAGGAAAACAGAAACATAGACTACTTAAAAGAAGTGGTCATAGAGATTATTAACGCTATGTGCGACACCGAGGAGACCTTGCAGAGTATATACCCGCAGCTTAAATCTCTCGGCAGAATAGACAGAAATGTAACCTTCATAACATCTCAGGAGCTTCTTGACTTATACCCCGACCAAGACGCAAAGCAAAGGGAAAACAGCTTTGTTAAAACTCACCCCACTACCTTTATAATAGGCATAGGGGATAAGCTGAAATCAGGCAAACCGCACGACAACAGGGCACCCGACTACGACGATTGGGCATTAAACGGCGATATTATGCTCTGGAACAATATGCTGGATTGTGCAATGGAAATCAGCTCAATGGGTATAAGAGTAAATGAACAGGGTCTAAAAGAGCAGCTGATAAAATCAGGCTGCACAGACAGAGAAAACCTCTATTACCACAGCCTGCTCCTTGGCGGAAAGCTGCCGCTTACAATCGGGGGCGGAATAGGGCAGTCTCGAATGTCCATGCTGATGCTGGGAAAAGCACACATAGGTGAAGTTCAGGCATCTTTGTGGGATGAGGAAACAGTCACTTCTTGCCAAAATGCGGGCATCATGCTGCTGTGAAAAAAATAAAATTATATTGATAAGAATTAAACTGCGTGTTATACTGACCCTTGCAAAAGTCGCGGGTGTAGTTTAATGGCAGAACATCAGCTTCCCAAGCTGAATACGAGGGTTCGATTCCCTTCACCCGCTCCAAAAAGGACACGGCGATCATTTCGCCGTGTCCTTTTTAATGTTATATTAAATCAGATTACTAGTCTCTATGCTTATAAACTCTGCGGTTATCAAGCCCGAATATTCGTTCACTAAATTTTCCGACTTCGGTTTTTTCCAAAGCACCGCGGAATATCTCCATTCTGCTGTCAATAAGGTCAATAAAAGATAAAAGCTCAGCCTCGGCAATCTGCGGGCGCACAGCAGCCCCGTGTTCGGGCACACCGTGGTGGGATAAGACTAAATGAGACAGCAGCATAGCCTTTTCGGCAGGAATATTCAGCTTTTTTGAAAGCTCAGTAATTTCCATAGCCCCGATAACGAGATGCCCAATAAGCATGCCCTCAGTAGAGTAATCCTGAACCAATCCGAATTCGGAAACAAGAAACTCAGAAGCCTTGGCAAAGTCGTGAAGCAGGGTGCCGGCTAAGAGCAAATCCCGAGACACCGTGTCACTGTACTGCGCAGCTAAGAAATCAGCCATCCTCAGCATATTTGCTGTGTGCATTAAAAGCCCGCAAACAAAATCATGGTGCACAAATTTACCTGCCGGGATTTTTCTAAATGATTTTTCGTTAATACGAATCATCTCAGAGCAAAGCGCCTTATAATCCTCATCCTGCATACTGTTTATTATACTGAGTATATAGTTATATTCGGCATCGGCGTCAATGGGGGCAACAGGCAAAAGCAGTTCAATATCAAATATGTCTGATTCTGCGGAAGCCTTTTTTATACACGCAGAGCCTTTTTCATCTCTTATTAAAAGCTGCAAATTTCCCTTATACTCTGCAACCTCAGCTTTTACCTTAACAACACTTCCATTGGCGTTTTCGCTGAGGTCTCCGTAATATCTCCAAGCCTTAGCCTCAATGCTGCCTGTACGGTCGCTTAGTGTGGCGTCAAGATAAGGCTCATTAGTTCTCGATGTTTTAACAGATATGTTGCTAATCAGATAATATCCGGTAATAGTATCTCTTAGTGCAAAGTCCGAAATATTAATGTGTTCCATAATTTCCTCCCGGGCAATATATTAATGTCAAGACAAATATAACACATTAAGAGTAAAGACCAAAGCAGAAATTTTGCATAGCTTTTCCAAAATAACAAGTAATATTAATAACTGCAAGCTAAGCTGAGGCAATAAACTGTTTACATTATAATAAGATATATGATAAAATGAGCAAAACTATGCATAGGAGATGTTATTGCATGAAGAAAATGCTGTTTGCCATTATTTTGCTGATAGGCGGCCTTGTTTGCCTGAGCGTGAATCAGCACGCAGGAGCAGGCGACACCTCGCTTGGCGGAAGCGGGCAGGAAACCGCCGCGCCGCAAAGTCCGGACCCCTCTTCTGTGCCTGCAATGACAGCGACTCCCGCACCGACACCCAGCCCGACTCCGGAGCCCACTCCCGAGCCGACGCCGGAGCCTCCCAAGGAAGAAACCTACACTATAACCTTGGGCGGTAACGCAATGCTGGCTCAGTACAGCGAGTGGACAGATATGCCGGGCAGCTTTACGGTGGTAGTAGGCCAAAACTACGCTTATCCGTTTTCTAAGTTGCAAAAATACTTGGCAAATGACGACTTCTCATTTGTCAACTTAGAAAACCCGTTCACAAACGGGGGCACACCCTCGGATAAGAAATACAAGTTCAAAGCCGGCCCCGAGTATGCAAAGGTGCTGACCTCAGGCTCAATTGAGGGCGTGGCACTCACAAACAACCACACCAAGGACTTCGGTGAGGACGGCTATGCAGACACCAAAAAGGCACTAGATGCCGAAAAGGTCTTATATGCAGACGAAGCTAATCCAATGGTATACCAAACAGCCCGCGGTCTAAAAATCGGAGTCGTTGCTTTTAATGATGTAGGCAACTATCAGAATTTAAATACACTTGCCGACAAGGCAGTAGAGCAGATGAAGGGTCTTGATGTCGGCCTTAAAATAGCCTACATGCACTGCGGAGTAGACACAAACGACACACCCTCTCAGCAGCAAATTGATGTTGCGCACAAGCTTATAGATGCCGGCGCCGACATAGTCTTAGGTAGCCACTCATTAAGACCATACCCCATTGAGTTTTACAAGGGCAAGCCTATTATCTATTCACTTGCCAACCTCTGCTACGGCGGGCACACAGAACCCAAGGATGTAGACACAGCCTTAGTGCAGCAAAAGGTAATAGTCGGCTCAGACGGCAGCGTCAAACTCGGAGACACAATAATTATCCCCTGCGCAATCACGGGCAAAAAGGGCATAAATGATTACTGCCCATACCCCTATGAGGAAAACAGCGAGGGCTACAAGAGAGTACTTGAAAGCCTCAAAATAAAATAAATTAATCTCTGATAAAAATAAATTCATAAAGATAAAATACATTTGGGCAAAACAGAAAAAATACTTGACTTAGTTTGTGCATTGTGCTACAATTCTGATTTGCTTGGATATTGCTGTGCATATTGGCAAAACATCGCAAAAAGCATTGAATTCCAAGGGAAAACATCAAAAGAAAGGAGGAAAAAAATGCCGACATTTAACCAATTGGTAAGAAAAGGCAGACAAAAGGTAGAGTACAAATCCGCATCTCCCGCACTGCAGAAGAATCTCAACACAATTAAAAACTGTGAAACCGATCTTTCATCACCGCAGAAGCGTGGCGTTTGCACAGCCGTTCGTACATCTACACCCAAAAAGCCTAACTCTGCGCTGCGTAAGATTGCTCGTATTCGTTTAACCAACGGCTACGAAGTAACAGCATACATTCCCGGAGTCGGACACAACCTTCAGGAGCATAGCGTTGTTATGATCCGCGGCGGCCGTGTCAAGGACCTTCCCGGTGTGCGTTACCACATCATTCGCGGAACATTAGACACGCAGGGAGTCGACGGGCGCAGGCAGGGACGTTCCAAATACGGAGCAAAGCGTCCTAAGGCCGGAAAAGCTACAAAGTAATAACAGCAACAGAGGCCCTGTTGTTTATGATAAATAGTGTCGTATACACAGGGCGCAGACGGGATGCATATTTGTAGCCCGAGTACCGATGAAATCATTTTTTGATGAAGGAGGGAAGTATAGTGCCCAGAAGAGGTAACGTCCCCAAAAGAGAAATATTGCCGGATCCTATATATAACAGCGTGCTGGTAACAAAGCTTATTAACAGCATTATGTTGGACGGCAAGAAGGGCGTCGCACAGAAAGTTGTATACGACGCATTCGATATAGTAAAAGAAAAAAGCGGCAAAGAGCCTCTCGAGGCTTTCACTGAAGCAATGAATAACATCATGCCCAGTCTCGAGGTAAAGGCCCGCCGTGTCGGTGGTGCAACCTACCAGGTACCCATCGAAGTAAGACCTGAGCGTCGTCAGACACTCGGACTTCGCTGGCTCACAAGCTACGCAAGAAAGCGCGGCGAGAAGACAATGAAAGAGCGTCTTGCCGGCGAAATCACAGACGCAAGCAACAACCTCGGCTCAGCAGTTAAGAAGCGCGAGGATACCCACAAGATGGCCGAATCCAACAAGGCATTCGCACACTTTAGGTGGTAAGATTATTAGGAGCTACATATGCCCAGAGATTTTTCCTTAGACAGCATTAGAAACATCGGCATCATGGCACATATAGACGCCGGAAAAACAACAACTACAGAGAGAATACTGTTCTACACCGGAGTCAACTACAAGCTCGGAGAAGTTCATGACGGCAATGCGACAATGGACTGGATGGTACAGGAGCAGGAAAGAGGTATAACAATAACCTCTGCCGCTACAACCTGTCACTGGAAAGGTAGCCGCATCAACATCATAGACACCCCGGGACACGTTGACTTTACAGCCGAGGTAGAGCGTAGTCTGCGCGTGTTAGACGGCTGTGTCACGGTGCTTTGCGCAAAGGGCGGAGTCGAGCCTCAGTCAGAAACGGTTTGGAGACAAGCCGACCACTACAATGTACCCCGCATGATTTATGTGAATAAAATGGACATAATGGGTGCGGATTTCTACAACGTATTGGACATGGTTTACGACAGGCTAAAGGCAAACGCAGTTCCGATTCAGCTTCCGATAGGTGCAGAGGCAGATTTCCGCGGGATTATAGATCTTGTCGAAATGAAAGCCGATGTTTACTACGATGATCTCGGAAAAGACATGGTCGTAGAAGAAATCCCCGAGAACATGAGAGATTTGGCAGAGGAATACCGCCAGAAGCTCTTAGAAGCAGTTTCCGATTTCGATGATGAAATCATGGAGCTCTATCTTGAGGGTGAAGAGGTTCCTATTGACAAGCTGACAGCAGCAATTCGCAAGGCAACCGTAGCAGTCAAAATGATTCCGGTAGTCTGCGGCACATCCTATAAAAACAAGGGTGTTCAGAAGCTGCTCGATGCAATTGTAGATTTTATGCCGTCTCCGCTGGACATCCCGCCTGTTGAGGGAATAAACCCCAAAACCGGTGAGGCTGAAGTCAGAAACGCAGACGAAAACGAGCCTTTTTCAGCTTTAGCATTCAAAATTATGACAGACCCGTTTGTCGGAAAGCTTGCATTTTTCAGAGTTTACTCAGGAAAAATAAAAGCAGGCGAAACGGCAATAAATGCAGCCCGAGATCAGCGTGAACGCTTCGGCAGAATAATGCTGATGCACGCAAATCACCGCGAAGACATAGACTGTGTCAGCGCCGGCGAAATCGCAGCTGCAGTGGGACTTAAAAACACAACAACGGGAGACACACTCTGTGACGAAAAAAACAGAATAGTCTTAGAGTCAATGGAGTTTCCCGACCCGGTAATAAGAGTCGCAATAGAGCCCAAGACCAAGGCAGGACAAGAAAAAATGAGCCTTGCTTTCGTAAAGCTTGCAGAGGAAGACCCAACCTTCAAAACATGGACAGATGAAGATTCCGGTCAGACAATTATTGCAGGAATGGGCGAACTGCACCTTGAAATCATCGTAGACAGACTCCTCCGTGAGTTTAAGGTAGAGGCAAATGTCGGCAAACCGCAGGTTTCATACAAGGAAACAATTACTGCAGAAGCCACAGCCGACACCAGATACTCCCGCCAGTCCGGCGGCCGTGGCCAATTTGCTCAGGTTAAGCTCGTCATCGAGCCCAACGAATCAGGCAAAGGCTATGAGTTTGTCAACAAGGTCACGGGCGGTGCTATTCCCAAGGAATACATCGGCAGCATAGACCAAGGAATTCAGGGCGCAATGCTTGCAGGAATCGCCGCCGGCTATCCTGTTGTCGATATAAAGGCAACTGTTGTAGACGGTGCATTCCACGAAGTAGACTCATCAGAGCTGGCATTTAAAATTTGCGGAAGCATGGCATTTAAAGAAGCAATGCAGAAAGCAAAACCGACTGTTTTAGAGCCGATTATGAGTGTCAAGGTTACAGCACCCGAAAACTTTATGGGTGATGTTATAGGCGATTTAAACTCCAGAAGAGGGCAAATCACCTCAACCGACATCAGAACAGGAACAGTTTTAATAAACGCAGATGTTCCACTGTCAACAATGTTCGGCTACGCAACAGACCTAAGAAGCAAGACTCAAGGCAGGGCAACCTTTAGTATGGAACCCTCGCACTATGTCGAGCTTCCGAAAAACCTCAGAGAGAGCTTAATACCAATTAGAGGCGCAGGTCTCTAAACATATAATCATTAAATATAAAACCTTATTTTAGGAGGATTAGAAAATGGCAAAGCAAATGTTTAACCGCACAAAGCCCCACGTCAACATCGGAACAATCGGTCACATCGACCACGGTAAGACAACCCTTACAGCAGCAATCACCAAGGTTCTCAACCTCGGCGCCGAGAGCGATGCAGCATTCACTGCGTACGATCAGATCGACAAGGCTCCCGAAGAGCGTGAGCGCGGTATTACAATCAACACCTCTCACGTTGAGTACCAGACAGCAGCCCGTCACTATGCACACGTTGACTGCCCGGGACACGCTGACTATATCAAAAACATGATCACAGGCGCAGCCCAGATGGACGGCGCAATCCTCGTTATCGCAGCAACAGACGGCCCGATGGCCCAGACCCGTGAGCACCTTCTGCTTGCCCGTCAGGTCAACGTTCCTTTCATAGTTGTTTTCCTTAACAAGGTCGACCAGGTTGACGACCCCGAGCTTCTTGAGCTCGTTGAGATGGAAGTCCGTGAGCTTCTCTCCAAGTATGACTTCCCCGGCGACGATACACCCATCATTGCCGGTAGCGCACTTCAGGCTCTCTCTTCCGAAGAGACAGACCCCGAAGCACCCGTCTATGCAAAGATTTGGGAGCTCATGAACGCTGTTGACGAGTGGATAGAGACACCCGAGCGCAAGTCCGACCTTCCTTTCCTTATGCCCATCGAAGACGTTTTCACAATCACAGGCCGTGGCACAGTCACAACAGGCCGTGTCGAGCGTGGACGCGTTAAGGTCGGCGACAAGGTTGCTATTGTCGGAATCAAAGACACACAGGAAACAGTTGTCACAGGTACAGAGATGTTCCACAAGACACTTGAGTATGCAGAAGCAGGCGACAACGTCGGCACACTTCTCCGCGGCATAGCAAAGACAGACGTCGAGCGCGGTCAGGTATTGGCAGCTCCCAAGAGCATCAATCCCTACACCAAGTTCAGAGGTCAGGTCTACGTTCTGTCCAAGGATGAGGGCGGCCGTCACACCCCCTTCTTCAACAACTATCGTCCCCAGTTCTACTTCCGTACAACCGACGTTACAGGCGTTATAAGCCTTCCCGAAGGTGTCGAGATGTGCCTCCCCGGCGACAACCTGGAGATGGATGTTGAGCTCATCACCCCGATCGCAATCGAGCCCGGTCTGCGTTTCGCTATCCGTGAGGGTGGCCGCACAGTCGGTTCCGGTGTTGTTATCGGAATTAACGAGTAATCACTGATTATAATACTTGCCCCTCGGTTTTATACCGAGGGGTTTAGTATTAATAAACAAAATTTTGCAAAATTAAAGCTGCTTTTTTACTACTGTAAAGACATAAAAATGCGATAAAGCGGGCATGTTTTGCGTTAACTAAAATAGGTATTATGAAAATAAGATTAGATAAAGCAATTTCAGACAGCGGCAAATATTCTAGAAAAGAAGCCAAGACGGCAACTAAAAACGGCAGGGTATTAGTAAACGGCGAAGTCGCAATCAGCCCTGAGCAAAAAGTGTTTGCAGAAACGGACGTAATTTCTGTGGATAATGAAGTTTTGCGTACGGAAAAATTTAGATATTTAATAATGGATAAGCCAAAGGGCTATATTTGCGCTGCGCACGATACTAAGCACAAAACTGTGCTTGACCTGCTTCCACGTGAGCTTGTAAAAATAGGTGTTCTGCCGGTGGGCAGATTAGATAAGGAAACAAGCGGCATGCTGCTACTCACAAACGACGGAGACTTTGCACACAAGGTAATTTCTCCAAAGTCGAATATAGAAAAGTGCTACATCGCCGATACAGATATAAAAGTTACACAAAGTGACATAGACGCCTTTGAAGCCGGGGTGCTGCTAAAAGACGGTACGATATGCAAACCCGCAGGGCTAAAAATTCTAGATAATAACAAATGCGAAGTTACGGTAACGGAGGGAAAGTATCATCAGGTAAGAAGAATGTTGGCTGCCAGAGGCAAAAAAGTTATAGAACTTCGCAGAATTCGAATAGGAATTTGTAATCTTGACCAAACAATATGCTGTGGTGGTTTCAGAGAAATGACCGAAGCAGAAATCGCGAAAATACTGGGCAAATTAAACAATAATTGACCCTAAAATTATACATTACGACGGTTTTCTTTAATCAATTAACAGAAAGTACATAAAATTAGCTTGTAAAAAATGTCAAAATGTAGTAATATCAGCGTTGATTAAGAAAAAAACCATTTGTGATTGTGTATTTTTACCAAAGGCATCGGCAAAATGCTACAAAGGTGCCGCCGGAGTACGGCAATTGCAATAACGGATTTATTGCGGGGGAAAGTTTAATGTCCAGTAGGGTGTTCCAGAGCGTCATCGTTCGTATGAAAGAGGCGACGGACAGAATAATCGGAGTAGTAGACGAGCAGAGCTATGTCATTGCGTGCAGTGAGCTTTCATTAATCGGCACGCACCTTGAGGATCTTGAGCCCTCTGTAATCAGCAATAAAGATGCAATTATAAACACCGAGCTGCGCACCTACAAGCTGCTCGGCAGCCAGGGAACAAGGTTTGATTATGCAGTTTTTGTTTCCGGTGCAGACGAAATCGCGCGCAGCATGTGCATTTTAGCTGCTATTGCGATGGGCGAGGCTCGCATCAATTACGAGGAGAAGCACAACAAGGCTTCCTTTGTAAAGAATATTATTTCAGATAACATTCTGCCCGGAGATGTTTATATTAGGGCAAAAGAGCTGCACTTTATTACTGATGTTCCGAGAGCGCTGATGCTTATAAGACTCATAGATAACAGCGATGTCGCCGCAGTTGAGCTTATTCAGGACTTATTCCCGGACAGGCAGCGTGATTTCGTCATTTCAATGAGCGAATCCGACATAGTAGTAGTAAAAGAAATCTCCAAGGAAGAGGAGATGGAGCAGGTTGTCCAAATCGCCGAGGATATTGAAAAGGCGGTCAGAGAAAAGCTCACAGTAAAGACTGTAATCGGTATAGGAAGCCCCGCTGCACACCTCAGAGATCTTGCAGACAGATACAAGCAGGCACAGGTGGCAATCGAAGTCGGCAAGGTCTTTAATAACGAAAAATCCATCCTCAACTACGAGAATCTCGGAATAGGCAGACTCATCTACCAGCTACCCGTAACCATGTGTGAGATGTTCTTATCGGAGGTTTTCAAGAAAAACCCCATAGAAGCCTTGGATAATGACAACATTGACACAATTAACAAATTCTTCGAAAACAACCTAAATGTCTCAGAGACAAGCCGTAAGCTCTATGTACACCGCAACACTCTAGTGTACAGACTGGAAAAAATAACAAAGCTCACAGGGCTTGATCTTCGTGAATTTGACCACGCAATTGTTTTCAAGGTTGCAATGATGGTACACAAATACTTAGAATCACAAAACCCCAACAAGCTTTAAATATATAGCTAATATTTTCCTTGGAGGAAGCAAATGATCCAAATGAACGGCGTGCGGCTTGTATACGAGCCCAGCGGAGCCATGGCACTCGATGATGTAGATTTAGAAATCCACGAAGGCGAATTTGCATTTTTAGTGGGTCCATCCGGCTCAGGAAAAACAAGTATAATAAAACTGCTCACAGGCGAAGTCAAGGCAGAGCGAGGAGAGATTTCCGTCAACGGATTTGACCTTCGCAGAATTAAAAGACGTAAGCTCCCGCATCTGCGCAGGACCTTAGGCGTCATATTCCAGGACTTCAGACTAATAGAGAAAATGACAGTCTATGACAATGTTGCCTTTGCAATGCGTGTAATAGGTGCATCAACAGATGCAATCTCAAAGCGAGTTCCGTATGTATTGGAGCTTGTCGGATTAACAGGCTATGAAAAGCGTTTTCCGCAGGAATTATCCGGCGGAGAGCAGCAGCGTGTCGCAATTGCAAGAGCTTTAGTTAACAGCCCGAGAATGATAATAGCAGACGAGCCGACAGGAAACTTAGACCCTGTCAGAAGTCTGGAAATAATGCTTCTTCTCGGCAAAATTAATGAGCTCGGCACAACAATGCTGGTTGTAACGCATGAAAAGGAGCTGGTAAATGCTTTTTCAAGGCGAGTTATTGCAATAGACAACGGCAATGTAGTTTGTGACGGAATGGACGGGTATTACAGCTATGACATTTAACAGAATAGGTTACCTGATAAAATCCGGAATTGCGGGAATTTTCTCCCACAGCCTTATGTCCTTTGCAACGGTCACAATCGTAACAGCCTGTCTTATAATAATGGGCAGCTTCTCGCTTTTACTTGTCAACATAGACAGCTTAATAAAGGGCTTAGAAAAAGAAAACGATGAAATAGTCGCCTTTGTAAACGACTCTCTCACATTAGAAGAGGCAGAGGCACTAAAAGACATAATTTCTTCAATACCCAATGTCAGCGGCGCTGTCTTTGTTAACAGAGAAACAGCAATGGAAGCCTTCCAGTCAGACTACGACAAGGGACTTTTTGAGTCGCTGAATGCCGAGACCTTCAGACACAGGTATGTTATACATCTTAGCGACATAAGCATTATGGGCGAAACCCAAAAGCAGATAGAAGCAGTTGACGGCATAGCAAAAGTCAACGCACACTTAGAATACGCAAAGGGCTTTATATCAGCCAGAAACATAATAAGCGCGGTATCATTCATCCTAATCGGCATATTAATAGTAGTCTCGTTCTTCATCATGTCTAACACAATTAAGTTAGCAACATACACAAGGCGAGAAGAGATTGCAATTATGAAAATGGTCGGAGCATCAAACGCATTCATCAGATGCCCCTTCATAGTCGAAGGCTTGGTGCTGGGCATATTCGGCGGACTTCTTGCATGGTTTGCCGAGTGGGGAATTTATTCACTAGCCACACAGAGAATACTCGGCAGTGCGGGCGCAGGTCTTATTAAAGTAGTAGACTTTAGCACGGTAAGCACGCCACTATTGCTGGCATTTTTAGCAGTCGGCATAGTTGTCGGTATTTTCGGAGGCTCAAGCGCAATAAGAAACTATCTCAAGGTATAAAACAAATAGTTTTAAGCGCGAAGCTACAGTCTAACATTAGGAGGACTTTAATTTGAGAAACAAAAGAGTAGTAGCAGGAATCTGCCTGTTTTTAGCTTTGCTCATGGTCGTTACAGTGGTACTCTCGGTACTCGGTTCAACTGCCAAGGCAGTCAGCAAGGCCGACATCGATGTACTGCAAAAGCAAAAAGAAGCAGTAGCGGCACAGCGAGCGGAAATGCAGCAGAACATCAACCAGCTTCTCAGTGAAAAGTCGGGAGTATTAGAGCAAAAGCAGGTACTCGACGACAAAAATGAGCTGGCAAGGCAGGAGATTGAGCTTATTAACGAGCAAATCGGCCTGTTTACATCATTAATCAAACAAAAAGAAGAAGAACTTGAAAAGGCCAAGGCAGCAGAAAAGGCCCAGTATGATATGTTTAAATCCCGCGTAAGGGCAATGGAAGAAAACGGCTCATACACCTACTTAGCACTTCTTTTCAAGGCAAAGAGCCTTTCAGACCTGCTCACTAACATCGATATGGTCAGCGAAATCATGACCTCCGATAAACGCCT
>JAAZCZ010000069.1 GCA_012513005.1 Oscillospiraceae bacterium | reverse complement strand
TTTCTAATAGTATAGCTGAAGCTAAATCTGCAAATCTTTCATACATTTGCGTGCGGTATTTTATTAGTTCATCTGACTCTTCAAGCACAGGAATGTAATTATTCCTCAAAAACTCATTAACGCTATTTTCATCAGCATTAAATGACTCTTCAATAAGCTTTTGCCATTTGTTTTCTACTATGGAAGGAGCATAACATGCCGCTGATTTTATGGCATTTTCCTTCATTTTTAATAGCTTTTCAGAGTCGTTTAATAGATCTGATATTGCATCATAGAATTGCTCTAGACTGTTTTGCGGCACCAATATTCCGTTATAATCATTAGTGATGAATTCACCCACTGCAAGGTCGTTTACTGCAACTGTCGGCACTGCTGCACTTTGTGCATTTATTACGATGCTTCTTAGGTCTTTATCGGGAGCAATAATTATATTAATATCTGCCTCACTAAATAGCTGCTCGAACTCATTAAAGCTTTCTGAAAGTCTGAGCGATTCGCTGGGAATATGAAGCAGTTTAATCAGTGCATCGAAGGATTTTCTCGGGTCAGACGGTATCGGTTCAGATAGGTTATGTGGCCCGCATATGCTAAGAATCAGCCCGGGATTGTCACACAAAAGTTTAGAAAACAGCCTTAGAACAGACTCTAACGCATCACCGTTTTCCAAAAAATCGCAGGCAGATATTAGGCTTTTTTTCCTATTTGTTTTCTCCGCCGGTTTTGTTTTTATCGGACACTCAATATAGGCTGAATTATTGTTTGTTAGACTGTATTGGCTTGCACTTATCTTGTCGTTCCATACTGCCACGGTAGCTTCTCTTAGGCAATCTTTTTTTGCCGTTATTTGAGAAAACAGCTTGGTGCTTGAATATGCATCAAAGTATGTGTCGAAGTTTAGTGCAAATGTCTTGACTCCAAGCCTACCAAGTATTTTGAGCGTTTCCAAATGTAGCAAGTCGTTGTTGTATACAGAAATATAAGCCTCTGTTTTTGCAAAAATCAGCAGGTGTGCAAAGCCTTTTGCCGAAAAGCTGTCGACGGGAAAATGAATTTCAGTATACGACTTTTCGTCTGACTTATGCCGGTTTTCAGATTTGCCAATGTATATCAGCAGTACATCGTATATGTCGGAAAGAGTCTCAGCGAGCAGAAATGCAGAGTTTTTTAGCCAATAGTCATCCTCACTTGCCTTTAAGGAAATTGCTATTCTTCTTTTTTCTGTCTGCTTTTTTGTCAGATCGTTTATAAAGCTTTTTGCCACTTTTGAGCTGCACGCAAACAGCACTTCACTCTCAGTTAAGACTTCTTCAATAGAGTTATTCTTATAGTAGCTCTTTGATAGTTCCTCTGTTGCCTTTTTTTCATAGTACTCTATGGCACCAAAATAGGCTGAATTATTTCTCAAAAACTCCGCAGTTTTTGAATAAAACAAGTATGGTGAGCCGCCTATTGCAGTTCTCTCCTCGTCTGTCAAAGCCTCACCCATGTTTGTCCAGAGCGAGTCGCATTCCCTGTTATGCTCGTTTCTGGACTTTTTGCTGTCCTGCTCACTGTGCGAGCGTGAAATAACATCATAATACGGAGTGTGTATTACATTCTGTCCCCTAAAAATTCTAAACCACATATCGTGGTCCTGAGTTGTTGGCAGTGATGTGTTAAAAACTCCCACTCTTTCAAAGTGGCTTTTGTGAATAAGAAGCGCACTGCCGTGCAAACCTGATCTAAAAAGTATGAACAGCGGATAGCTGAGCTCTTTGCTGCTGTATATTTTTCTTGCATTTATTCTCCACAGATATCTGCCCTTGGAGTTTATTACCTTGTGTCCCCCCGACACTATGCTTCTCTTGTCCTCCACTTGTGACAATGCTGAAATCTCGTGCTCAACCTTTTTAGGTGCATACATATCATCGTGACTCAGCCAAGAAAAGTATTCGCCCTTCATATTCTTGATACCAAAATTTACTGCTGTTGCCACTCCGCCGTTTTCTTTGCTGAAGTATCTGATCTTATCTTCATACGAGAGCGCTATCTCCTCAGTTTTGCCTTCGTCGCATGAGCCATCATTGACAACTATTATTTCTATGTTGTCATATGTTTGATTAAGTGCGCTGTCAATTGCTTCTCTTAGGTAGTTTGCTC
>JAAZCZ010000002.1 GCA_012513005.1 Oscillospiraceae bacterium | reverse complement strand
TCAGGAACCCATTTTGCATACAGTACCAGAGCATTAGCAGGCATGGTCTTTCCTGCAAAATTATAGGGTTCGCCCTGCAGGGCAGGATTTGTATACCATTCACCGTTAAAGGTATAGGTTACACCATTAACAGTCTTGGTTGCTCCGGCTGCCAGCCCGGAATGTGATGTAGCTGCGTAAATATCTGATTGATATGGCCTATTCCAGGTACCCGGACCGCTACCCTGCTTATTATGATAGAAGGTTATATCGTAATTATTACGATCATAGTAAATTGTCCCTATGCGGTCATTTCCGAGTGGCTCCCATTCTATCAGAGGCCTAACTGTGAAGCCAGGGATGTTGATTCCGTCTTCGATAGTGAAGCTCAGACCACTAGAACCGTAAAAAATATATTCATCTTTTATGTAGTTAATAGGAGATACGCCTTTTTCGACATAGTAAACTACATAACGGTTGGTTCCGGCATATCGCCCATGAACCGTGAGATTGCTGTCGGGCATTGCCGGCGCTTCGGTATAGGCAGTGCCGCTAGTTCTTGTAATATACCAGCTATAATAAGGAAATTCTTCAACTGCTGCATTATATGAAGGGGCAGTAGACTGGCCGTATTTGTATTGCGTTTCGCTAAAAGTTTTCCAATTATATACAATTTTATATTCAATTTTGAAAGTGTATACTTTTCTGTTGTAGTAGACGTTCTCTACTGTTGAGCCATCTGCGGCTATGGTTTTGTTGTCTCGGTGATCATAATGAAAACCAGTATACGGTTTTGATTGATTAGCCGTAGCCACTCCACCGGTTTGGCCTGTTCTTGTTTCACTTTCAAAATAGGTATAATCGTTGTCCTCGGCGTTTTCTTGCCAATACACAACCACATAACCTGTGTTGCCTGCTTGCCATTGTGCATGAAGAGTCAGGTCTGCGGTGACCGGTGTACTAAATTCATATAAGTTATTCCCACCTGCATCCGTGGTCCATCTACTGAATGTATATCCCTGGCGGCTTGGGGCAGAGGGCTGGGTAGCCGGATCACCGGATTCAACATACTGAGGCAAAACCGCTGAGCCACCATGCGAGTTGAATACCACCTTATAAGCATCCTTAAGGACAAGGTAGAGAGTTATGTCGTTATTAATAGTGGTATTAAAATCGAATGCCGAGCCGTTCTTGGATGTTGACCAATGGGAAAAGGCTTTGCCCTGTTGGGTAACCACAAGTGGCACATCGGTATCATCGGTTTTATTGCCCTTTGGCAACTGCTTCGTCAGCAGCACTTTCTCGGTATCATTCTGAGTATCGATGAACTTGACATACACATCTGTGCTAAATCGAGCATATACTTTGATTTCTTTATTCTCTGTTACACTCGCATTAATTGGGAATGTAAGCTTATCTCCGCCTTCCTTGGCCGTGTACCAGCCTATAAAGGGCTTGTTCCCATCTGTAGGAGCAGGAACGGGTTCTGTGACCTGTTCACCATTTTTAACGATTTGCCGGCTATGTTCTGTTTCATCAGCATTTTTGAAAACATATGTATGAACCGGCTGCGGGTCAATAATGCTCCTTGTTGAATTTTCGGGATCTTTTGCCCCTTCATCTTCCTGCTTTTCTTCGGCTACCGGCGGCTCTGCGGGCTGCTCTTCTTCAGGCAGTTCTGCAGGGGGGTCTGCCGGTTGCTCGGCGGGTGATTCCGCTTCGCTTACTGTTTCCGCATTAGCCTCATAACCTACTTCTGTCACAGCACCGTCTGCTGCAGCTGCAGGGCTTCCTGCGGACAGGGGAAGCATCGTCAGTATCATCAAGAGTGTCAGCAGTATCGACACGCTTTTTTTGAATTTGCTTGTCTTTTTCATATCGCTATCTCCTTATCCTTCCCCTATTCTCAGCGACTTACATACAGTATCGCACTTGCTATACTGTCGTGAGTCTCCGGCTTGTAGTTTTCTATGCCTTTTTTATAGAAGTCAAAATACGCATTGCTGTATATAGGCAGTGTCGGCAACAGCTCGTTATAGTACTTTTGATATTCGATGAAGTTCTTTAAATACTGTGCTGTGTCGCCCTGCTTTGTCTCCCGAAGTGCCTTTGCAAGCTTTATAAGCTCGGGGTCATGTTCCTTCATGCCAAACGCCTTGGCAGTGCTTGACATCAGCATCTGATACGGATCATATGCAGCAGAGAAGTTTGATGCCAAAAGGTAGAGGTTATAGCCTACAGGCTCTCTGCCGTAGTAACTCTCGAAAAACTCATTTTGGCTTACTTCGCTTATGCTAAGCCTTATGCCGGCTCTCTTGCAGGCTGATTCTAAGTTCGCTTGTGCAAGCTTAGATAGTCTGCTGTCTTTTATCTGTAGCCAGCGAAGCTCCAGCATCTCGAGACCTGAGTCTGTTTTGCGGTGTCTAATTTGACTTCCGCCTGCCCTAAATTCCTCGCCGTCTGCGTTTAGTGTCCAGCCGTCTTCCTCAAGAAGTGCTACTGCCTTTTCAAAATCAGGTGAATAGTGCTCTAAGGGCAGGGCATCATAGTCCTTGAAGGCATCCCCGTTTAAACTTGGGAGGTCTATCAGTTTCTTTACACCTGCTGCCTCGGCTGCTGCCCAGTGGCCAAATCCGTAGTCTCCATGCACGGGCCAACCGTAACCGCTTGTATAGACCTTGGCTATCTTTTCTCTGTCAAGCAGATAGGCTATTGCCTGTCTCACAGCTTTTGAGGCTGTGGGACCATTCTCCAGGTCAAAAGCGAAAAACGCATAGCCTCGTCGGGCATAGGCGGAAAACTCCGTGTCCTTGATAGTGCGACCACGGTCTATCATATTGCCGTCTACTACCGCATGAAGAATGTCAATCTCTCCGCCCCTCAAAGCACCTATGGCTTTGTCTCCCGCTACGTTAACAAGCTTAAGAGATGAAATTTGAGGTTTTTGTCCTGCATGGTCTCCGAGGTAATACTCGTTTTTCTCAAACTCTGCTTCGCCCTTTTCGCGGTCGAAGCTAATAAGCTTATATGCACCGCAGCCCGGCACCGGCTTTGAAACGTAGCCTTCTGTAGGATCGAGCAGTGTCTTCTGCAGTAGTTCCTTTGTGAGTGCCGGCTCGATCTTTGCGCCCTCTTCTGTGTCTTCTACCTTTGACTCAGGGGCTATCACCTGCATGGGTGCGGGATTTACAAGCAGGTATGAGTTTTCATAGAAAAAAGGAAGTGCTTCATCCCTTACATGCAGGGAAAAGGTCATCTCATCTACGAGATGAACTCCTAAAAACACTTCCTTTTCACTTGTTGAATATGCCTCAAATCCGTCCAGATAGGAAAGATTCGGTAATGCGCCGCCTAGTCCTCGCATTGCAGGAGATGCCTGCAACAGTAGTGAGAACACATAATCCTTTGCTGTTATCTCTGTGCCGTCATCCCAGCGCAGGCCCTTCTTAAGCCGGATTGTGTATATCTTCTTGCCCTCTCCGACTTCATCCTTTACTTCTTCAACTACTGTTTTGTTTAGTTTTACTTCTTTCTGGTCGCTGAAAACTGCTGTCGGATATCCGCTTGTAAGTTTTTCAACCTCGATATCCGCTGTGTTGTCACCCCATTGGCGTGTGAAAAAGTTGCCACTCATCCGCGTTGATAAACTGATTACCATCGGCTTATTACGCTCTGCCAACACCCCGGCAGATATGCCGATTGTCAATACGCAGAGCAATGCCAACAAGCCGGCAAGCCACCTTTTCTTTGTCATGCTTCATTCCTCCTACATCATGAATAGCCAAAATACTCAAATTAATCCCCATTAATCAGTATGATTATTCTTGCTCTTACAGCTTATTTCTGCAGCATGTTATTAACTTTTCAACTATTGCTTTGCCAGTTATCCAAGCAAACATATGCGCATCTACAGCGTTGTTCCCCATTAACTGGCTTAAATACAGCTCCTACAATATTGCAAATGTCGCATATAACATGTCTTACAAACAGTATATATTAATAACCACTTTGTTTCAAGTAAGTATTTACAAATTATTAAAATAATTTAATCTATTTTGAGCAAATTTTAATTCTGTTGATGTTTTTATATAAATGCTCAAACAACTTTATTGCACCCAGCTGATTCCGTCTAAAAGTTACAAACGCAATCGCACGCCGAGCGATATTCGGGCTTAAAACACAATATATACTTAATATATAAATATATATTACATATTTTGGCAGTTGCAAGTGTATTAAAAAACTGAAAAATACACATAATTAGTAAATTTATTGCTTTTATCTGTGCAAATAATCTTAAATTAGATAAAAAACGATGTATTATAACAAGAATACACACAGAAAATTAGAACTACATTAAAAATGCAGCTCTAATTTTAACTATTTGTAATTATTTCTTGTTTTATGCCAGAGCTTCGCCTAGGGCGTTGCAGGCGGCTATTGCCTCCTCATCCGGTTCGTCTGTGCAGATTACGCTATCGCAGAGCAAAACTGCGCCTGCGTTTTTGCAGCTTTCCTCCCAGTTTCGCATCCACTCGCCGTCTCCCCAGCCGTATGAGCCAAAGAGGGCTATTTTTTTGCCTGCGAGGCTACTTAAGCAGGAACTGAACATAGGCTCAAATTCCTCTTCCTCCAATACCTCAGAGCCCATTGCCGGGCAACCGAAGGCGACTGTGTCGAGCTTATCGAGCAGGTCAGGGGCGAAAACCGATGCGGATATCATTTCGGCAGAGGCTCCCTTTGACCTTGCACCTTTTAATACTGCTTTTGCCATTTCCTCTGTGTTGCCTGTTCCGCTCCAATAAACTATTGCTGTTTTGTTCATAGCTATCATTCCTTTATATAATATAAATTTTAATATTAATTAAAACTTTTCTGATTGTATCAGCATGCGACTGCAAGCTTTTCTATGCTTTTGCCGCTTTGCCAGCGAGAAAAATAATCCTGCGTGCATTTTTTGTATTTTTCAAATGCAGTTTTTGCTGTTATTTCATCTCCGTAAACCTTCCATACTCCGGTGCATTTTTCGCACTTTGCTTCGTTTATAATAAAGCCCTGCACATCCTCTGCCGGGTAGCCGAGGAACAAACCTATTTCGTGCGGGAAGCTTTCTGCCGCCTGAAATCTTCTGCAAAGCTCGGCTAGTGTGATTTTTTCATCCATGCGCTCTGTTTGGTATCTGCACACCGCCTTGGCAAGATCAGCTTGGGATTTGCTGTATGTCGGTCTGTATTCCTCGGATTTGGGCATATTTTTGCAGCTTAAAAACAGCAGTAGCTCAAGCACTTTTATTTTGAAATAGCCGCGTTTTATTTCCTCGGGTACAGAATATATCTCTGAAAAAATATGTTCCACAGACTTGTTTGAGCGGGCTATGTAGCTTTTGCCGTTTGCACAAAACTTGTCTGCAATTATTTGCGGTTTTACATTTACATCGTCTAAAAAACATGTAAGACAGCGAGGTGCCTTATTAAGGTCTATTATCACCGAGACTCCGTGATAGTGTGATAGTGGGAAATAGGAGTTTTTATTCTTGCTGTTCTTTGCCGAAGTTGTGAGGTCACCGGGGCTCAGATATATAAGTTCATCGGAAAAGCTGTGCTCTGCCCTGCCCTCTCGGCAATGCTCAATTTCTATAAAATTACCGTATTCAGAGCTTTTGCGCTCACAGCTTTCTGCGTGGATATCGCTGAAAATAAGCTCAATTCCCAAAAACACCGTGTAGCTCTTTTGGGCTATTTTGCCCTTCTTGCCGCGTCTACATGGCGCATTTATTTGCCTTCTCGCATCTTCTTTTTCTGATTTGCTGCCCATGACATTCCTCCTTTCTGTATTTTTTCTGTTTATTTGTTTCCGTAGTATTTAAGAAGAAAGTCTGTAATTTTGTCAAACTCCATGGCATGTGAAGCTTTGATGAGTATTTTGTCTCCGGGCATTATTAATTCCGGCAATTTTTCTGTTAGATCTTCTATGCAGGAAAAATGCATACCGCCCATGCATTTTGACACTTCTCCGACTGTTAATAGCATAGCCCCGGCTTTTTTTGCTGCCTCCCCGCACTCTCTATGCTGCTGCTCAACATCTCCGCCGAGTCCAAACATATCTCCGAGTATGCACAAAAACCTGCCCGGAAGTGCTGAGGCTGAGGCAATTGACATCTGCATTGAGTCGGGGTTTGCGTTGTAGGCATCGTCTATAATAAGCACATCGCCGGCTTTTATTAGGCGAGCTCTGCTGCCCTCCGGGCAGTATGCGGATATGCCTTTTTTAATTTGCTCCGCGGTCATTTTAAGCTCGTGTGCAACCGCTGCAGCTGCAAGCGTTGCATACACAAGATGTCTGCCGTATGCAGGGATACTGACAGATATCGTGCCGATTTTTCCGCTTATTACAAAGCTTGTGCCGCCGCCCGGAAGGGCTTTTATTTCTTCGGCTTTTATGTCGGCATCACTGTTAATTCCGTAGCTTAACTTTTTTTGATTTATGACAAGTGAATTTAGTCTTTTGTCGTCTGCATTAATTATTACTGTGCCACATTTCGGCATGTGCTCTAAAAGCTCTGTTTTAGCTATTAATACGCCGTCTTGATCTTGCAGATTGTCTGTGTGTGACCTGCCTATATTTGTAAATACAGCAATATCGGGCGCCGCGACTGCGCCGATTTCATGCATGTCTCCAAAGTGTGATATCCCAAGCTCTACTACTGCGGCTTCGGTGTCTTTCCCTATTCTGAACATTGTGAGCGGAACACCCAGGCTGTTATTATAGTTTTTTTCGGTTTTGACTGTAATGTACTTTTGTTCTAAGACCGCTGCCGTCATTTCCTTTGTTGTTGTTTTGCCTGAGCTGCCTGTTATTCCTATTATCGGTATGCTGAGCTTTGCTCTGTATTTCTCCGCGATTTTCAGCAGCGCCGCCTCCACATCGGGTACAACTATGACAGGTGCTTTTGTTCCCTCGGGTACATGTGTGCCTATACAGCAGGGTGCGCCTGCTGCATAGGCTGAATTTATATAGTCGTGCCCGTCTGTCTTGGCGCCTTTTATGGCAGCAAAGATAATTCCGGGGGCAACCTCTCTGTTATCCCTGACTATGCCGAGCACAGCTTTATTAGGGCAGGGCTGTTGCATTGTGCCGCCTGAGTATTCTAATATATCTTTTACGCTCATGTTCTTCATATAAGATCCCCCGAGCTGACTTTATTTAATAACAGTTCGTTAAAAAAAACAAAGACAATTTTACTAAGTTTTACTAGTTTAATTTGCAGTGATAAGTATAACACTGTGATGCTTATTTATCAACGCATGAGCCAAAGTTCGAGGTTTTATATCTCTTTTCAGCAATATATTGTTCATATATAGTTTGATATACACAAATGCCTGTGTTATAATTTTATGATAGAGTATTTTTGTTTAAGGGACGGATTTTACATGAATTTTGTTGTGGTGGATTTGGAGTGGAATCAGGCAATGAGCTCTAAATCCTCCGTATTCAACAAGCTGCCTATTCGCCTTCGAGGCGAGATTATTCAGATTGGCGCTGTTAGGCTTGATGAGAATTTTGCACCTGCTGAGGAATTTAGGGTTGATATCAGACCGGTGTATTTTAAGCGTATGCATTTTAAGGTTAAAAAACTTACCGGCTTTAATAAGGAAAGACTCTCGCAGGGCGTTTCTTTCATCGATGCCATTGAGCAGTTTAGGAATTGGTGCGGTGATGATGTCACCTTTTTGACCTGGGGTTGTGACGACCGCGGGATTATGGAACAGAACATTATCATACATGACTCTGACTGGGATTGGATTTCCGCTTGGGTTAATCTTCAGGTGATTTTTAATGCACAAATTCGCGGGGATAAAAACCAGAAGTCGCTTGCTACCGCAATGGAGCATTTTGGAATAGAGCAGACAAGAGTGGCACACGACGCTTTGGGTGATGCTTATAACACAGCCCTTGTGTGCAGTAAGCTGGATTTGCAGGAAGGGATAAAAAATTACGAGAAATCTCTGCTTGCAGCTTCGTCTTCAAGAAAAACCCGCAGTGCTACTGTGTGCGAAAATCCGGAGCCGATTTTGCACGACAGTCTTATAGACTATCCCTCTAAGGGTGCGCTTTTAGCTGACCCCGCTGTTGCGGAAATGACCTGCCCTATCTGCGGCTCTGCAATGAAAAGCAGCAGATGGGTTAATCAGGGCGACCAGCGGTATATCAATATATTTAATTGCCCCGAGCACGGAAAAGAGCTGGTTAGGCTTAAATTCAGAAAAAGTGAGGACGGCAGCTTTTTTGCATCGAGGCTTGTTTATCTTGCCGGCGAGGAAATGCTTTCATTTTATACTTCGAAATCAAGTAAACCCAAAAAACGTGGCAGCAAAAGAACTATGAGTAATAAAGAAGCTAAACAGGCGGTGTAGTGTTTTGGAAATTGTTCTTGTGGGAGCCGGCCGTGTGGGCCATGCAATTGCAGTCAGACTTGCTGAAGAGGGACACAACATTACGGTAGTCGACAATGATGAAGAGCGTGTTGAGTATGCTACAAGCTACTCTGATGTTATGGCTATGTCCGGAAACGGCTCTGACTACACTGTTCTCATAAATGCCGGCATTAATAAGGCAGACCTGATTATAGCTGTTACCAGTGATGACGCTGTTAACATGCTTTGCTGTCTTACTGCCAAAAAGCTAGGTGTTAAAAAGGCAGTTGCCCGTGTGCGTACTATGGAATATTTTAGGCAGATGGTCTTCCTTAAAGATGAGCTTGGTTTGTCACTGGTTTTTAATCCGGAAAAGGAAACTGCATCTGAGATATCAAGAATTCTCCGCTTCCCCTCTGCTGCTAAGGTTGATTCCTTTGCAAAGGGCAGAGCCGAGATGGTTGAATTTACTATTGCTGAGGGCTCTCCCTTAGCTAATCTGCCCCTGCATATGCTAAGCAAAAAGTTAGGTGCTCACAGGCTGCTTATTTGCGCAGTTGAGCGTGATGACGAGGTTACAATTCCCAAGGGTGATTACATACTCAGGGCTGATGATATTGTGCATGTCGTGGCTTCTCCCGGGCAAATATCCTCTGCTTTTAAGGTTTGGGGAATTTTTAAGCGCAGTGTTAAAAATGTGATTATTTTGGGCGGGAGCAGAAGTGCTCTTTATCTCGGAACTGAGCTTGTTGCCGCCGGGATTAGAGTTAAAATAATTGAGCTTGACGAATCCCACTGCAAGGCAATTAAGGAAATCATTCCAAAGGCTGATGTTATATACGGAGACGGAACTAATCCGCAGCTTCTCTTGGAAGAGGGGCTTGAAACCGCCGATGCCTTTGTTACGCTTACCGGAAATGACCAAGATAATATAATTACCTCTATGTTTGCAAACCGCCGCGGCGTGGGCACAGTTATCACAAAGTTAAATGACGAGCAGTTTCGCGGTATGGTCGACTTACATGAAATCGGAAGTGTTGTGTCTCCTAAAAATGCTGCTGCCGAGGCTGTTTCAAACTATGTAAGAGCAATAGCAAATTCACTCGCCATTTCTGATATTTTGGCTTTGCATAAGTTTTCAAATGGAGATGCTGAGGCTTTGGAGTTTTCTATTATGCACTCGGCTGACCATATTGATGTTCCGCTTAAGCTACTCAAAATCAGGCAAGATGCTATGATAGGTGCAATAATCCGCGGAGATGACTGCATCATCCCCGGCGGTGAAGACAAGGTTATGCTCGGAGACACTGTAATTGCAGTTACTACCCGCTCGGGTATACAAAAATTTGACGATTTATTTGAGGATTAGTGCATGAATCACAGGATAATTGCTCAGGTATTAAGTCGGGTTATGTTTTTGCAGGCAGCTTTGATGCTGCCCTGTATTCTCGTTGCCTTTCATTATAGAGAGTCTGCTTTTGCGCTTGCTATATCACTGCTTGTTGCCTTGGCGTTTGGAGCCTTTCTTTCACTATTTAAGCCTAAGCGAACTGACCTTTATGCCAGAGACGGTTTTGTTAGCGTCTCGCTTTCTTGGATACTCATGTCTGTTGTCGGCGCTCTGCCTTTTGTTATTTCCGGTGCCATCCCTTCCTTTTTTGACGCTTTTTTTGAAACAGTTTCCGGCTTCACAACAACGGGCTCCAGCATTATCCCAAATGTTGAACACATTGATAAATCCCTGCTGCTTTGGCGCAGCACTACGCAGTGGATAGGCGGCATGGGTGTGCTTGTTTTTATCATGGCTGTTTTGCCGCTATCTGATCACTGCTCTATACATCTGATGCGTGCTGAGGTGCCGGGTCCGGTTTTCGGCAAGGTTGTGCCAAAAATGAGGACACAGTCTGCTATTTCTTATCTCATTTATATCGGTCTTACGGTTCTGCTTATTATTATGCTTGTGCTCGGAAAGATGCCGTTTTTTGATGCCGTTAACCACGCACTTACAACCGCATCAACAGGTGGTTACAGCACCAAGGCTCTTTCTGTGGGACATTTTAACAGCGCGTATATTGAGATTGTAATCGGTGTATTCATGCTGCTTTTCGGCGCTAACTTTTCTATTTATTTTTTGATGCTGATGCGCAAGTTCAAGGCTGCATTTACAAATACCGAGGTTTTGACATATATAGGGCTTGCCGGCTTTGCATGGATTACAATTGCAATTAATATACAAAGGCTCTACGGTGATTTTGCAACTTCGCTCAGGCACTCATTTTTCCAGGTGTCTTCACTCATGACTTCTACCGGTTTTAGCAGTGTTAACTTTGATGTTTGGCCTGCTTATTCCAAATGGATGCTTATCATCCTGATGTTTATAGGCGCCTGCTCTTCGAGCACCGGCGGCGGAATCAAGGTTTCGCGTATGATTATGATTGTTAAGGGTATCAGGCAGGAAATACTAAAAATGCTAAACCCGCGTAGCACCGTGCCTGTTAGAGTTAACGGTTACACAATCGACAAGCAAACTGTTCACTCGGCCTTTGTTTTCTTTGCTATCTATCTCATTGTCACATTTGTAGCTGCGACCTTTGTTACAATTGACGGCTTTGATGCGGAAACAAGCCTTTCAGCCGCTGTTGCCTGTATTTCTAACATCGGTCCCGGTCTGGGTGCTGTCGGCCCTGCTGTCAACTTTTCCGGACTTTCCGACCTATCTAAGCTGATTTTGTCTTTCACCATGCTAATAGGCAGGCTTGAAATATTCCCTGTTTTCATTCTGTTTTTACCGAGAACATGGAGAAAGAGTCTATAATACTATTCGGAGGATATTTTTATGAATTATTCTGATGTGCTTATAAACGCCAAGAAAAATATAGGCCCTAACTGCAAGGTATGTCCTGACTGCAACGGAATAGCCTGCGGCAACACGCTGCCGGGTCCCGGCTCTAAGGCTCCGGGCAACGGTGCGCGCACTAACCGTGAGGGCTGGAAAAACATCCGTGTCAATATGGACGTTATTGCCCCCGAAGCTGAGATTTTAAGCTCGTTTGAGTTTTTGGGCAAGCACTTTGATTTTCCTGTGTTCACAGCTCCTGTCGGGGCTTTAAGCGGACAGTATAATCAGGGTGACAGCATTTTTGATTTTAACGAGGCTATGATTGGTGCGGCAAAGGAATTTGGCTGCGCTGCATTCTTCGGTGACGGAATGGAGTCCGGCGTTTTGGAGGCTGCTCTAAAATGCGGAATAGCTGCCGGGAATGTTGCGGTTCCGGTTCTAAACCCCGTTGCTAAAAAGCTTATGCTTAAAAATATTGATATTATTAACTCATATATGCCCTTTGCCATGACACTTGTTATAGACAGCGCCGGTCTGCCACATTTTAAGAAAAACCGACCCGACTGCCAAACAAGAACTGTTTCTGAGCTTAGTGAACTTATTTCTGCCGCTAAAATGCCTGTTATATTAAAGGGTATCATGACAGCTAAGGCTGCCGAAAAGGCTGTTTTGGCCGGAGCTTCCGGAATTATTGTGTCTAATCACGGTGGCAGAGCTTTATCCGATGGGGCTTCTACTGCCGAGGTTTTGCCTGAAATCGCCGACGCTGTCGGAGGCAAAATTAAGATCATTGTTGACGGTGGAATCAGAACCGGTGTTGATGTGTTTAAGGCTTTGGCTTTAGGTGCTGACGCTGCTATGATTTGCAGACCTGTTATTATTGCACACTACGGCGGAGCTAAAGAGGGTATCTGCGCTTACTTTGATAAGCTCAGAACAGAGCTATTAGATACTATGTATCTTTGCGGTGCCCGCAAACTAAGCGAGATCACAAGAGAAATGATTAGGTTTTGATTATTTGCTAATAATCCTTGACTTAGCTCCCCGATTGTGTTATTCTTTTATAGCACAATATCGCGGAGTGGAGCAGTACGGTAGCTCGTCGGGCTCATAACCCGAAGGTCGTTGGTTCAAATCCTTCCTCCGCAACCAAATCAGTTACCGTTGTTGATACAAT
>JAAZCZ010000068.1 GCA_012513005.1 Oscillospiraceae bacterium | reverse complement strand
CATTGTCTGTGCTCATATTCAAGGGATACACTGCCGTTTATGAGGAAAGCTCAGATGACGAGCAGGAAAAACCCTCCAAGCAGCTGCCTAAGCTCTCTGAGGGTCAGGTGCTAACGCTGCTTAAATTAGAAAAAGAGCAGAAATTCACAGAGCCACCCCAGAGATACACAGAGGCAACCTTAATCAAAGCTCTGGAAGAAAAGGGTATAGGCAGACCGTCAACCTACGCGCCAACAATCAGCACTATAAGCTCTCATGAATATGTTGTAAAAACAGGCAAGTACCTAGAGCCTACAATGCTGGGTGAAACCGTAACCGAGACAATGGAAGAGTATTTCCCCGATATAGTTGACCTTAAATTCACAGAAAAAATGGAACTGGGTCTGGACGATATCGAGCTTGGAAAGCTCGGTTGGAGAGACTATCTAAAGGGATTCTACGGCGACTTCGACAGTAGCGTAAAAGCAGCAGAAGAAGCCTTAGAGGGCAAACGCATAAAAATACCGGACGAAGTCAGCGAGGAAATTTGCCCCGAATGCGGCAAAAACCTAGTTGTAAAACACGGCAGATTCGGCAGATTCTTAGCCTGCCCGGGATTCCCGGACTGCAATTTCACAATGCCGCTTGTAGTTGAGATGCCTGGCAGATGCCCCAAGTGTGGCAGCAGAATACTAAAACGCACATCAAAAAAAGGCTACACATTTTATTCCTGTGAAAACGGAACAAAAAGAGCACCGGGAACAGAAGAAAGTGAGACATTTATTCCCGTTTGCGATTTCATTACATGGGAAGTTCCCACAAAGGATGATTGCCCAAGCTGCGGCAACACACTGTTTAAAAATTCCGGCAGGGGGCAGAGAAAATCGTTCTGCATAAATCCTGAATGCTCAGCCTTCGTGCCCGAAGAAAACAGACGCTATAAAAAAGCAGAAAAAAAGGAAGGCGACGACAGCAAAAAAACTGCTGCAAAAAAGAAACCTGCTGCTAAGAGATCAGATACAGGCAAAAAGAAAACTGCAACGGCAGCAAAAAAGAAGCCCACAGCAGCTAAAAAGAAGCCTGCAAAGTCGGCATCGCCGAAAACAGCAGAATAAATGAATAATAAAGAAGTAACAGTAATCGGAGCGGGGCTTGCCGGCTGCGAATGTGCTTGGCAACTTGCTAAGAGGGGAATTTCTGTAAATCTAGTAGAAATGAAACCCAATAAAAAAAGCCCTGCACACAAAAGCGACCTATTTGCAGAGCTTGTCTGCTCAAATTCGTTAAGAAGCAGCGATGTCACAAACGCCGTGGGGCTTCTAAAAGAAGAGCTGCGTAGACTAGGCTCACTCATAATCGAAAGTGCAGATAAAAACAGCGTACCTGCCGGCTCAGCTCTTGCAGTAGACAGAGAAGGTTTTTCAAAGTACATAACAGACAAAATTCGCGCATCAGAAAATATTCGGATAAGCTCCGAGGAAGCTGTAAATATACCGGAAGGACCTGTAATAATAGCGACAGGACCATTAACAAGTGATGCCTTTGCAGAGGAAATCAGCCGCCAAATACCCGGTTTTGATTTGTATTTCTTCGATGCAGTAGCGCCCATAGTCACGCTTGAGAGCATAGATATGCAAAACGCATACTTTGCGTCCAGATACGACAAGGGCACTCCGGATTATGTAAACTGCCCACTGAGCAAAGAGGAATATGAAAGCTTTATAAACGAGCTTTGCAAAGCCAAGGAAGCTGAAATTCACGGATTTGATAACAGCGCAGTCTTTGAAGGCTGTATGCCTGTTGAGGTTATGGCAAAAAGAGGCTTTGACACGCTCAGATTTGGCCCTATGAAACCGGTAGGGCTATTAAATCCCCACAGTGGCAAAAATGATTATGCCGTACTTCAGCTCAGACGAGATAACGCAGACGGAACCTTGTATAATCTTGTCGGGTTTCAAACTCATCTTACTTTCGGTGAGCAAAAGCGTATATTTTCGATGATTCCCGCGTTAAAAAACGCAGAATTTGTCAGATACGGCGTTATGCACAGAAACACATTTTTAGATTCACCGAGGCTATTAGACAGCAAATACAGACTAAAATCTAATCCGGATATTAGTTTTGCAGGTCAGATAACAGGTGTAGAAGGCTATGTTGAATCAGCAGCATCCGGTATGCTTGTCGGCATTGAAACTGCTGCAAAGATATTAGACAAAGAGCCTGCCGATTTTCCCCGCGAAACTGCAATTGGGGCACTTGCAGCATATATTTCAAATTCAAGCATAGTAGATTTTCAGCCGATGAATATTAACTTCGGCATAATAAGCCCGCTAACATACAAAGTTAAGGGCAAAGCAAATAAAAAAGCAGAAGTTTCAAACAGAGCGTTAAAAATAATTGATGAAATCCAAAAAAAGGAGGTTTTCTCGATTGAAAATAATAATTGATGCCATGGGCGGAGACAATGCACCGGCTTCCAATGTAGGCGGAGCATTGAAAGCAAGGGATGAGCTCGGTGTTAATATTGCTTTGGTCGGGCGCAAAGCGGATATCGAAGCTTGCCTAGGCAATGCAGACAGAAGCAAAATCGAAATAGTTGAAGCTGATGAAATAATAACCATGGAAGACGACCCCAGTTCTGCCACCAGAAAAAAGAAGAATTCTTCAATGGCAGTGGCTCTGCGGCTGCTTGCAGACGGCGAGGGAGATGCAGTTATATCTGCCGGCAGCACAGGCGCACTTTTGACAGGAGCCACACTAACAGTTAAGAGAGTCAGAGGAATTAGAAGAGCAGCATTAGCACCCGTGTTGCCAAACGGCAAGAGCGGTGTTGTTCTAATCGACTGCGGAGCAAATGTGGACTGCACAGCTGAATATCTGTTGCAATTTGCTTTTATGGGCAGCTTCTACTCACAGCATATGTTGGGAATAAAGAAGCCTAAAATCGGCCTTCTGAGCAACGGAACAGAGGATACAAAGGGCGGAGAGCTGCAAAAGCAGGCGTTTGCACTGCTTTTGCAGGCATCGGATGACGACAGAATCAATTTTATCGGCAATATTGAGGGCTCAGATGTGCTGTCCGGCAAGGTAGATGTAGTTGTGACAGACGGATTTACAGGCAATGTGTTTCTCAAATCAACAGAAGGCACGATAAAATTTATTATGCAAAACTTAAGATCGATTTTTACCAGCAGCAGGCGGCACAAGCTGGCAGCAATAGTACTTAAAAAAGAATTTTCGAAGCTCAAAGACTCACTTGATGTCAACAAGGTAGGCGGCACAGCACTATTGGGTATATCAAAGCCGGTAATTAAAGCTCACGGCTCGTCCACTGATGAGGCAATATCGAGTGCAATAAAGCAGGCAAAGATGTTCGCAGAAGCCAACGTGATAGAAGAAATCCAAAAAAACATTTCATTCATGCGTTTGCCGGTATAGCGGCGCATTAAGGAGAGTTATTATGATATTAGAAAAAATTATTGACTTAGTGGCAGAGCAGTTTGGCATTAACCCCAATTCTCTTTCAAGCGAAACCGATTTTTTTGCAACCCTCGGTGCAGATTCTCTGGACATTGTGGAGCTTACGATGGCAGTAGAGGATGCTTTCGCTATACCCGAGGCAGACGGGGAAGATATCCGTCATATTGTAAACATTGGTGATCTTGCCGAGTATGTCGAAAAGGTGTTGGAGAAGCAATGACAAAGCTCCAGTCTAATATAGGCTATAGCTTTAAAGATATAAACATATTAAAAACTGCATTAACTCACAGCTCGTACGCAAATGAAGTGAGGAGCTCAAAGCTATGCAGCAATGAACGCATGGAATTTTTGGGAGACTCACTCCTTAGTCTCTTTGTGTCTTCATATATTTATAATATTACTCCCGCTTTGCCGGAGGGGCAGATGACAAGGCTAAGAGCACAGCTTGTCTGTGAAGATAGTCTGTACAATGTTGCCCTCAAAATTAATCTTGGCGATGAGCTGTTTTTCGGCAAAGGAGAAAAAATGACCGGTGGCAGCACCAGACCTTCAATTTTAGCTGATGCTGTTGAGGCTCTGATAGCTGCTTTATATTTAGACGGAGGCTTAGAGCCTGCGCGAGAATTTATACACAAATACATTCTGCAAAATGTTTGTGAGCAGACGGCTAGCCCCGGCAGAACCTATGATGCCAAAACAAAGCTGCAGGAGCTCGTTCAGCAAAAAAGCGGAAGGGTTCTTGCTTACGAAATTGTCAGAGAAGAGGGACCGGATCACGACAAGCATTTTGTTGTGAACGCTCTTGTTGACGGAAAAGTTGTAGGATACGGCTCAGGAAGAACTAAAAAAGAAGCAGAGCAGGCAGCGGCCTATTTTGCACTTGAGGAGAATATGCTTTGAGCCCAAAAGAATCAGTAATACCGGTATTTGTGCCACATTACGGTTGCCCGCATCAGTGTGTGTTTTGCAATCAAAGGCACATAGCAGGCACTAAAACGCCTTGCAAGCCTGAAGATGTTATTAGAATATTAAAAGCCGCAGCCGCCATACCGTCAAACGGTAAACGGCGGCAGCTTGCGTTTTACGGCGGTAGCTTCACGGCAATACCCGCAAAAATGCAGGAAGAGCTGCTGGGAGCTGCACAGAGATTTATTGATGACGGCACAATATTTTCGATAAGAGTATCGACAAGACCTGATACTATAAATCCGGAAGTTATAGAAAGGCTTATTAGATTTAATGTCAGCACTGTAGAAATAGGTGCCCAGTCTATGGATGAAAAAGTGCTCAGAGCAGCAGGTAGAGGGCACAGCAGACAAGATGTCATAAATGCCTCAAAAATGATTAAAGACTCAGGGCTACACTTAGTACTCCAGATGATGACAGGACTTCCTGAAGCCGGAGAAGACAGTGATATTATAACCGCAACGCAGCTTGCAGACTTAAAGCCGGACGCAGTTCGGATTTACCCGACCGTAGTGGTAAAAGACACCGAGCTTTACGATATGTGGGCAAAAGGCGAATACAAAGAGCACACAGTAGAAGCTGCAACTGTGCTCTGCGCAAAGATTGTGCCTATTTTTGATAAAGCCGGTATTAATATTATTAGACTGGGGCTCAATCCCTCAGAGGAGCTTTCCGGTGATTTGGCTGTTTGCGGGGCATACCATCCTGCCTTTGGAGAGCTTGTGCGCTCAAGGATATTTTTAGACGAGGCTAAAGCTTTACTTAAGGGAATAAAAGAGGGCTCCGATGTGATTTTATCTGTGTCTCCTGCTTATGTTTCACAGCTTATAGGGCAGGGCAAAGCTAATATTAAGATACTCCGTGAGGAATATGGGCTAAAATCGCTGAGAGTTAAGCAGGACATAAGCATAAAAGACAGGCAGATACGAGTATTTATTGCAAAGTGAGAGCAATAGTAATATAATAATTTGATACGAATTTGTAAGCATTGAGAAGAGGTCAATAAGTTGTATTTAAAGGCACTTGAAATACAGGGCTTTAAGTCTTTTCCGGAAAGAACAAGACTTGAGTTTGAAAAAGATATTACTGCAATAGTCGGGCCAAACGGCTCCGGCAAATCAAATATATCAGATGCACTGCTTTGGGTTATGGGTGAGCAAAGCACAAAGACCCTAAGAGGAGGCAGGATGCAGGATGTCATTTTTGGTGGCACCGAAGCGAGAAATCCTATGGGCGTTGCACAGGTGAGCTTAGTAATCGATAACTCAGACGGCATTTTCGATTATGACAGCAGTGAGGTGACAATTTCCCGAAAATACTACAGAAACGGGGAAAGCGAATATCTGATTAACAGGGAGCAGGTCAGGCTCAAAGATGTTGTGGAGCTGCTCATGGATACAGGCTTAGGGCGCGACGGCTATTCGATTATCGGTCAGGGAAGAATAGCTGAAATAGTAAACGGAAAAAGTGCAGAGCGCCGTGAAATTTTAGAAGAAGCGGCAGGCATATCCAAGTTTAGATACAGAAAAGAAGAAGCTCAAAGAAAACTCACAAAAACAGAGGAAAACCTTCTCAGAGTTAACGATAAAATAGAAGAATTAGAGCTTGAAATCGGTCCTCTGCGTGAACAGGCAGAGGTAGCAAAAAAGTATCTAATTTTACGAGACGAATTAAGAGGACTTGAAATAAGTCTTTGGATGCACCAGTTAGACAAAATAAAAAGCACACAAACGGCATTTGCAGAGGAATACGCTGCAGCTAAGGAGAACCTCGAAGCTGAGACAAGGGAGCTTGACGCACTTTATCAAAGAAGCGAGCTTCTGCGCGAGCGAATGGGATTAAAAGACCGCGAGGCAGAGGATGACCGCAACAGACTCTCAGGGCTAAGAGCCGAGGAAGCGACTCTTGATGCTAAGATTGCAGTATTAAAAAGCAGCATAGAAAACAGCGAGCAGAGAATTAAGAACACTCTCGATGAACTAAATAAGCAAAAAGAGCGCGCCGGAGAAATTGAAGAGAGTATTAACGCTCACAGTCTGAGAATAGATGAGATAACTAAGAGGGAAGAGGCGCTCGAACAGGAGTTTGTATCTGCAACAAATGTTGTTGAGGGCAGAAGCCTTAAAATAAAAAACAGAAAAGAATTAGTAGCCGAAGCAAATAATGAGCTAACAAAAAAGGTAGTCGAGCTTCGCAGTATAGACTCCCGAATATCCTTGCTTTCTGAAATGGAAAAAGACTATGAAGGCTACACAACATCTGTAAAAACAATTATGAAGCTTGCAGAGCGGGGCACACTCAGAGGAATTCACGGCACGGTAGGCGAGGTAATAACGCTTGACCGTGAATACAGCCTTGCTATTGAAACAGCCCTGGGAGCGGCAGTTTCAAATATCATTGTAGATACACAGGAAATAGGCAAAGAAGCAATATCGATACTAAAATCCAAAAACGCAGGCAGAGCTACATTTTTGCCGATAGATACAATTGAGCCCAGAAAAACACCTTCGCTAAACCGCAGCTTTAAGGGTCTAATCGGTGTTGCCTCTGATCTAGTGTCGTTTGACGATAAGTATAAATCAATTGTCGGAAGCCTGCTCGCCGCTACATTTGTCACGGAGACCTTGGCAGATGCTATTTCCATGTCAAAAGCAAACTCAAACAGGCTTAGAATTGTGACCTTAGACGGTCAGCTGATTAATCCCGGAGGCTCAATGACAGGCGGTAGCGCCTCTCATAATTCAGGTATATTATCAAGAAAATCAGAGCTTGAAGTATTAAGAGAATCAAGAGGCGCGGTAGCCCAAGCAAGAGACTCTTTATCAAAGGATTTGGAAACGATAACAAGAGAGCTTGCTTCGTCTGAGTTTGAATTGCAGGTAGCTTATGATGAACAGCAGAATCTACAAAGTGAAAAATCAAGTTTACTTGCGGAGAAAAAAGCGGTATCAAATGCAAAGAATCAGCTAAAACTCTTAAAAGACAGCATTTCAGACGATGCCGGAATAAGAGAAAAGGCAAAAGAAGACCTGATGCAAGCAAGACAGAGCTACAAAAGAGAGTTATCAGAGCTTAATGATAAGCGCTGCGAGCTTGCAGATCAGGCTAAAGATATTGAAGCTAAAATTAAAGACGCAATAGCTAAGCGTATAGAAATTGAAGCTGAGCGCACAAAGACAGATAAGGCAGCACAGAACAAGAATACAGACCTTCTTAATATGCAGCGAATATGCGGCAGGTTTGAGCAAAAGCAGCAAGCAGCCGAAATGGAAGAGCGGCAGCTGCTTGACAAGCTGTGGGAGAATTACGAGCTTAGCTATACAGCCGCAATGGCAATTAAAACAGACTTAGAGAGCGAAGCTAAGACAAATAGAAGCATATCAGAACTAAAACGCAAAATGTCTGCTCTTGGCACTCCAAATCTTGGCGCAATAAGTGCTTATGACAGGGTGAGTGAGAGATACGAATTCTTAGCCGGTCAGCGGGATGATGTACAAAAGGCAAAAGACGATATCATTTCAATTCTTACAGATATAACAGCTGAGATGCAGTCAATTTTCAAAAAAGAATTTGATGCGATAAACAAAAGCTTCTCCGAGACCTTCACAGAGCTTTTCGGCGGAGGCAAGGCAAGCTTAGCTTTGGAAGATGAAAGCGACATTTTGGAATGCGGAATAGACATTAAAGTCCAACCTCCCGGAAAACAGGTTTCAACTCTAAGCCTTCTTTCCGGTGGCGAGATGGCATTTGTAGCTATAGCTCTTTACTTTGCAATAATAAAAGTCAGACCTACGCCGTTTTGCGTAATGGATGAGATTGAAGCCGCCCTTGATGAAGTCAATGTCACACTGTTTGCGGAGCACCTTAGAAAAATATCCGGAAACACCCAGTTTATAGTCGTAACGCACCGCAGGGGCACAATGGAGGCAGCAGATCACTTATTTGGTGTAACAATGCAAGAAAAGGGCGTATCAACTGTAATTGCTCTTGACTTAGAGGAAGCAGAAAAACAGATGGAGGAATTAGACAGCGAATGGGATTCTTCGATAAAGTAAAAATCGGACTCGAAAAAACCCGCCGTCAGATGGGCGGAATAATTTCAGAGTTCACAGGTGAAAACGAAGTATATTACGATGAGATAGAGGATATGCTCATAGTAGCGGATGCTGGCACGAAAACAGCTTACAGAGCTGTAACAAATCTCAGAGATAATGTGAGAGACAAAAATCTACGAGGCGAAAAAGAAGTTAAGGCTGAGCTTGTTAACCTGCTCACAGATTTTTTGTCAGTTGGAGATTTTGAGCTAAACATCGGCACAAAACCGTCAGTTATTTTAGTAGTCGGCGTAAACGGTGTAGGCAAAACAACAACAATAGGTAAGCTTGCCACAAAGCTTGTTTCAGAGGGCAAAAAGGTGCTTTTAGCAGCCGGAGACACATTTAGGGCGGCAGCAGCCGACCAGCTTAGCGTTTGGGCAGAGAGATCCGGCGCCTCAATAGTTAAGCACAATGAGGGTAGCGACCCTGCTGCTGTTGTTTTTGATGCTCTTCACGCAGCCTGCGCCAGAAACTGCGATGTTGTAATAATAGACACGGCGGGCAGACTGCACAACAAGCAAAATTTAATGAATGAGCTTTCGAAAATCAGAAGGATAATAAGCCGCGAGCTTCCGGAATCAGATGTGGAAACCCTAATGGTAATAGATGCCACAACAGGTCAAAACGGACTTATTCAGTCTAAGCTTTTTGCCGAGACAGCCGAAATAAGCGGTCTTGTGCTAACAAAACTAGACGGCACGGCAAAGGGGGGCATAGTCTTTGCAATTGCAGAAGAGCTAAAACTCCCGGTCAAATTTATAGGAGTCGGCGAGCAGGTAGACGATTTAATGCCGTTTGAACCTCGGGCATTTTCGGAGGCACTTATATCATGAAATTAGTAGCTGCGACGAATAACAGTAATAAGCTAAGAGAATTTAAGGAAATACTGTCTCCATTGGGATTTAAAGTAATTTCGCAAATCGAAGCGGGCATAGACACAGATGTCGAGGAAACAGGTTTAACCTTTGCAGAAAATGCTTTTTTAAAGGCAGAAGCTGTGTATAGCGCCTGCCAAATGGGAGCAGTAGCTGATGATTCCGGACTTGAGGTGGATGAATTAAACAACGAACCCGGAGTACACAGTGCGAGATATACCGGCAATCACTCAGACAGTGACGAAGACCGTTGCAGATTAGTCTTATCCAAGATGAAAGGCAAAAAAAACAGAGACGCAAGATTTGTTGCGAGCATTTGCTGTATTTTAGATGATAATAAAGTGCTAAGATGCGAGGGTGTTTGCAACGGAGTTTTGGCAGAGGAAATGAAAGGCGAAAACGGATTCGGGTACGATTGTATTTTTATTCCAAACGGATACAGCGTCACCATGGCAGAACTTAGCGCGGAAGAAAAAAACAAGATTTCGCACAGAGGCATGGCGTTAAAAGAATTAGCCGAAGAATTAAGGAGTATATATAATGCTAAATAGCAAACAGCGCGCATATTTAAAAGGCTTAGCATCGGCTGCCGATACAATTATTTATATCGGTAAAGACGGAATAAATAGCCAGATTGTGTCGGAAACGGCAGCAGCCCTAAAAGCAAGAGAGCTAATTAAAGGCAAGGTTCAGGAAAATTCACCGGTAACTGCAAAAGAAGCCTGCGAAAGATTGGCGATTGACTGCAAGGCAGAGGCAATACAGACAATCGGCAGTAAGTTTGTCTTATATAAACGGAATGAAACAGCTCCGAAAATAGTTTTACCAAAAGCAGCAAAAAAATGAAGCTTGCCATATACGGCGGCAGCTTTAATCCGCCACACCTTGCACACGCACGCTTAGCTGAGCTTGCCTACAAACACTTAAAGCCGGATACAATGCTTATTATTCCGGCGGCTTCTCCTCCGCACAAAAAGCTGGCAGAAAACAGTCCGAAAAATGATGAAAGGCTGCATCTGACAAGACTTGCTTTTGAGGGATATAGATTTGCTGAGGTGTCTGAAATAGAGATTTTAAGAGGCGTAAAGTCCTATACTTCGGACACAGTTATGCAGCTTAAGATGGATTATCCGGGTGCAGAGATAACTTTAATATTAGGCTCTGACATGCTGCTTGAATTTAAAACATGGCACAAATTTGATTGGTTACTTTCTAATGTCAGCCTGCTTGTCTTAACCAGAGAAAAAGACGAGGGAGAAAAGTTAAAAGCTTTTGCAAGTAAACTAAAAAAAGAGCACGGAGCAAGCATAGATTTTATTATGTCTGATGCTCTTGTGATGTCATCGGGTGAAATAAGGGCGCAACTTCCAAATAGAAAAGGAAACGATAAGCTAAATAGCTTAGTGTATGAGGAGATAATAAAAAAACGCTTTTATGCAGCAAAGCCTAATCTCTTGTGGCTTTTTGATGAGTGCAGAAGATTTATCAGCCCCGCAAGACTTTCTCATGTAAAGGGCTGCATGACCGAAGCTGTGAGCCTTGCAAAGCGATGGGGAGCAGACGAAGATTTAGCTGCCGAAGCGGCAATTCTTCATGATATTACAAAGAAACTCACATATGATGAGCATTTGCTCTTAGGGAATAAATATGCTATAATTTTTGACGAATTTCAGCTTAAGAATGTAAAACTCATGCACGCAATAACAGGTGCAATGCTTGCATCCGATTTGTTCGGAATAAGTAGCGAAGTTAAAAATACAATAAGATGGCACACGACAGGCAGAGCAGATATGTCACTGCTTGAAAAGATTATTTACCTAGCTGATTTTATAGAGCCCACAAGGGACTTTGAAGAAGTTGTTGAGCTTAGAGAGCTTGCATATAAAGACATTGATGCAGCAATGCTAAAAGGGCTTACAATAAGCCTTAAAGAGCTTAATAATAACGGCATTTCCCCGGACACATCAACGCTTGATGCGATTCGGTGGTACGGAGGTGAATCTATTGAGATTATTCGGCGATAAAAATAATAAAAACGAAGACGAGGAATGGAATAATGATCTATATTATGACGATGATTATTACGTCGACTATGAGGAAGAACTAAGCGAAGATGAAGCCGAATCATATGAGTATGAGGATTATTTACAGAAATTTGAAGATGCTGTTAGAGAGCCTGAACGCAGTAGATCAGATTATTATTACGACAGACCGAGACAGGCGGATGAATATGAATCATGGAGCAATAACAGAGATTCAAGGCAGGGCTATGATGAGCACTTCTACTCAGATAGATATGTATCCCGCGCGGAGAAAAAACGCTCCCGCGGATTTCTGAGGGGTTTAATAAGACTAATAATAATCCTGGCGGTTATCGGAATCGGAATTTACAGTGGCTTTCAGCTTTGGGTAAAACCGCCGAGTATAGCAAACCCGAATGATAAGAGCGGGCAAAACGGAGATGTGCCTCAGACAACAGCGGAAAAAATCGAAGGCATAGCTCCGGCTGCAATGGATATGAAAAACAGAAGAGACAGCACGTACACCTTTGCAATAGTCGGCAAGGATGTCGAGGGTAGCCACACAGACACCGTAATTCTCGGCATGTTTGATATAAAGGAAAAAAATCTAAATTTTGCTACTATTCCGCGAGATACACTAATTAACACATCTTGGGATGTCAAAAAGATTAATTATGTGTATCCGGCGTCTAAGAATACAGGTAAGGATGCAACAGCTAACCTGCTTGCAGCGTTTAAAGACCTTTTGGGATTTCCTATTGACTGCTATGCTATAGTAGACATTCAGGCAGCTGAAAAGCTTGTGGATGCAATAGGCGGAGTATATTTTGATGTGCCCTGTGATATGAAGTGGGATGCCCCAGATCAGGCAATCCCCCTACACATAGATATAAAAGCCGGGCACCAGCTTTTAAGCGGTGCTGACGCTGTCAACGTTTTTAGATTCAGATATTCAAACGACGGCTCAAACAGCTACAAAAGAGGCGATATAGACAGGATAGAGGTCCAGCAAAACCTGCTCAAAGCTATAATGAAGCAGCTACTGACAGTTGGAAATATTCCCAACTTCGGAAAAGCAATTAAAATCTACGAAGAGAGTGTCGAAACAAATATGACAGCAGCGAATGTTGCGTATTTCGGTCAGGAGTTTTTAAAAATAGGTTTTGATTCTATCAAGTTTATGACTCTGCCGGGAAAAACAGACGGGCTGCTTTTCGGAATTAGCTATGTATTCCCGGATATAGATGCATGGCTTAAAATGGTAAATGAAAATCTAAACCCGTTTACCGTGCCTGTTACAAGAGAGAATGTCGATATGCTCACTTTTAACGGAATTGATTTTGAAACAACGCAGGGGAAAATAAGAGGCGGTAGATTCTCTTTTTACGGAGCGAATAAATAATGAGAGGAATAAATAATATATGCTAACAGAAATCCAGGTAGCACAGGCTGCCCTAAAAGCTTTGGAAGATAAGAAGGCTGCAAATATTAAAATCTTGAAAACAACAGATGTAACAGTCTTGGCAGACTATTTTATAATCTGCACGGCTACATCCGGCACACATGTTAAATCTTTAAGCGAAGAAGTTGAGCGAGTCTTAACAGAGCTTGGCGAGGAGCCCCGTAGGCGCGAGGGTAAACGCTCAGACTCATGGGTGCTGCTTGACTATGCCTGCGTAATTGTGCACATATTCACAAAAGATGCCAGAGAGTTTTATAACCTTGAAAAACTCTGGGCAGACGCTAAAGAGGTTTTGCCCTCATCCCTTTGAAGCCCCAAACTGCTCAGGTATGCAGTTTGATGGGGCGATTTGCAATAACAGATTTGGGAAGAGGTATATTAATAAATGAATTATGATTATTTAAAAATAGAAAAAAAGTGGCAAAAGATTTGGGAGGAAACTAAGCCTTTTGCTGCAGTAACAGGCAGCGATAAGCCTAAGTTTTATCCGTTGGTTGAGTTTCCGTATCCATCGGGAGACGGACTTCATGTCGGGCACCCGAGACCATATACAGCTATGGATATAGTTGCCCGTAAAAGAAGAATGCAGGGCTATAATGTTCTTTTTCCGATAGGCTTTGATGCCTTTGGACTTCCGACTGAAAACTATGCCATAAAAAATCACATGCACCCGAGAGCGGTTACCAACAAGAACATAGCAGGCTTTACCAGCCAGCTTAAAATGCTTGGGTACAGCTTTGACTGGGACAGGGTAGTTGATACTACAGACCCATCATATATGCGTTGGACACAGTGGATATTTTTACAGATGTTCAAGCATGACCTTGCATATAAAACTTCCATGCCCGTAAACTGGTGCACCTCCTGCAAGATAGTGCTTGCAAACGAAGAAGTAGTAGGCGGCGCCTGTGAGCGCTGCGGTGGAGAGGTTGTTAAAAAAGAAAAAAGCCAGTGGATGCTCGGAATAACAAAATACGCCGAGAGACTTATAGAAGACCTAGATACCGTTGATTATATAGACAGAGTCAAAGCCCAGCAGATTAACTGGATAGGCAAATCAACCGGAGCTGAAGTCGACTTTAAGCTGAGTACCGGCGATGTTATAAGAGTATTCACAACACGCCCGGACACTCTTTTCGGAGCTACCTACATGGTAATAAGCCCGGAGCACAGCTTAATTAATGAGCGAATAGACAGCATAAAAAATGTTGCCAGCGTAAGAGACTATCAGCATGAGGCTGCTAAGAAGTCAGACTTTGAGAGAACTGAACTTCAAAAAGAAAAGACAGGCGTTATGCTCGAGGGAATACATGCAATAAATCCCGCTTCAGGCAAGGAGATACCTGTATTCATTTCAGACTATGTACTTGCCACTTACGGTACAGGAGCAATAATGGCAGTACCGGGGCATGACCAAAGAGACTGGGAATTTGCAAAACAAATGAACCTGCCGATTGTTGAAGTGGTGCAGGGCGGAGACATTGAAAAAGAAGCATATTCATCAAAGGATGACGATGCAGTTTTAGTAAACTCAGGATTCTTAAACGGCCTTAAAGTCAAAGAAGCAATTCCCCAAATGATAGATTGGCTCAAGCAAAATGGCCTCGGCATAGAAAAAGTCAACTATAAGCTCAGAGACTGGGTTTTCTCACGCCAGAGATACTGGGGAGAGCCTATTCCGATAATTCACTGCCCGAGCTGTGGCTATGTGCCGATGGACGAAGCAGATTTGCCGCTATTGTTACCCGATGTAGAGAGCTATGAGCCCACAGACACGGGAGAAAGCCCGCTGGCTCAGATACACGAGTGGGTAAACTGCAAGTGCCCCAAGTGTGGGGGAGATGCCAAAAGAGAGACAGACACAATGCCAAACTGGGCAGGGTCCTCTTGGTATTATCTCAGATACATGGATGCACACTGCGACACAGCCTTAGCTTCAAAAGAGGCAATTCATTATTGGTCTCCTGTCGACTGGTATAATGGCGGCATGGAGCACACCACATTGCACCTGCTTTACAGCAGATTTTGGCACAAGTTCCTCTATGATATCGGTGTAGTAAATACCGTTGAACCGTATCAGAGACGAACAAGCCACGGGATGATCTTGGGCGAAGGCGGAGAAAAAATGTCCAAGTCCAGGGGCAATGTAATAAACCCCAACGACATTGTGGATCAGTATGGTGCGGATACTTTAAGGCTCTATATAATGTTCATCGGAGACTTTGAAAAGGCAGCTCCTTGGTCTGACAATGCTGTCAAGGGTTGTAAGAGGTTTTTAGACAAAGTGTGGCGCCTTGCCCATGTAAAGCTTTCAGATGAAATGAGTGAGTATTCAGAAAGAAACGAGCGGGCGCTTCACAGAACAATTAAAAAAGTCGGCGAAGATATCGAATCACTTAAATTCAACACTGCTATTGCGGCTTTAATGGCTATGCTAAATGAGTTTTCCGAAAACGGAATAAACAGAGCCGAGCTAAAAGACTTTCTGGTGCTTCTATCCCCGTTTGCTCCGCATATTGCTGAGGAGCTATGGGAGATACAGGGATACGGAAACACTGCAGCAGAGCAAAGCTGGCCTTCTTATGATGAGAGCAAAACACTGGATGATATGAAAGAAATGGCAGTGCAGGTTAACGGCAAACTAAGAAGCACAGTAACCCTGCCTACCGATTCACCTGATGATGTCTGCGTAAGCGAAGCACTTAATAATCCCAAGATAAAAAAATACGCAGAGGGCATGCAGGTTGTAAAAACTATAGTTGTTAAGAACAAGTTGATTAACATCATATTGAGGCCAAATAAATGAGTTTTTCTTGACATCTGACTTGCAATTACTTATAATGCTTTGAGTATAGACAAGTCGTTATTAAAGCATAATATGCGACATGCTCACGGGTTATATTAGCCCTACAGTGCTGCAAGGCACAATTGGAGGGAGGGAATAAAATGTCGGAAGTTCACATCAAGGACAATGAGTCTCTGGACAATGCACTAAAACGCTTCAAGAGAAACTGTGCAAAATCAGGAGTGCTTGCAGATTTGCGTAAGAAGGAATACTATCAGAGTCCCAGTGTAAAGCGCAGAAAGAAATCTGAGGCTGCTCGCAAGAATAAGAAAAAGCGCGCATTTTAATGCAGATTAAAACTGAAATAAACGGAGTTGCAGACTTGCAACTCCGTTATTTTAATATTATGATGTTATTAAACAAATTAAGGTGGAAATTTCGCGGATTG
>JAAZCZ010000067.1 GCA_012513005.1 Oscillospiraceae bacterium | reverse complement strand
GGCAGTTATTAATCTTGCCTGCGAGCTTTTTATATTATTTGGAATTTGTGCTATTTTCTGTTTCTAATAAACTGCATAAAGCTACTTGCCTGTTTTTCAAGATACTTTTCACTTGCAGTCAACTTTAGCCTGCCGTTTTCGCCCAGCTGAGAATCTGCATTTGGGATAACCAGTCTGGGTACATTCATAATATCCAAATTTAGAAAGCTGAGCAGGGTAACTAAGTTATCCTGGCTAAGCGCAGTGCCGGACATCCCGAATGTAATACCGCTAAGTGCTGCCGGCTTATTAAATAAAACATGCACATCGCTGCCTTCGGGCTTTCTGGAGAGCCAGTCAAGCAGATTTTTTAATACCCCCGAGAAAAAATGATTATACTCCGGGCTGAAAAACCAAACTCCGTCAGCGTTAATAACCTTGTCTCTTACCTTGCTTACAGCCTCGGGAGCCGGATACTCAATATCCTGATTGAAAAACGGCACATCAGAAAAGTCTAAAATCTCAAATTCAGCCTCATCAGCCAAAAGCTCTCCCGCTTTTTTTGCAAGCTGCAGATTCAAAGAGTCTCTTCTAAGAGAGCCTACAACCGCCAATATTTTTAGTTTACTCACTTTTTTCCTCCCTTTTGTTAGTTATATTCTACTTATACTGAACATCGTAAGATGCCTGCAAAGCCTTAATAACCTGCGTCAGCACATCGCAGGTGGGTGTAGCAACACCGACCTTTTTGCCATAGTCGGAAATTGCACCTGTTAATACTATGACCTCTGTCTGTCTGTGGTGCATGAGCACATCCTGTGCCATAGATGGATAGTAGTCTCCCAGATCACGAATAAGCCCCGGCATTTGCTCCTGCATAAACTCCCAAATTCCGGGTATACCCAAAGCCTCTGCAACATCACTTGCCTCTTTCCAAATCTGCCAAACCAAAGCAACGCCGTCAGAAAGCGCATATACCTCTTTGATTTTTAGCCTCAAAACAGCGCAGACGGTGTTAAATCCTGCGTTAGATGTGGCTTTTTTCCAGATTTGAGGCCTCACATCATCGTAGTATTTTGGCGAAAGACCGCCCTTGGCAAAGCAGTTTTCAAGATAAGCCCCGGCCTTATCATTATTTTCGCTTTTTTCCGCCGGACCTATAAACATGTTAATGCCGGCAATGGGTTTTGCAACGCAGACTCCCGGCTCCGGAAGCTCTGTTCCGATGTTCCCGCAACCGAAAATAACCCTTTTAGCGGGAACATATTTTTTTACTTTCTCATCGTTGCCCAGCCCGTTTTGAAGAGTAGCCACAACGGTATCAGGCCCGATACATGCCATAGAAGCCTCCAAAACAGCCTCCGTTTGCGTAGCTTTTACCATGATAATCGCAATGTCGACTATTCCGATATCACTTGCACTATTTGCCGTTTTGTAGCCTTCAGTATGAAATTCGCCTTCGGGTGTTCTTAAAATAAGACCGTCTTTTGATACCTTATCCATATGAGCTTTATTGATGTCAACAAGAACAATATCATCAGCCCCGCCCAGTTTAAGATACCCGGCAAAAACGCTACCGGCTGCACCGCAGCCAAGAATCGCTATCTTCATGACCTAAAACTCCTTTACTGTGCCTGCACAGTTTTGCCTAATGGTGTAAATATGCGGCACAGTCAAATTATTACCTTGTATTAATATGATAGTATCACATATTTTTGGTCAATACTACTTTAATTTAGCCTAAAAATGTGCTAATAATATGATTATGAACAAACTGTGTCGAATAGCTTGACTTTAATAACAGGTGGTATAAAATGCTAAAAAAAGAATAGTGCAATAAGGAGTTTCCCTGCAGGGTCAAAACAGATAAAAACCTTATTCGGGAGACAAAAAAAGCTGCACGGGAGGTAATAATGATAATCAGCTACGAGGAGGAACGAAGTCTCACCAAGGCACTCTTTATGGCAGGCGGAATGTCTGAGGCAGATGCCGATATTGCAGGCACAGTGATAACGCACTCGGATTTCACCGGAGTATATTCACACGGTCTATCAAGAATAACCCTTTTCCTCAGACAGCTAAAAAACGGTAGTTTAAACGCAAAACCAAATATGAAAAAGACACTCGATAACAAGGCAGTTTTGGCGTTTGACTGCGACAACGGCTCAGGCATCGTCTCGGTAAACAAGGTCTACGACGAAGTGCTTATTAAAGCCCGCGAATACGGAATCTCTGTCGGAACGGGCATGCACGGGGCTAATATCGGCTGCGGCGCATACTATGGCTGGAGAGCAGCCGAGGATGATGTAATCTGCATCGTCTGCTGCAACACATTCACTGCAATGGCGCCCTACGGAGGGGCAGACAGGCTACTCGGCACAAACCCGATTGTGATAAGTGTGCCGACTGAAAATGAATATCCTATGGTACTTGATGTATCTACAAGCGGTGTCGCCTTCGGGAAAATACTGGCATACGCAAGGGAAGGCAAAGATATCCCACCGGGCTGGGCAAACGACATTGACGGCAGACCCACAACAAAGTCAAAAGAAGCATACACGGTTTTGCCGATAGGTGAGCACAAGGGTTACGGCTTAGCAGTAATGGTTGATGTGCTGTCTGCCGTTTTGGGAAATGCAGCCTACGGCAGCGACATCGGTCTTGTTGATAAGCTCGAAACAGAAAACACAGGCTTTGCGGTAATAATCATCGACCCTTCGCACTTTATGCCGATTGATATTTTCAAAAAAAGTGCAGACAGCTATGTCAGAATGATGAAAAACAGCAGACCTGCTGTGGGCGTAAAAGAAATCTTTTTACCCGGCGAAATAGAATACAAAAAATTCAAAGAGACTAAAAAAAGCGGATTTGAAGTCGGAGAAGCCTTGGCTGCCGAGCTTTGTGAGCTGGCATCTGATTTTGGACTTATCTCCGAAAACGATGACTTTAATACCCTTATGAGAATTGCAACTGCAAAATAGTAAAACCGCAATACCCAAATAATTTGAGAGGTGAAAATCATGGCATTAGCAATCGTAGTTCTGTATCTGTTACTATTACTGTTCACATCATGGTACTCAACGCGCCTTCAAAAGAAGAATTCTTCAAAGGGATTTCTTTTTGCCGACCAGAAACTCGGAACATGGCTAATCGGTGTTTCCGTTGCGGGTCTTGCGGTAGGAGGAGCCTCAACAACAGGCGTTGCTCAGAACGCATTCACAGCAGGCATTTCAGCCGGCTGGTATGACACTGCATGGGCAGCGGGTGCACTGCTAATGGGACTCTTTTTTGCAGGCAGACTCAGAGAATCCGGCATTAAGACAATAAACGGCATGTGGAACCAGGTGTTCGGCAAGGAATTTCAGACCGTATCACTTGTAATTCAGCTGGTTGTACAGGTCGTAATCGTGGCTCTGCAGATGGTTGCAGGCGGCACAATACTGTCAGCCTTAATTCCCAGCATAAGCTACAGCACGGGACTTCTGCTCTCTGCCGGAATATTCCTTATTATAGCAATTGTCGGCGGAATGTGGTCGGCTGCTCTTTCTAATGTAATCAATGTAATCATGATCTATGTCGGCCTTGTAATAGGTGTTATTGCGACTGTGCAGCACTACGGCGGCTTTGAGCAGATTAATCTTGCCCTGGCAAAACTGCCGACAGACGGAAGATTTGGCGACGGATCGCAGTGGTATGACCTGTTTAAGGGTATGGGAACAGCGGCAATTGCAGCATGGTTTCTCACAATGCTCTTGCAGGCTATTCCGACTGCCGGAACAATTCAGGTGGCACTTTCTGCCAAAGACGAGAAAACAGCAAAGCGCGGCTTTATCTTAGCTGCTGCCTTAATGATACCCGCGGGCTTTATTTCCGCACTTTTCGGAGTAATTGCAGCTGCATATTTTCCCGGCTTGGAAAAATCTGCAATGGCAATGGCAACGGTAGTAGCGCAAATAAACCCCGTAATTTGCGGCATATTGCTGGCAGGACTTTGGGCAGCGGATGTTTCAACAGCCACGGGTCTGCTTGTTGCAGTAGCTAATATGGCAACAAACGACTTTGTTGTTAAGTTTATTAAGCCCGATATGGACGATAAAACCCAGGTTTTCTGGGCACGCGCTCTAATACTCGTTTTTGCCGTGGTCGCATATTTGGCGGCAACAACAATAAAGGGAGTGCTCGGCTCGCTCATGAGTGTACTTACTCTCTGGGCGCCGTACACAATCCTAATGTTCGGCATATTCTACTTCCCGAAGACACTCAAAAAATCAAGCGGCTGGACAACATTCCTTGTGGGCGTTATCACGTTCCTGCTCTCCAAGTTCTTTGTGCCCTCGCTTGCAATACTGGGGCAGCCTATTTATACAACTGCAATAACCTCTCTGCTGGCATACCTTGCTTGTGCTTTGGTAGACAAGAGAGTTTGCTTCGAAGGCAGATTCGTATACAAGGCTCAGGATGCGCTAAAATAATTTTCTCTGCATAGCACCCCGCAAATATTTTTGCGGGGTGCTATGTTAAACTGCCAAAATGTGATATATTGGAAGTATGAAATTGATTGACAAATATTTAGAAGAGCTAATTATCAATAACAAAAATCTGGTATTTATCGGAGAAGCAGGCTCAGGCAAGACTGAGATTGCCCTTAACATGGCAGCTGAGTTAGTCGGGATGAGAAAGCCAAACAGCGTACACTTTTTCGATATGGACCAGACAAAGCCACTTTTTAGGGCAAGAGACAAGGCAGGAGAGTTTTCCGGTAAGGGCATAATATTTCACTATCAGTCGCAGTATCTCGATGCTCCGACTGTCGTATCGGGTGTCAACGAGACTCTTTATGATGCAAAAAGGACAGTCATAATGGACATTGGCGGCGGGGCAATGGGCTCACACATGATAGGCCAGTTTTCAAAAGCTTTAAGCAGCGAGGATACCAAGGTATTTTACATAGTAAATCCGTACAGACCATGGTCAGGCAGCAGGGAAGACATAGAGCAAACAATGACTAGGGTACTGCACGTG
>JAAZCZ010000066.1 GCA_012513005.1 Oscillospiraceae bacterium | reverse complement strand
GGCAGTTCCGGGTTACACAAAAACGATAGACCAAGATGCCGGAGTAATAACAAACACCAGAAATACTGTTGAGGTACCGGTCAGCAAGGTTTGGACAAATGAAACGGATGAGGAAAATCCGGAATCAGTAACAGCGCAGCTGCTTCGTAACGATGCTGTATACAAGACAGTAGTGTTAAATGCAGCTAATGAGTGGAAGCACACATGGACCAATCTTGCTGCAGAAGACTTAAATGGCAAAGCCTACGTCTACACAGTTGGAGAAAAAGCAGTTCCGGGTTACAAAACAGAAATAGATCAAGAAACCGGAAAAATAACAAATACCTATACCGGAGGAGACCCATTAGTCATAGTCGGAATAAAGGTTTGGGAATCCGTGCCTGAGGGAGCAAAGGTGCCCACAGTAACACTACAGCTCAAACAAAACGGCAAAGTAATTCGTTCAGTAGAACTGGGTCCGGGAAAAACAAAAGAAACATGGTCGGGTCTGCCATCATTCGATCCGGGCGGAAAGGCATATGTTTATACAGTTGATGAAGCCAAAGTGCCTGACGGATATGAAAAATCGATATCGGAGTATACAGTAACAAACAAGTACACCGGTGGTGAGAAAACCTCCGTAACAGCAACCAAAAAATGGGTCGGAGTACCCGCATCAGTGAGAGTGCCAAAAATTACTCTGGAGCTTCTGCAGAACGGAAAGCTAATAAAGACAGCAGATTTACCAAGTGGTACTAAGACTGCAACTTGGAGTGACTTGCCAACCTATGACACAGAGGGTAATGCCTACGAATATACTGTCGGTGAAGCCCCTATAAAAGGATATAAGACTAAGATTGACGGCTTCACAGTAGTGAATACTTATCTAAAGCCAACATTGCCGATAACGGGAGACCAAAGCTTAATCTTAGCTTATAGTGTCGCAATATTCCTATCTGCCATGTCTATGGGAGTAATAATAAAAAGGCGTAGGAACAGAGGCAAAAAAGCAGATATCTCCGAATAGTCAAAAAATCTAAATGCCAAGATGTGGCTGAAACAAACTTAGCGTCAGTAACTAATGATTTAAAAAAATAAAACTAGAGAGTATTGGGTACGGTTTTCGTACCCAATACTCTTTAAGAACATACTTATGTTTATTTATACAGGTAAAAAATGAATACAGCAAAATAACACTTAACTTATTGAAATCCAAATGTCCAGCTGATACAATCAAACTGGCTAGTTATTTATTAATATGTATAGAAAACAAACATATTCCGAAAGGATAACACTATGAAAAAAACTGTTTTAATACCCGATTCATTCAAGGGCACTTTGTCATCGGAGCAAATTTGCAGCATTCTGAATGAGCGTATCATAGAGCATTTCCCCGACTGCGAGGTAATTTCAATTCCTGTTGCAGACGGCGGAGAGGGAAGTGTTGATGCTTTTTTATCTGCCTTGGGCGGTGAAAAAGTTTTTACTGCGGCAAAGGGACCGAGATTTGAAGACAGAACATCGTTCTACGGTTTAACAGACGGTGGCAATACAGCTATAGTTGAAATGGCAGCGGCAGCAGGGTTGCCCTTGGTTGGCGATGACAAAGACCCCTCGGTAACAACAACCTACGGTGTGGGAGAGCTGCTGCTTGCAGCAGCAAAGCAGGGAGCAGCTAAAATAGTTGTCGGCTTGGGCGGCAGCGCCACAAACGATGGCGGCTGCGGGGCGGCAGCTGCATGCGGTGCTTTATTTTACAATAAAGAGGGCAAAACATTTATCCCGGTGGGAAAAACTCTCACGGAAATTCATTCAATAGACATAAGCAGACTAAAAGAAACATTTAGCAAAACCGAGATAATAACCATGTGCGATATAGATAATCCAATGTACGGAGAAAACGGAGCTGCCTATATTTTCGGACCTCAAAAAGGAGCCGATAAAGAAATGGTAAAAATGCTCGATGCGGGTCTAATTCACTTAGCTGAGATAATAAAAAGAGACTTAGGGCTTGACATCAAGAATCTCCCGGGCGCAGGAGCAGCAGGAGCTATGGGTGCCGGAATGGTGGCATTTTTCTCATCAAAGCTACAAATGGGTATAGAGACGGTGCTGGATACAGTTTCTTTTGAAGAGGTAATAAAGGGCGCAGATGTAGTTTTCACAGGCGAGGGTAAAATTGATTCGCAGAGTCTGCGAGGTAAGGTTGTTATTGGAGTTGCACGTCGTGCAAAAAAGCAGGGCATTCCTGTCATAGCAATAGTAGGCGGTGCCGATTACGATATTGAACCTGCTTATGCAGAGGGTGTAACAGCAATTTTTCCGACCAGCAGACTGCCGCAAGATTTTAGCATACTAAAAGAGCACTCAGCCAAAAACCTCTCATTCACAGCTAATAACATACTAAAACTAATTAGCTCTATTATATAGCAACAGATATTAAAAGCAGCTTGCAAATATTTGCAAGCTGCTTTTGTGCTTCTTATTGGTCACAGCGGTATTTTTTACCGTTTCTTTTCCAAGTGCGAAATAAGCTCTTCTTTATTATTCGAAACTTCACCCGAAATAACGGCATCGAGCAAGAAATCCAAGGCTCTGCCTATATCTTTGCCTCTATATCCTAGCTTTATTAAATCATCGCCGTTAATATCCAAATCTCTAAGCGAAAAACAGTCGTGGCTGCTTAATATCTCTCGTGCTGTCTCATCAACACGGGATAAAAGCGAAACACAAAGCTCGACCTTTTCTTTTTGTTTAGCCAATTTATTCTCATTATCCGCATCAAAAATATGCTTTCCCATATTGTCTGCCCTCATAAGCTCTGTCAGCAAAAAGAACCTATCGACACCAACTTTTCTAAGGAGCTTTTTAACAGATTTTATGCTCGGAGCGGGAATTGGATAATGATATTTAATAAGATATAAAATAAGCTCTGTGTCGGCTTTTGACATTCTGAGCCTGCTCAAAATATCGTGTGATATATAAACCCCCTTATCTGCATGACCTTTAAAATGCCCGATTCCAAAAATATCACGTGTAAAACAGGCAGGCTTGCCGATGTCATGCAGCAGCGCTGCCCACCGCAAAGCAGGAATAGGGCTGCAATGTGAAAGAACCTCAAGTGTATGCTGCCAAACAGTCAGGCTGTGATGCGGATTGTGCTGAACAAAACCAAAGGTTTTTTCAAGTTCAGGGATAATTACAGCGACTACATCCGAAAACTCATTTAAGACAAGTGAAGCAGATTTTCCGCATATAGTCTTTCCCAACTCAGCAGAAATCCGTTCAGAAGAAATCATGCTTAACAAACTTGCATTAGCCTTCATAGAAAGCTTTGTCTCGGATTCAATTTCAAAGCCGAGTTCCGAGGCAAAACGCATTGCTCTTAGAATTCTAAGGGCATCTTCATTAAGCCTGTCATCAGCTACACCCACACATCTTAAAACTCCGGCGTTTAAATCGTCTATTCCGCCGACATAATCAATAATATTGCCGTCAATATCAGCAGCTAAGGCATTCACCGTAAAGTCTCGGCGCATAACATCATCTTTTAGTGAAGCGGAAAATGATACAGCTTCAGGATGCCGTGCGTCGGAGTAAATGCCGTCTTTTCTAAAGCTCGTTATCTCAATTTGACTGCCGTCAATAATCACAGCGACAGTGCCGTGTTTAATTCCGATTATTATTTTATTGTAGGAGCTAAAAACCCTGCAAATCTCATCGGGAAGGGCAGAGGTAGCAATGTCCCAGTCAGAAGGTTTTTTTCCCAGCAAAGAATCTCTCACAGCTCCGCCGACTGCATAGCTCTCAAAGCCGCTATCACCAAGCAGCCTAAATGCGATATAAACAGCAGACGGATAAACTATCAAAACAAACACTCTTTTCTTTGCTGGTTATTTATGATAACATCAATAAAGATAATACTAGGAGGTGCACAAATGCTAATCATTTGCTATCCCAAATGCAGTACATGCAAAAAAGCAATAAACTGGCTTAAGGAAAACGGGCTGTCTTTTGAAGAGCGACACATAAAAGATGATAATCCAAACGAAAAAGAACTTAAAAAATGGATTAAACTAAGCGGTAAAGAGAGCAGAAAGTTCTTTAATACAAGCGGAATACTATACAGAGAGTTAGAGCTTTCAAAAAAGCTTCCCTCAATGTCCGAGGAAGAGCAGATAAAACTGCTTGCAACAGACGGGATGCTGGTTAAACGCCCTCTGCTTATTAACGGAGATACTGTGCTTGTCGGCTTTAAAGAAAAAGAATGGGAAAGCCTGCTCAAATAATAAAACTATATAAGTATCGCACAAGGAGATATGCTTTAGCATATCTCCTTATTATATTTCTACTCCTTGCTCATATATACAGCGGCAGTTTTCAGCATTAGCAGTTTTTTGCCTGCAGTATCAAAGATTATTTCCAGCAGTGCATCGCCACCCACAGGCTTTAACGATGCAATTACACCGCTGCCAAAAACTCTGTGCACCACTTTGTCGCCGGCAGAATATTTTGCAATTTCCCCGGAAGAGGCATTTAGATTTGTAGCTGCAGGTCCCTTATATCCCTCACGCCTAAAAGATCTCGCAGCGGCAAATTCTTCGATTTTTTGTCTGGGAGGTAAGTATCCGCCTCGCTCTATATTCTCACTGGGAATTTCTTCCGTAAATCTTGAAGGCATGTTGGAGGTAGTTCTGCCAAAAAGCATACGCTGGCGCGCACTCGTCAGCACCAACTTTTTCTTAGCACGGGTAATTGCAACATAACAGAGTCTGCGCTCCTCCTCCATCTCAGCCGTGTCACCGATACTCGCAAGCCCGGGGAAAATGCTCTCCTCAACACCGACAACAAAAACATTGTCATATTCAAGACCCTTAGCACTGTGCATGGTCATCATTACAGCGCAGTCAGAGCTCTCATCATAGCTGTCTAAATCGGTGTAAAGAGCGACTTCATCTAAAAACCCAAACAGACTAGGCTCCTCACTATTTGTCATATAGCTTTGAATATTGGTTAAAAGCTCATTTACGTTTTCATACCTGCTCTTGTTTTCAACAGTGTTTGTCTCAAGCAGAGAGCGGGCATATCCGCTTTTGTCCAGCAATTCTTCAAAAAGTCGATCGAGCGGAAGCGTAGCTGATAGCTCAATTAATTCTATTATCATATCGGTAAACGGAATAATCTTAGAAGAGAACTTGCGAAGCTCATCATAAGTATATGAGTTTTTCAAAACTTCAAAAAGGGGTTTGCCCTCGGCAGCAGCTACTTCAACGCAGCGTTCAACTGCGGTTTTGCCTATGCCCCTTGCCGGTTTATTAATTATTCTAAGAACACGCAAATCATCAGCAGGGGAAAGAATAACAGAAAGATATGCAAGCACATCTTTTATTTCTGCTCTGTCATAGAATTTAGTGCCGCCATAAACCTTATATGGTATGCCGTTTCTCTTCATGGCAAATTCAAGCCTGTTAGACTGGGCATTCATGCGATACAAAATAGCATTATCCGAAAACTTGCCGCCATCCTCATAGTTTTCAAGGATTTTGTTGGCTACGAACTGCGCCTCATCGTCCTCATTTTGCGCGACATAGTGCAGTAGCTTTTCTCCCTCTTCGGCAGTTGTCCAAAGAGTCTTGCCCTTTCGCCCCCTGTTATTAGAAATCACAGCATTGGCAGCCGCCAAAACATGACCGCTACTGCGATAATTCTGTTCCAGTCTAATGGTCTTGCAGCCTTTAAACTGATTTTCAAAATTCAGTATATTCTCGATAGTAGCACCACGGAACTTATATATGCTCTGATCATCATCACCTACAACACAGATGTTGCCGTGACCCTCTGCAAGCATTGATGCCAGCATATACTGCAAGTTATTTGTGTCCTGATACTCATCAATGAGGACATATAAAAACTGTTTTTGGTATAAAGACAGAACATCCGGATGCTCTTTAAAAAGGCGTATTGTATTATACAATAGATCCTCAAAGTCCATGGCACCTGCCTTAAAGAGCCTATCTGCATATATTTCATATATTTCACAAAGCTTTCTCTCTCGTGGGTCACCCGAGGAGTTGTAACGCTCTTTGAAATCCTGCGGCGATAAAAGCTCATCTCGGGCAGCATCCAGCTTAGCTAAAAGCACCTTAGGCACAAAGGTTTTATCATTAAGGTCAAGCTCACGGATTATGGATTTCATAACAGAAAGCCTATCCTGACTGTCATAGATGGTAAAACTGTTCGGGTATCCGAGTCTGTCTGCAAAACGCCGTAAAATTCGCACACAGGCAGAGTGAAAAGTTCTTGCCCAAATATCCTCAGCCTGCTCACCAACAAGGCTTTGGAGCCTGTTTTTAAGCTCATCTGCAGCCTTATTAGTAAATGTTATTGCAATAATTCGCCAAGGCGGAACGGGACTTACTGCACAGATTTTATCTGAGCACTCAGCGTCTCCGTCAACAAATGCCAGCATCTCCTCTTTTGAAATATGCTCCGGTATTGTGTCGCTATCCGATGCAGTGCCGAACCTAATCAAATTTGCAATGCGGTTTGTCAAAACAGTGGTCTTACCACTGCCGGCGCCTGCCAAAATAAGCAGGGGACCTGAGGTGGTCAGCACTGCATCTTTTTGAATGGTATTAAGATTAGGAAAAGTATCTCCTATTTTTTTTCTGCGAGCCTTAATAAAGCTCTTTTTAATATCATTATTCATAGTCATATTTTAGCATATTATAAGAAATCTAACAAGCAAACAACGGAACAAGCAATGGCTTCAAATACATAATAAATTCGTTAAAAGCATAAAAAATCCGGCACCCTTACGGATGCCGGAAACATAACTTCCTTTAGAAAAGATGTACGTGAACGATAACTGCGGAGAATACAATAGAAACAGTCGAGCAGAGCTTAATTAGAATATTAAGGCTGGGTCCGGATGTGTCCTTAAACGGGTCACCGACAGTGTCGCCGATAACTCCTGCCTTGTGGCACTCGCTGCCCTTGCCGCCGAAGTTGCCTGCTTCAATATATTTCTTGGCATTGTCCCAGGCACCGCCGGAGTTAGACATAAATACAGCCATACCAAAGCCGCAGACTGTAGTTCCTGCCAAAAGACCGACAACACCCTCAACGCCTAGAATAAGACCGGTAATAATAGGCACAATAACAGCTAAGAGTGCAGGTACGACCATTGCACGCAGCGCACCGCCGGTGCAGAGGTCAACGCAGGACTCATAATCAGGATCAGCACTGCCGTCCATAATGCCCTTAATCTCGCGGAACTGACGGCGAACCTCAACAACAACATGGTGTGCAGATTTTTGAACAGCATCCATTGTAAGAGCCGCAAAAACGAACACAAGCATAACGCCGAGGAAAACACCAACAAGAACAGCGGGGTTAGTAACGGACATATCAAGCTTCTGACCGTTCATATGTGTCTGAGCAACTTCAACATAGGAAACTAATAGAGCAAGAGCTGTAAGAGCAGCAGAGCCTATTGCAAAGCCCTTACCGGTTGCAGCTGTTGTGTTGCCAAGGGAGTCAAGAGCGTCTGTGCGCTCACGGACAGCCTCGCCCAGACCGGACATCTCAGCAATACCGCCTGCATTGTCGGCAACAGGGCCGTATGCGTCGGTTGCAAGAGTGATACCGAGCGTTGCAAGCATGCCGATAGCGGCGATGCCTATTCCGTAAAGACCGTTGTTAAAAGAAGTTGCGTATTCGGCAGAATTTGTTATAAGAGAACCGCCGGATGAAATAAAGCTCACAATAACAGCACCCGAAACAATGATGATGGGGAAAGCTGTAGAGAGCATACCAAGAGAGATACCACCGATAATAACAGTAGCGGCTCCGGTTTCAGAAGTGGCGGCAAGTCTCTGTGTCGGCTTATATGTATCTGATGTGTAAAACTCAGTAGCATAACCGATTGCAACGCCGGCAAGCAAACCTGCAAATATGGAAATCAAAATTCCAATCCAGTTTGCGCCGGGAACATCGCGCATTATCCACCAGGTAAGGGGAGCGCATAAAACAGCACATAAAACAGCGGAAATACCTGTGCCGGTACGCATTGACTTGAGCAGCTCCATCTGTGTAGCCTTTTCGCCTGTGCGGATTAAGAACGTTCCGACAATCGAGCAAAGAATACCAACAAATGCAATGGCTAATGGAAGAAGCATACCGTTCCAGCCGTAGCCTGCTGTTGAGCCGATTGCGAATGTAGCCAAAATAGAACCGACATAAGACTCATAAAGGTCAGCACCCATACCGGCAACGTCACCAACGTTATCGCCGACGTTATCAGCAATAGTTGCAGGGTTGCGCGGGTCATCCTCGGGAATTCCTGCTTCAACCTTACCAACAAGGTCAGCACCGACGTCAGCAGCCTTTGTAAAGATACCACCGCCGACACGCGCAAAGAGCGCGGCGCAGGAAGCACCCATGCCGAACATAACCATTGTGTTTGCAATTGTTGTCGCATCACAGTGGAAGACATACTTAAGAACATGGAACCAAACCGAAACGTCGAGTATTCCGAGACCGACAACGGTAAAGCCCATTACCGAACCGGAGGAAATGGCAACGCGAAGTCCGCGGTTTAAGCTCTCGCTTGCTGCATTTGCGGTTCTTGAGTTTGCAGCAGTTGCGATTTTCATACCGATGAAGCCGGCTAAGCAGGAATAAAAACCACCGGTAATAAAAGCAAACGGCACAAACTTGTTAACAAGACCGGCACCGTTTATCCATGGGAAGTAAGCAAGGATTGCTAAAACTACAGCTATTACACCAAAAATTAATGCAACTGTTTTGTACTGGCGTCTCAGATAAGCACCTGCACCCTTTCGGATAGCTGCTGCTATCTTTTTCATTGTCGGTGTTCCCTCAGAGAATTTGAGAACTTTGCGCCCTTGGTAGAATGCAAAAAGCAATGCTACTAAAGCTCCGACAAGGCCAATCCAAAATAGATTTTCCATTGGAAGTTCACCCCTAAATAATTCTTACCTAAATATCAGGCATCTTTTTACAGATACACATTGTACGCTATAGAGGGCGTAAAATCAAACAAATAATGCCCAAAAACAGCAATTTTTAGCGTTTATTTTTTGACAAGCAAAGCAAATGTTCGTAACGTTATAAACATGCTAAACTTAGGTTTTGATGATTTCAATAACAAGTTATACAACATTTATTTTTAATATGTGCAGGTTAACAAAAATGATTTTTTAACACTAATTTACTTTCAAAATAAAATGCCCGAAGATAATCAGGCTAATTATATGAGTGAATATGAAATTATATACAAAGGATAAGAGTTTGTGATATAATACCATAGCCAATTTATAGCAAGGAGGCATAGATTTGAATAAGAAAAGCAAAAACACATCGGCGGTAATTGCAGTTGCAGTTGCAGCTTTTATAATACTTTCTATAATAATTATTTTAGTGGCGGGCACCGGCAAAAAAAAGGAGCCTGTACTTAAAACTTCACCTGAAAAAACAGCTATTCCGCAGGTTAGCTTAGCACCTGATGTTGGCGGAGCACCTGCAGCCGGCTTTGAGGCATTTTTCTCAGCCTCACGCGTATATCCCGCAACAGACACAGACCTTCAGCAGCTTTTGCCGCTTTCATTGGAAAATGGAATTCAGATTGAAAGCTACGGATTTTATAACGGAGTTTATGTCGAGAGCGGCAGTATGGAAATGGCTTATAATATTATAGCGATAAAAGTCAAAAACACAGGAAGCACAGTGCTAAACAGCACAAAAATCACAATCCCGCACTCAGGGGGGGAAGCAAGCTTTATTGTAAAAGCTCTGCCAAAGGACGAGTCTGTAATAGTTCTAGAAGCTAATGCAAGCGATTTTTCAGGTAAGCCGGACTTATCCTCAGCCAAGGCAGAAGAGGTTTCGTATTACAAAGAAAATGAGATAATTAAGCTTTCTAACTTTGAAATCCATACTAAAGACGGCGAAATAACAGTTAAAAATACATCAGGAAGCGATATCACAGGCAAAATCAGCATACACTTTAAGTATCTGTTCACAGACATGCTCTTAGGCGGGGCAGACTTTTCGCTAGAAATTGAAAACGGGCTTAAAGACGGAGAAAAAAAGATATTTCCGGTAAGTGCATATATTAACTCTGCTTGCAGAATTACATTTATAAGCCAAAATTAAAAACTGTCGGAGGATTTTACTTTTCCTCCGACAATTTAAGAAATAACTAAATTATGCTATTTTTATGCGTTAGTTTTCCAAAGACCGTGCAGATTGCAGTATGCATATGCAGCAACAAGCTCATCGCCTTCAAGAAGGGCAAAGCTAAGTGTAGGCTCGGCGCCTGCAGCTAAAACCTTTCTCTGGTTACCCTGTTTTGTCTGGATAGAAATCCACTCAATCAGGTGCTCGGGGACCATCGGGTGCGGGGCACTTCCGACTGTTACCTTGACTACATTTCCGTTTACCTCAATAACAGGGACATGCTTTTCGGCAGATGCGTCAACGGTGTTAGGAACAAGCTCTTTCATATTCTCACCGCAACATACAACAGGAACTCCTGAGGGCTTAACCATTGCAATAATGTTACCGCAATGTGGGCAATAATAAAACTTCTGATCTACCATTAGTAGTGCTCCTTTCAATTTGTGTAATTACTTTGCGCTTGCCGACATTATATCACAGCAGCTCGCAAAATGTCTATAATCTTACTGTTATTCTCCATCTGACTGATTAGTATCAGAAGTAGCTACCTTATCTTTGGGTGCAAAAATACTACCAATCAAAAACCCTATAACGCCACTGTAAATCGTAAAAACAACCGGGTTTGACATGATAACACACGCACCGGTAACACATCCGACTTTGCTGGAGTACAGATATCCCGCAATAGCGCCCAGAACAGTAAAAACAGCAGGAATAATTATGCGCAGGATTCTTCTTGTATCATTATTCATTTTCATAATTCTGCCTCCTTATTTTATTCTGATTATATTATAGCTTGGCGGAGAAATTTAACAGTGATATTATCACTCAATAATAAAAACTATTTAAGCAGGTGAGAAATTTGGATCTAAACGGCTATATACCGGTATGGGATAAGCTGAGCGAAAGTGAAAAGAGCAGGCTTCAAGAGGCATCAACATTTAAAAAAGTAAAAGCAGGCATGCTACTTCACGGCGGCTCGGCTGACTGCGTCGGGCTATTTGTAGTTAAACAGGGTGCGCTTCGAGTTTACATAATATCTGATGACGGGAAAGAAATGAACCTGTATAGGCTTTTTGAGAGGGATATTTGTCTGTTTTCAGCTTCCTGCATGTTAAGCAGCATACAGTTTGATGTCTATGTGGAGACAGAGGAAGACTCAGAACTTTGGATAATAAAGCCCGAGGTTTACGAGAGCATAATGGCAAAGTCAGCACCCTTGGCAAACTACACAAACGAGCTCATGGCGGCTAGGTTTTCCGAGGTTATCTGGCTTGTTGAGAAGATTCTGTGGGAGAGCATGGATAGGCGTCTTGCAGGATTTTTGCTGGAAGAAAGCTCTGTGCAGGGCAGTGATGCAGTTACTATAACTCACGAAAAAATAGCAACACATGTGGGAACTGCAAGGGAAGTTGTTACAAGAATGCTCAGATACTTCGTGAGTGAGGGTCTTGTTGAGAGCAGAAGAGGAAACATACTAATAAAAAACAGGGAGAAGCTCACTTCGATTGCGGGTCAGTCAAGGAACCAAGAAAAATGAAGCTTTTAGACAAACTAAAAATCGACGAAAACAAAAAGCAGTCAATAATTCAGTTTATAAAGTTTGGGATTGTGGGTGTCAGCAACACTGCAATCTCACTGCTTGTCTATTATCTTTTTGTTTTCATTAATAAAGATCTTTATTTGTGGGGAGGGCTTGTCGGCTGGATTGTCAGTGTATTAAACGCATTTTACTGGGGCAACAGGGTTGTGTTTAAGGCAAAGGACAACAGCAGTAAAGCGGTTGCCGTCAGACTCTTAAAATCCTATCTCACCTACGGCAGCACTTTTTTATTATCAGAGCTGCTTTTATATATAGAGGTGGATATGCTAAGCTGGTCGCATTACATTGCGCCTGTTGTAAACCTCTTAGTCACAATTCCGCTTAATTTTTTAATCAACAAATACTGGACTTTCCGCAATAAAGAACCTGATGATGCGGAAAATATGGCATCAAACAGCGAATAGAGCCTAAAAGTAGTGTATTAGAACAAGAGAAAAAAGCACCGACATTTTATCTAATGTCGGTGCTTTTGTAATATATGCAGATATTAATCCTGAAAACCTAAATACTAATCGAGATACTCTCCGGGCACTTCAATTACCAAATCAGATGTTGCAAAGGAAGAGCAGGGGTGAATGTACCCGTAGTGCACATCAGCCCAACGCCTAAGCTCATTCTCCTTAGGAATAAAAACAGTGCCGGAAATAAGGCGTGAGCGGCACCAGCCACACTCACCGCTGCGGCAGCGTGAAGGGGCTTTTATGCCTGCACGCTCCAAAGCTACCAAAACAGGCTCATTTGCGTTAGCTGTGATCTTGTATTCGTCGGCACACTGTTTTACCGTGAGATTAAACACCTTGTCCTTGCATTCCATAGGATAACCGTCAAGCTCCCAGGGGGTACTTGTAACATCAATCATCTTACGGCGGTAAAGTCTTTCGGGAAGACCGAGCTTTTCAATTTCGGGCTTAATAAACTTATACATTGCCTCAGGACCGCAGAGATAAACAGAGTATTCACCTTCGGCAGGGGCGTATTTCTTAATCAGCTCGGCAGTAATAAAGCCATGCTCATAGCCTTCTGTGTCTGCCTCAGACAGCACATGAACTACCTTGAATTTAGAGCACTGTGCCGCAATCTCCGAAAGCTCATTCTTAAAGAGAATATTCTCCTCATCACGGGAGCCGAAAAGCAGGGTTAAATTAAAGTCCTCGATTCCGTCCCTTATTGCGTATGCCATAGAGAGGAATGGAGTGATTCCCGAGCCTCCTGCAAGACCTATAACAGTCCTCGCATCACGCAGGTCTTCATAATAGAACTGACCGTGAGGTCCGGAAGCTTGCAGACTGTCGCCGATATTCTTTTCGCAAAGCAGCCTGTCTGCAACAAAACCGCCCGGATTTGCTCTAACAGTAATTGCATACTTGCCATTTAGCGCATCACGCGGGGAAGAGCAAAGGGAATATGACCTTGTTACAAAGCTTTCGTCAATGGGGAGCTTAAGCGAAATATACTGTCCGGCTCTAAAATAAGGCAGGCTCTTTCCGTCTGTGCTTTTCAGCACAAAGGTTTTAGCGTTTGCTTTTCCGCGATCAACGATATCTTCAATAAGCAGGTTTAGCTTATCCGGGTGAAGAAGAGCTGCGTTAGTATTGATTTTAAACTCTCCGCTTATTTCCTTAGCGGGAGTACTCTGAATAACCTTTTCACGGACTTTGGGCATGTTTTTGAATTTAAGCATATCGAGCTTGCCGAAAAGGCCGATTTTAATATTGAGCTTTGACATCAGCTTAAACCTCCCTCTTTCCAACTATCCAAGTCTCTAACGGCAAGTGAAGCTATGAGCTGCCCGCAAAGCATGGCAGAGTTATATCCGTCACCTCTGGGTCCTGCAGCGCCTATAGGGCGCAGCCCGTGGATAGGATAGTCCTTGTCGAGACTCATCATTCTGGCCATCATTCCGTCCCAATCGGCAACCTCATAGCCGTAAACAGCGCCTTCGGGAACACCGAGATAGCGTGAGAATGTCCAAGGTGTTGCAACCTCAAACTCTTCAATGTGACCTTCCAAGTCTATGCCGGTCTTGGCTTTTAGATTCTTTAGCATTTTCTTTGCCATTTCATTTTTGAATTTAAAGTAATCTTCCTGCTTTAGGTCATTCCAGTCACCGGGTCCCACTGCTGTTGTAAAGGAGCAAACACAGGTGCCCTCGGGAGAAAAGTCCGTAATCTCAACATTATAACAAAGGAAAATAAAATGCTCATCGTTATTAACGCAGTTAATCATGTCATTATAAGCCTTAACAGAGTCTGTTGTCTCAGGCAGGAAAATGGCATAATCCTTAATGCCGAGCTCCTCGGCAGACTTATCGCAGCAGAGATAAACAGTGTACATACGGCTGCTCATATTTCTGTTTCTGGCAGCCGAGAGTTTCTTTTCACGCTCAGGAATAAGCTCCTTCGGCATCATTTTGCCGTAAATAAGGTCGGGATTTATATTAGCAAGCACATAGTCGCAGTCAATTGTGCCCATATTAGTCTTAACACCGCAGAGCTTTTTGCCGTCAAACAAGAACTCATCAGCGCGGCAGTTAAACCAAATTTCTCCGCCGAGCTCTCTAAAGCGTTCAATCATAGCAGTCGACAGCTGATGTGAGGTGTGTTTGGGAATATATGCGCCCCTTGAAATGTACTTGTGAACCATAGCGGCGTAGTGAATAAACGCCAAACGCTCAAGATCAATACCTATATAGCTCCAGTAAGTCTGAAGAATATCCTGACACTTTTGGGGTATGCCAAGAGTCCTTAGCACCTTGTTTGTGCTGTAAGCACCTGTTCTTAGCATGTTGGCGTACTTTGTTTGAAGCACCTTGGGGTCAGCGTTGCCCTTGCTTTTTGAAGTGTAGCTGATTCCCTCAATAATCTCATCAAGCAGGGTGAAAAGCTCTGTCATCTTGGGTCTTGAGCCCGGGACATACTTTTCCATACTGTCGATAAAAGCCTCAACGCCTGCCGGCATGGTAACATCCATCACTGTGCCGTCATGGTACTTAGAAACAGCGCGGAAGCAGTCCTTGCACTCTACCCAGTCGAGCTTAACACCGTATGTATCCAGCATCTGCCTTATGTCCCCGGGGTTATCAGCAGGACCGTAGTCGCAAAGTTCATGAAGTGAGGGCTCAATCTCAAATCGCCCTCTGACAAAGCTGCTTGCGGCTCCTCCCGGAAGATTGTGCTTTTCGATAAGCAGAGTTTTTTTGCCCGCCAAGATACAGTAAAGTGCCGCAGACATTCCGGCGTTTCCGGAACCTACAACGACAACATCATATTTGGCCATGTAATCGCTCCTTTCAGATTATTACTAATAAAATAAGCATTTTATAACATATTATTTTCATATGCAATAAAAAAGCAAAAGACAAAAAGAAAAGCAGCAGAGTTTATACTCTGCCGCTTCTCAAACATCGCTGCAAAAAAGCAGGCGACTTAATATTTACTTAACCAAGCATTGCGATAATCTGATTTTTGGGTCTGGCACCAACAGTTTGATTAACAAGCTTACCCTCTTTGAAAACCATTAGGGTGGGGATAGTGTTAACGTTGTACTTAGCCGCAAGCTCGTTTTGCTCATCAACATTGATTTTGCCGACAAAGAATTCGGGATGCTCGGCTGCTATTTCATCAATAACAGGGCCGACCATTCTGCAGGGGCCGCACCAGCTCGCCCAGAAATCAATGAGGACGGGTTTATCGTTCTTCAAAACCAAAGACTCAAAATTTTCTTTTGTTACAACAGTTGCTGACATATTAATATACCTCCAAGATTTCTTTTTATGAGCTAATAATACTTTAAATTAATGCCCACATCAGTGATTATATCACAAACAGAAAAAGATAAATAGT
>JAAZCZ010000012.1 GCA_012513005.1 Oscillospiraceae bacterium | reverse complement strand
GTTTCGGACTATGTTTATGCAGCACAGAGGCTATCGGCGCAGGAGCAGGTTGGTATTGTTGAGGTCAACATAAGCTGCCCAAATGTTCATGCAGGCGGTATGGCGTTCGGAACTTCTCCCGACGCTGCTGCCGAGGTGACTGCTGCCGTTAAAAAAGTCTCAAAAAAGCCTGTATTTATTAAGCTTAGTCCCAATGTGAGCGATATAGCATCTATTGCAAAAGCTTGCGAGCAGGCAGGGGCTGACGGGCTTTGTCTTATAAACACACTGTTGGGCATGAGAATTGACTTAAACAGCCGAAAACCACTTTTGGCAAATGTTACAGGCGGGCTATCGGGTCCGGCGGTATTCCCTGTTGCGCTTAGGATGGTCTATGAGGTTTATGAGGCAGTGCGTGTGCCGATTATAGGTGTCGGCGGAATTTCCTGCGCTTCTGATGTGCTTGAAATGATGCTGGCAGGAGCTACTGCTGTGCAGGTTGGAGCTGCTAATCTTGCCGATCCCTTTGCCTGCCCTAAGATTATTGAGGCTTTGCCTGAAGCTATGGAAAAATACGGTATTTCAGATATAAAGAGTATTATCGGAGGAGCACATTAATGGGAAAAGATGTAATAATTGCCTGCGACTTTAAGGGCAAGGACGAGACACTTAGATTTTTAGAGAGATTTGGCTCTTTTAGACCCTATGTCAAAATCGGAATGGAGCTTTTTTATGCTGCAGGTCCCGATATTGTGCTTTGTCTAAAAGAGCGAGGGCACAAGGTCTTTTTGGACTTAAAGCTGCACGACATTCCGAACACTGTTAAAAAAGCTATGACTGTTTTGGCAGGGCTTGGAGCTGACATGCTCAATGTGCATGCAAGCGGAACTATTGCCATGATGGAAGCTGCCCGTGACGGGGTTTTAGCTGCCGGCGGGATATCTCCCCTGCTCATTGCCGTTACACAGCTCACTTCAACGAGCGAGGAGCGAATGCAAAACGAGCTTTTAATAAGCGCTTCCCTTGATGAGACAGTTATAAAATACGCAAAAAACACTAAAACCGCCGGGCTTGACGGCGTTGTCTGCTCGCCCTTGGAATCTGGGCTTATTCACAGTGCCTGCGGAAATGACTTTTTGACTGTGACTCCCGGGATTAGATTTTCTGGCGGGGCAGCTTCCGATCAGGTGCGCATAACTACACCTGCAGATGCTAAGTCTCGCGGCTCGGATTTTATTGTTGTCGGCAGACCCATTACCGAGGCTCCTGACCCGGTTTTAGCTTGGGAAATCTGCGTTTCTGACTTTGTTTAAGAATATATATTATAGAGATGGTGGAAAAATGAAAGTTAAAATTGCTAAGAATCTGCTCAAAATTAAAGCTGTGTTTTTAAGACCCGAGGAGCCTTTTACCTGGGCAAGCGGAATTAAAAGCCCTATCTACTGCGATAACCGCCTGACCTTATCCGATACCGCTGTTAGGAACGAAGTGGAACATGGACTTGCTGAGCTTGTTCGCAAGCATTTTCCAGAGGCGGAAATACTGATGGGCACCAGCACTGCCGGAATTGCCCACGCTGCTATTTGCGCTCATCTTCTAAACCTGCCTATGGGCTATGTTCGTGCAAGCTCAAAAGACCACGGCAGAAATAATAAAATTGAGGGCAGGCTAATACCGGGGCAAAAGACCGTTGTTGTTGAGGATTTAATTTCCACAGGCGGAAGTGCTATTGAGGTAGTAAATGCCCTGCGAGAAGCCGGGGCTGATGTACTCGGAATTGTGAGCATATTTACATACAGCATGAAGAAAAGCAGCGAAAAGCTGAGAGATGCTAATGTTATAAGCTACAGTCTGACTGACTTCGATACGATTGTAACAGTTGCGGCGGAGGAGGGCTATATAAAGCCCGACGACGTTGAAACCTTACATATATTCAAAAATTCACTCGGCTAATTTAAGCTAAAAATGGAGGCAGGTATATGAAAAAAGACCTAATTGACATTCGCGATTACAGCATGGAAGAGATTAATGAGCTTATTGCTCTCGCCGGAAGAATTATTAAAAATCCCGAGGCTTACGCTGATGTTTGCCGCGGCAAGAAGCTGGCTACCCTTTTTTATGAGGCATCTACACGCACGAGGCTCAGCTTTGAAGCTGCGATGCTGGATCTAGGCGGCAGTATCTTGGGCTTTTCAGAGGCTACAAGCAGCTCGGCTGCCAAGGGCGAGAGCGTTGCTGACACTGCCAAAACAGTGCAGTGCTTTGCAGATATAATTGCTATGCGCCACCCCAAGGAGGGCGCGCCGCAGGTAGCTGCTAATAAGGTTAATATACCCGTTATTAACGCAGGTGACGGCGGTCATAACCACCCCACACAGACTCTAACCGACCTGCTTACGATACATATGGAAAAAGGTAGGCTTGATACACTGACTGTGGGCTGCTGCGGTGACCTTAAATTCGGGCGCACTGTTCACTCACTTATTGCGGCTATGTCAAGATATGAGAATGTGCGTTTTGTGCTGATATCACCCGAGGAGCTTGTTATTCCGGAGCATGTGCGCACTGAAATTTTGGATAATCACAATGTGCCTTATAAGGAGCTGCGGAGCTTAGACGCTGCTATGCCCGAGCTTGACATACTCTATATGACAAGGGTTCAGAGAGAAAGATTCTTCAATGAGGCTGACTATGTACGCTTAAAAGACAGCTATATACTAGCGCCCGATAAACTTTTTAGCGCAAAGCCCGATTTGGCAATTTTGCATCCTCTGCCTCGTGTTAACGAAATTTCCGTTGCCGTTGATGATGACCCGCGCGCCTGCTACTTCAAGCAGGTTGCTTACGGCAAATTCATTCGCATGGCACTTATTATGAAACTTTTGGGGGTTAGCATATGATTATCGGTTCAATTGTAAACGGAGTTGTTATTGACCACATTCCTGCAGGTCGCGGCATGGAGCTTTATCACTATCTTAAATTAGACCGCATGGAGTGTCAGGTTGCTCTTATTAAAAACGCACACAGCAGAAAACACGGCAAAAAAGATATTCTCAAGGTGAATGAGGTTATTGAGCTTGACTTTGATATGCTCGGCTATATTGCGCCTCAGATTACGGTTGATATAATTAGAGACAGCGTCAGAATAGAAAAAATCCATCCCGAGCTGCCCGAGAGAATCGCAGGTGTTATCCGCTGCCGCAACCCCAGATGCATTACATCCTCTGAGCAGGAGCTCAGGCATGAGTTTAGGCTCGCCGACAGAGAAAACGGCATTTATCGCTGCATTTACTGCGACACTAAGGCAGAAAAACAGAGCGTTATATAGCGAGTCTTCAGAAAAGTTTTATTAGAGAAAAACGCACATCAAAGCTAAATTAGCTTTGATGTGCGTTTAGTTTTATTAGCTTTTCTTGCTATGCTTTTAGTTTTTCTACTTGTTCTATTGTTGTGTCTACTATTTCACCAAAAGCTATTCCCTTTGCATAAGAAAACCTTTCTTGATAGTTTTTCCACATTGTTTGTAGGCTGTTTTCCTCTTTTAGAGAGTATAGTACAGAAAGAATATTCCCAATGCTAAAATTTGTATTTCTATGCTCAAATGTATTGATACAGGCTTTTTTTAATACTGTGTAATCAATTTCCTCTCTCTTCATGCGAAATATAATAAATATATCATAAAAATCCTTACTTCTGCTGTTAAACACACCCCTTTGATAGATTGTATGAAGCTTCTCGGCAAGCATAGTCTCAATATTGTATGCACAAATCTCAAAAATCTGATCGCCAAAAATACTTTTGTATTCATATGATATTTCGCCCGGAGTAACAGGCTCCCCTGTTGCTATGTCAAGCGGGATAGTCTGCCTTATGTTTTCTAATCTGCAAAGAATAGTAATTCTGTATCCACCATAATTGTCTTCTTTTCGAATTTCTTCAACTTTTTGAATCTCATATGAAATATTGCAATCATTACTGTTTTGAAGAATATCTTCAAATTTTTGCTTTATGTTTTGCTCTGTCAGTGAAAATCTTTTTATCATAAAGTCAATATCTACTGTGGTTCTCTGTCTTATTCCTATTACATTTGAAAGCAGAAACCCACCCTTAAATATGAAGTTTTCATTTTCTTCACTTTCTGATATCTTTTTTAATATGCTCTCTAAGAAATAATGTGTTTGTACGATATTAAAGCTAAGCCCGGTTTCTTTTGATATTTTATGACATTTTGCCCTTAGGCTGTCTTTATTCATAAACTACCTCCAAAATATCATTAACCTTCTCTTGTATTCTCATTTTTTTGGAATACTCATTTAGTTTTTTTAGATCTTTATTTACATCCCTTACATACCTGTTAATCGTTTTTGAAAACAGCTCTGATTCTATTTCATTTCGATTCTTGATAAAATCACAAATTACCCTTTCAAGGTTGTAGACTCTCACAGTATTGCCAAACATAGTTTTGCTCTCTGTAGCTCCTAAATCATAAAATGCTTTTGTTACATAGTGAACTTTGACATTTCCCTTTATTCTATGAGGATTGTACCCTTTGTACACTGTGACTTCGATTTCCTCAGGGATAATGTCGGTATACCGGTGAAGATACAGCGCAGATACATACGAAAATATTGCTACTTTATATCTCTTCTGAAGAAAGTAATATTCATCAAAATCTCCATTCGAGTCAATATATATTCCTCTGTCTGCCCTTATAAGCTCTCCTCTTTCCACCATTCTTGAGAGATATACAGTTGGAATATTATCTTCCTTTACTTCCCTGCTCGTGATAATCCCACCTGTTGTTTTCATTTTTTTCCTAATTTTATCTGCATATTCCACGCCGCCTCCCCCTTTCTGTTGCTTTTGTGCTTACATTGTAGCACTTCGTTAGCACAATTGCAACACTATAATTGCTATAATTCGCGCCGGATAGACCAAAAAAACAGCGCAGATTGACGGCTTAGCCTAATTCAATCTGCGCTATTTCTATTATTGTTAGCTTATCTCGCTGCACTGTTATTTTGCAAACAGCTCCGAGATGCTCTTTTCGGCTGCCTGTTTCATTTCCTCAGAGAGGATAAAGTACATGACATAGTTGCCGTTTGTTATTATCTTGGCATCCTTGAGCTTGGGAAATTCCTCCGGGAGATATTCCTTCATCCAGCTATCCTGACGCATTTTAATGTATGCTTCGACTGCAGTTTTTATTTCGCCTGCCTGCTTTGCGTCTTTGCCCTTGATTATTCCGTATTCGTCAATATTTATGCCGATGCTGGCTTTTTTGACATTAGCTGCCTCATAGCTGCTCTTGTCGAGCTTCATGAGGTTATTAAGCATATCTTCATCGAATGATATCATCCTGTCTTTGGCTTCGGCTACTGTGTCGACTGCCTCTGTGAGCTTATCAATGCCGGGGTCAACTGCTGCCTTGCCGCAGCCTGCCAATATGCCGACTAGCATAAAAATTGCCAATAAGATTGAAATTCTTTTCATTTTTTTACCTCGCTATTACTTGTAGGCGTGTGTTCTTAAATACATAAGCAGCTTTTTGAGACCCGCTTCACCGAGATGTATGCCGTCTCCGTTGCCGTTTGCCGGATCTAAGAATCCCTCTGCGTTTTTGAGCACTGATGCAGTATCTGAGTAGCGTGTGCCTGTTGCCTCGGCTACCTGCTTTATCCAGCCGTTTGCAGCGTTTATCTTGGCATTGTTTATTCCGTTATCCTTTGCCTCATACTGTGCCTCAACGGGATAAATTGAGTTGCATATTATCTTTGTGTTCGGGCTCTTTGCTTTTACAGCGTTAACAAGGTCTGTGTATGAGCCTTTGAAGGTCTTCTCATCCATGAAAGACACGCCGTTTACGCCCAGTGTAATCACAAGATACTCAGGCTGATGCTTTTCTACTGCCTCTGCTATTAGGATTTCCTCGCCTGTTTCCGGATACACTATTGCGTTTGCGTTCCAGAAGCTCAGTGTGAGTGTGCCGCTTAAAGGTGTCCATGTCTGCTTTGTCTCTTTGCCGTCTTTTAAGACTGCATAGTGTTTAAGACCGTAGGTTGTGCTGTCGCCCAAGAAAATAAGCTTGTCTATGTATTCCTGCCCTGCATCCTCTGTTTCCCCAAGCTGCACTCCTGCGTTCTCGGCAGGCGGCGCATCCGGATTAGCCGGTTCATTACCTCCTGCGGGGTTTTCGCCCGTGCCGGGATTTTCCGCCGGGTTTTCCGGGTTTTTGGGTGCAGATGTGACCTTTGAAGGGTCGTTTGTAGGGTCTGTTCTTGTGTTTTTGTTTGTGTTACCGCAGGAAGAAGTGAAAAGCGAAACTAAAACCAAGAGCAGGCAAAGGATTATTGCTATTGCCCAAAACAGGTACATGGTGTTTTTGTTGTTATTGTTTCTTTGCATTACTACTCCTCAAAAAAGTTGTAACGATATGTTTTATGGCTTATTATTCAGCCTCTGCAAGTGCCTTTGCTTCTTCGACTATTTTAGCTGCAACTGCGGCGGGTGCCTCGTTGTAGCGTGAGAATTCCAGAGTAAAGGAGCCTCTGCCCTGGGTTATGGATCTAAGGTCGATTGAGTAGCTTGACATCTCTGCCATCGGCACCTCTGCCTCGACTACCTGCATTCCGCCCTCGGCAGTCATTCCCATGACTGTGCCGCGGCGTTTTGAGGAAATATCACTCATGATGTCGCCCATGTTGGCATCGGGAATTTTCACTCTGAGGATTCCGATTGGCTCAAGCAGGGCGGGAGATGCGTTTACAAGCTCCTTGTATGCAAGGCTTGCTGCTGTCTTAAATGCCATTTCGGAGGAGTCTACCGGGTGGTAGGAGCCGTCGTAAAGAGTTGCCTTTAAGTAGACCATCGGGTAACCCGCTATAACACCCTTTTGAATGCTGTCACGAAGACCCTTTTCTACTGCCGGGAAGAAGTTTTTAGGCACGCTACCACCGAATACGTTCTCTGCGAAGATGAGATCTTCCTGCTCATCCTGCGGCTCGAATTCTATCCAAACATCGCCGAACTGACCGTGACCGCCGGACTGCTTCTTGTGTCTGCCGTGTGCCTTGAAGCTCTTGCGAATCTTTTCACGGTAGGGCACTCTTGCCGGGGAGAGTTCAACCTCGACACCGAACTTGCTTTTTAGCTTGGAGCAGAGGACATCCAAGTGAATGTCTCCGGCGCCTGCTATTACAAGCTGCTTTGTCTCGGCGTTATTTTCTATTGTGAAGGTGCGATCTTCCTCTGCCAGTCTGGAAAGACCGAGGGCGATTTTGTCCTCTTGTCCCTTTATTTTGGGGGCAATTGCCATTGCATAGCTGGGAGGTGCAAAATTCAGGCCGGGTGCGCCTTCGTCGTTTTTATCTGCGCTTAGTGTGTCGCCTGTTTTGGTGTCGCTGAGCTTGGAAACGGCGCCAATATCGCCGCAGCAGAGTTCGGATGTCTCAATATTCTTCTTGCCCTGCATTGTAAACAGTCTGCCGAGCTTTTCTTGGATTCTGCTTCTGGAGTTATTTAAAACCATGTCGGTTGTTAATTTGCCTGAAATCACCTTGAAGATTGAGAATCTTCCGAACTGGTCGGATATTGTTTTGAACACTATTGCACGGGCAGGACCGTTTTCCGCAACCGGCTCACCCTGTTCCATGGGAGCGGGGAAGAAGTTTTTAATTGCGTTTAGCAGTGTGAATGTGCCGACACCGGTAATTGCGCTGCCGCAGAACACGGGGCAAATCTCTGTGTGCGCTATGCCCTCTGCAAGTGCGCCGAAAATTTCCTCGGGTAAAAGCTCCATTGTCTCAAAATATTTTTCCATGAGCTCTTCGCTGGTGCCCGCTGCGTTCTCTGCTATTTCGGAATAGAGTTCTTCTATTTTATCGCTCATGCTGTCCGGAATGGCAATTTCAACATCCTTGCCCTTTTCAAAGCCGTATGCCTTGCGGGCGACTATGTCTATTACGCCCTTAACTGTTTCGCCCTCCATTATAGGCGCCATCATGGGGCTTACGGATGTGCCGAACTTATCACGAAGCTGGTTAAATGTGCGGTCGAAATCCGCATGGTCTTCGTCTATCTTTGAGATGAAAATTGCGCGGGGTTTGTTTGCGTCAACAAGTGCCTGCCATGCCTTTTCGGCACCGACATTGAGCCCGTCTTTTGCGGAAACGCAAATAATGCCTGCATCCGCAACACGAAGTGCCTCCTCAACCTCGCCTGCGAAGTCGAAGTAGCCCGGGGTGTCTAGGATGTTGATTTTGGTTTTGTTGTAGTCTGTGAACATTACGCTTGTGGAAATGCTTATTTGACGGCGCTGCTCCTCGGAGTCATAGTCTGAAACCGTGTTTCCGTCAACTACTCTGCCCTGTCTGTCAACAGCGCCGGTTAAAAACAGAATATTCTCTGCTAAAGTTGTTTTTCCGTTTCCACCGTGACCTAAAATTGCAATGTTGCGGATATCTTTTGTTGTGTAGCTCATCTGCTTCTCTCCTTATATGTTAATGGCTGTTTTTCAAAACAGTCAAAAAAACCGACATTTAATTATACATTATATATGATTGCCTTGGCAATACTAATATGCTTTATTAGTTACCTGAGTAGCCCGTATGACATCAGCAGCAGTGGCAGTGTCCAGATTAACAGGTATGCTGTCAGGTTGCCTACCGTTGCTGTTGCATAGATGCCGCTTATCAGCAGATAGCTCATTAGACCCATGCCTATAAAGGCTGAGGCTATTGCGACTATAACAGAAATAACTGTGATTGTGTAGAGCCTTCTGGCTCTTTCAGACAGGCTTACAAATGCGCCTAAGCCCTCTCTTGAAATTATTGCTGAGGGGCGGCTATCCTCGCCCGGCTCTACTGCCGATATGTCGTACCTTTTTGCAAAGGTCGGGAAATCAAAACCGTCTGTCGGGATTTTGTAGCTGTTGCCTATCATCATAGGTGTTACAAGAAAGTCCCTTACTGCAAAGACCGGCTGTCTTCTGACCGTGAGTATTGCGGAAAGTGCCGACTGAACGGAGGTTAGGGGGCTGTATTTGAGTGTGAATATTCCGCTTAGTGTGCCGTTTATGGCTACATACACAGCCGACTCAGAGGCTAAGCGCTGTGGCAGTCTTATGCTCATAAGCTGCATGAAGCCCGATGAGCCGCAGATTACTTCTTCTCCGTTTATTCTGGCTGTTAAGCCGCCGCCCTCATGACAGTAGAAATCCTCTACCTCCTGCGGGCTGCAGTCGTTTTTCTTCATAAGCTCAATGAAAATCGCAGAAGCACCGCTGCCTGAGGCGCAGATTATGCTGCCTGCCGCTGTTATTACCTTTTCCGGCCATACGCCGTCTAATATGCGCACAGATTCCATTGAAATTGCGTTGGGCGGGAAAATGTCGCTGTCGGTCACTATCATATGCCTTGATCTGCCGATTTCACGCACGCCTTCCCATCCGGCTAGTGCACTGCCTGTTCTAAACAGCTTTCTTGCCGTTTGTGAGTACGGAAGCGGGAAAGCAAGCAGAGCTGCAACCGGGGTTGCCGCTGCCATAATAGCAGATAGCACGTGGAAAAACTGCCGCCATTCCTTCATTACTGCCGTTGTTATTATAGCCAGCAGGAAAGCAAGACCGGCAAAGACAATTGAGAGGTTTGTATATAGGTCCTCCGTTACATCGGGTGACTCGCAGTTTCGCACATAGCCGTCGGTGTCTATTCTGGACTTAATTATTGACTTTGAGTCTCCGCTTATTCCCTGCTCGGCTGTGACTGTATACGGGTCCTTTGAAAGGGTTAGTGCCCTTGTTGAGTGCTTTGTGGCGCGGCAGGTAAGCTGAGATGCCCAGAGAGCGCAGGTCATTGAAACAGCCGCTATCGCACAAAACGGCATTCCGTCTCCCGGCTTTGCTGTTGCCGCAGTTACTGCTGCATCCAGCATTGTTATTATACATGTGAAGGATACAAGGCTCCAAAGACTCGGTCTGCCTCTTATTGCTGAGGCAAGGCCGATAGTGAAAACATCAAGTCCGAGCATAACTACCGCAATAAGCAGGATTAAACATACTATTGAGGCTACTGCAAGGTCTGTTTTCAAGGCTCCCGCCACCGGGAGTCCTGCTGAAATCCAGACTAATATAAAGGTTAGGGCAAGAGAAAATCTAAGGCGCAGCCGCAGGGTTTTTATGTGTGAGCCGTAGTACTTTGAGGCTGCCTGCGCCGACACCTCGGGGCCTATGTCCTCTTCGCGGCTTAGCTTTTTGCCCTCGTCGTCAAACTTTTCATATGCCAAGCTGCCCTTGACTTTTAGCATTGCAAGTACAGACACAAGCTTGGCTGAAACAAAGCTTAAAATCTTTGATTTCTTTTTTTCTTCTTTGAAAATTTCGTGCTGCTTTGCCGCTTTGCGCGGAATATACGGCCTGACATCATCATCCATTGAGTCGTTAAAGGACTCATCGTCTATTTCATCTTCTCCGTCTCTTTGTCTCTTAGAGCGGTATATCCTGACATCTCCCTCCGGGGAGAGGAAGCTGCGTCTGGCTTTTACTCCGGTTGCCGCGCCGTGGTCTGCGCCGGCTAAATCCGCCGTTACCGCAGCTCCCGGCTCGAAGGGGTATTCCTCCTCCATTTGGAAGAACTTATCACCGGCAGGAGGCTCTGCATCGGCTGTGTCGGCTGCTATCTCTTCGCCTAACTCCTGCCTCAGCTTTTTTATTCTCTCTCTTCTGACGCTTGCCGGAACAGGCTCTCTGGGAGCAGGAGGCGGCACAAGCTCGTAGTCGAGATTTTCTATATTGAGCTGCTCTAAATCGGGCGGGGCTTCTTCCCGGCGTGGCTTTTTGCTCTCCTGCACGGGTGCTGAAGTCTCCTTCATTGGCTGCTGTTTTTTCCATGTAGGAAGTTTGAGCGCTGCCGCTGCCTTTTCTGCCTTGGCTATTATGCCGCCGATGCCGTAGATGCGCATGTCGGCATCCTCGTCATCAAGGTGGTGATCGCCCGGGCGCATGTAGTTTTTGGGTCTATATGTTTTGACATCTTCCTCAGGCTCATCGTAAATCTCGTAGAGCGGCTTTTCCCTGCCGGAGGATTTTGTGTAGTCTTCTATATAATCTTCTTTATAGTCTGCCGCGTAATCGTCTTCATAGCTGTCTGTGAAGCTGTCTTCCGCAGCATAATCTTGCTCATACTGCTCCTTATGATTGGCATCTTCATAGTAGCTGTCTGCAAATCTCGGCTCGTATGCTATGTTGTCTTCCGATTCATATTCTGCAGAGTATACAGGCTCATAGTCAGGCTCATAATCCGGTTCATAGTCGGGCTCATAGCCTGCACGCATATAGACCTCGCGGCTTTCCTCCGGGTCTTTATATGCCGCTATGGTCTCGCCTAAGGCTTCTTTGACTATCTGTTTTGAGCGCAGCTCCTGATCGGTGTTAGACCATGTGTAGTCATCCGTTTCGCTGTATTCGCTAATAATAGATTCAAGCGAAAACTCATCACCCGAAGAGGCTGTATCAGCATCCTCGTAGTAGTCGTCTGAATATTTAATTTGTTCTTCGTATTTATGCAATATAATAACCCCGTTATCCAGCTTTTGGGCTTATTTTTTTCTTTGGCACATAGCTTCGTACATGAAGATTGAAGCAGCTGCCGCAGCGTTTAATGATGAAACCTTGCCTACCATGGGTATGTTTACCATGAAATCGCAGTTTTCAGAAATAAGTCTTCCGACTCCCTTGCCTTCGGAGCCTATCACAATGCAGATTGGACCTTTGAGATCAGTTTCTCGCAATACCGACTGCCCGTCTCCTGCCGTGCCGTATATCCAAACTCCGTTTTTCTTAAGCTCGTTTATTGCAGCTACAAGATTTGAAACTCTTGCAACAGCTATATGTGCTGCCGCTCCGGCACTTGTTTTGCCTATTATTGCTGTCATGCCTGCACTTCTGCGCTTTGTTATTACTACTCCGTGTGCGCCAAAGCACTCGGCACTTCTGATTATTGCACCGAGATTCTGAGGGTCTGTTATCTCATCGCACATAATTATGAAGGGCGCTTCGCCCCGCTGCTTTGCAATATCGAGCAGGTCTGAAAGCTCGGCATACTCGCGAATAGCGCAGACAGCAACAACTCCCTGATGCGCCTTAGTTGCGCTCATTGCATCGAGCTTGCGTTTGTCGCAGTAAACAACAGACACCCCGTTTTCCTTTGCCGCTCCGGCTATGAATCCGAAGGCTCTGTCGTGTTCTCCGCTTGCAATATATATTTTGTCTAAGGGGGTTTTTGCTATCAGGGCTTCTGTTACTGCATTTTTGCCCTCTATTATGTCTTGTCTTTCGTCTTGCATCTTTAAGCTCCCGCTCGGTAGGTATTTTTTGCCGTTTTTAATACCTACTGCTCTTTTTTATTACATAAGGAGCAACAGGTACTATTTTACGCATTATAATATATCATATATGCCCGCAAACTAAAAGCATTAAGTGCTACATTTTTGATATTACTTGTGATATAATGAGGCTTAAATTAATCCTTTTTCCTATCGGAGGACATTTATGAACAAATTGATGAAAAAAATAGATATGTTTTGCTATAAGCACCCCCGCTTCGGCATACCAAATTTGATGCTGATTATAGTCTTCGGAAATCTGGCTGTTTGGTTTATCAGCATAATGGATACCACAAACACCCTGATGTCTATGCTCGCTTTTTCGCCCGGTGGGCTTTTTCGCGGCGAGGTTTGGCGGCTTGTTACCTTTGTTTTTGTGCCGGAGCAGCGCAGTTTTTGGCTTATTTTAATTTTATACCTATATTACTGGATAGGCTCTTCCCTTGAGAGAGAATGGGGCAACGGCAGATTTACCATTTTTTACTTGTGCGGTATGCTGGTGAATGTCTTATTCAGTATTGCTGTTTATCTGATAAGCGGTGCGGATAACTACATTACAGCAACTATGCTAAACCTGTCTATGTTCTTTGCCTTTGCTACGCTTTATCCCGATATGTCGCTTCTTTTATTCTTTATTATTCCGGTTAAGATTAAATACCTTGCCATATTAAACGCATTTTTCTTTGTTGTTACAATGCTGAGAAGTCTAATCGCCGGGCTTGGGCTTATTAGTCTTCTGCCATTAATCTGCATGCTCAACTACTTTATTTTCTGCGGTGATTTGCTCATGTCTTATGTGAGAAATTATTTTAGGAGAGCAAGACCACAGACGATTAATTTCAAAAAAACAGCTGCAAAGATGAAACGAGATGAGGAAAAGAAGCCTTATCGCCATAAGTGCGATGTCTGCGGTAAGACTGATGTTGACTATCCTGATCTTGAATTTAGATACTGCTCGCTTTGCAAGGGCTATCACTGCTTTTGCATCGACCATATAAACTCGCACATTCACTTTAACGAATAACTTGTTTTTTATAACTGCAAGACTATATTTGTCTTAATATAATTTGCAAAGGAAGATACTATGTCTGATATTGGGGGGCGTTCTGCCCGAAGATCAAAAAAGCAGCCGAAAAGAGCAAATATTGCCGGTATCGCAGTATTTGTTCTGCTTATAGCAGTTATGCTCTTTGTTTCCTATAAAACCGGCTTTGCTGCACGAAACGTAGCAGACAAAGGCAGTGTTTCTGCGCCTAAAACCCCGGTTCCTGCAGAAACCATGCTGCCTTCTGCCCCTGCTTCTACCGAAGTACCTGCGCCCCCGGTTGAAACTGCTCCGGCTTTTGTTTTTAGCCCGCATGCGGTTGAGGCAACTAGCCCCGAAAAGTACATTAAGTCTACCGATATCATGGTAAATGGTGAGATTGTCTCTGAGTATGTGCCTAAGGAAAAAATTAGCTTCGGTTTGGGCTCTGCATACACTAATGTTCCCGGGCTTACGACTTTTAGAGGCAATAACTACAGAGACGGCGGTGCATACGGCACAACTGAGCTTATCAACAAGAAATTCGGTCCTTCTTGGACCGTGACTACTTCTTCTCTCGGCGCGCCTGACGGCTCTTACTGGTCCGGCAGCGGATGGACAGGACAGCCGCTTATTATCGAGTGGCCTCGTGAGACAAGAATGCACATGACGAATATGCAGGACTGGGCAAAGAATGCCGAGCGACTTGTTGAGGTTATTTACCCGACTATGGACGGCAAAATTTACTTTATGGAATTATCCACAGGTAAGCCCACAAGAGAGCCTCTTAATGTCGGCTATACTTTTAAGGGCACAGGCACTGTTGACCCGCGCGGATATCCGATTTTATACATTGGCTCCGGTTATCACAGCGCTAAGGGAAAATCTAAGGTATTTATTATTAATCTGCTGGATGGCAGCATTATGCACACATTCGGCGATAAGGATAGCTTTGCAATCAGAGACTGGTCTATGTTTGATTCAGCGCCCCTAATTGATGCTAAAACCGATAATCTTATATACCCCGGTGAAAACGGCGTTGTTTATATCATGAAGCTAAACAGCAAATATGATAAGGCAGCAGGCACAGTTTCTATCGCCCCCGAAGAGCCAGTTAAATGGCGTTATAACGGTGTGCGCACTTCGCTCGCTTCCTATTGGCTGGGCTTTGAAGCCTCGCCCGTTATTCATGAGGGCTATCTGTTCCTGCCCGATAACGGCGGAAATCTGATTTGCCTTGATCTCAATACCCTCAAAATAGTCTGGGTTGCGGATATACTCGACGACTCTAACTGCACTCCGGTTTTGGAGCTTGAAAACGGACATCCGTATTTATATATTAGCACTTCATTCCACGCTAACTGGAGGGCATATGTCAATGCCACATGCCCCGTTCCGCTTTGGAAGATTGATGCCGTTACCGGTGAGAAGGTTTGGGAGAAAACCTACTCCTGCCGCACAGAAAAGGGTGCATCCGGCGGCGTTCAGGGCAGTGTTGCTAGCGGAGCTAAAAATATCTCCGACCTTGTTTTCTTCCCGGTTGCAAGAACCCCCGAGGGCAGCACCGGCACACTCGTTGCGATTGATAAAAAGTCGGGAGATGTGGTCTGGGAGAAAAAGACTCCTATGTACAGCTGGAGCTCACCTGTTTTAGTATATGACGCAAACGGAGACGGCTATATTATTTACCCGACATTCTTAGGCAAGGTCTTTTTGCTAAATGCACGCAGCGGTGAGACTCTTGATACCTTTGACATTAAAGGGCACACTGAGGCAACACCCGCCGTGTTTGAAAACTTTTTGGTTATTGGTCACAGAAACGAGAGAATTTACGGAATACAGCTGACTTAACATATATCCCATTTCTAATCTAATAATACTAAATATGCAAAACAGCGAAGCTAAAATTAGCTTCGCTGTTTTTTGGGCAAAATAAAGCACCGTGTAATTGCCACTACTCGCATTTACACGGTGTTTATTAGGTATGAGGACAAAATGAAAAAGATTATTACTTGCTTGCGAATACAGAGTAACAATAAAATGTTACACAAAAAACAGTGAAAATGTTACACAAATATTAAGTTGGGCAAAAATACCCGCTTTTTTGACTTATTTACAAAATATTCACGGTTTTTCTGCTTTTTCTGCCCTTTTAATTATTTTCTCTGCTTATTTTAATAATCGTTTCGCGAAGTAGCCTCATGAACCTCGGAGATGCCATAGCCGCCGCTTCCTGAACCTCCTCGTGTGACAGGGGTGTGGGGCTAAGACCGGCGCCCTTGTTACAGACGCAGCTTATTCCGCAGACTTTGTATCCGCAGTGAACTGCCGCTATAGCCTCGACTGCTGTTGACATGCCCACTGCCGAGGCTCCCATTGCACCTAATAGCCTTACCTCAATAGGTGTTTCAAAGCAGGGTCCGCTTGCCTGAGCATAGACACCCTCACAGAGAGGTATCTCGTTTTCATCCGCGACTTTTCTTATTACTTCCCTTAGGTTTTTGTCGTAGACCTCGGACATATCGGGAAACCTTGTTCCAAGCTCGTCTATATTTGCTCCTGCCAAGGGATTTGGTACAAATAGCGAGATATGGTCTGTTATCATCATGAGTGAGCCTGCGCTGATATTTGGATCTACCCCGCCCGATGCGTTTGTTAATATAAGTGTTTTAGCGCCCAGCAGCCGCATAAGCCTTATCGGCATTACTACATCACTTAACGGATAGCCCTCGTAGAAATGTACTCTGCCCTGCATGCAGATTATTTTAGCTCCCCCGAGCGTTCCCATAACAAATCTTCCGCTGTGACCCTGCACGGTTGAGACGGGAAAGCCCTCTATTTCCGAATATGGGATTATGCTGTCTACCGTGTCCAGCTTATCGGCAAAGCCGCCCAAGCCGCTGCCTAAGACTACCGCTATATCGGGCGTGAAATCGGTTTTAGATCTTACTGTGTCTTTACATCTTAAAAGTTTTTTATAGACCTCGCTCATCATTAACCCTCCATAATGTGCAGGCGTTTTAGCCCTTCGTCCTCTATTTGTTCCATTATGCTGTAGCCGTGTGCCTCCAGATAATCGCCTGTGTGTGTTGTGAGCCCCTGCTTTTTAAGCTCTCTTATTGCTATTGCGCAGACTGCTTCTATGTTATACGGAAAGCTGTCATCCCTGCGTGTTGAGGCTGCCGCTATGTCTCTTAGATACGGCAGGGCATCTGCCATGCAGACTAGCTGCTTTGCTCCCTCAAACTGCCATTTATAAAAGGGCTCGTATTTTTTGTCGAGTAGGTACATCATCGACAGGGCTGCCGTTATAAACTCGGAAAGTGCAAGCCTTGCCCCGAAAATATCTCCTCTGCGCATCATTCTGAAATAGTTATACTGCCCCGATTGTGCCATAGAGGCTGCTCTGGCTGCAAGCTTCTTTTTTCTTACATCCTCCGGGTAGCAGGGCAAAAGAGCGTTTCTTATTGCTGAAAATTCTCCCAAATCATCTCGCCATACCTCGCCCGAGGTGCATGTTGCCATAAAATGCTCCTGTATGCGGTTCCATTTCATGAGGCTCTCCGGTACTCCCGGGCTGCCTATGAAGTAGGAATAGAAGTCTGATGTGCGCATGGGGCCGACTCTGGCTCTGCTCTGTGCAGTCATGCTGCGGGTGTAGCCCAAAAATTCAGAAGGCATACTGTCATACGCTCTGTGCAAGTCGTCTGCGTATTTTTCGTAATCTGCATCTGTGAGCCATATGCAAAAGCCCGGACCGTGGTCGTGATCCCTTGAGTATTCGTCATCAAAGCCCAGGCAGTCTGAGCCCTGACCTGAAAGCCCGATTGCAGCTCTCTTTGCTAAGTCGGGAAATTTGTCTTCTATCATTTTTGCGCCGATTTCTTCGTAATATCTTTTAGATAGCTCTAAGCCTTTCATATTATACCTCGATTTTTATTTTATTCTTTGATATAATCCTTTTATACTACATATTGAGGTGGTATGTCAATTTTGCAATGAGTTTATCTTATATGCTGTGGTCAAGTGATTTCATTTTTGTAATCATTATTAATACCTCTTCGTATACTGCTTTTCATACTTTTTGGATATTCCATCACTTTTTAGCTGTTTTTGCTTTAGACAGTGCTTTTTATATATAAATTTTTGCCCTGATATTTACAAAAATGTTACACCAATAACAAATAACAACATTACCTAAATTTGCTTGACAATTGGCTTTGAACACTATATATTGTGCTTAGACGCTCCCGAAATCGCAAAATGTGCGGTCGCGAGGGAGCTCAAGTTATCTAAACATGCAAGGAGCCGGCAATGATAATAAGCGGAATTCAAAAACTAACACTACTTGACTACCCCGGCAAGGTTGCATGTACTATTTTCACAAGTGGCTGCAATATGCGCTGTCCGTTTTGTCATAATGCGGCTTTGGTTCTGCCGGAGCGGAAAAACGAGGGTATGAGCGAAGATGAGTTTTTGGAGTTTTTAAAGGGTCGGCGTAATCTGCTCGACGGAGTTGCAATTACGGGCGGTGAGCCGCTGCTTATAAAAGAGCTTCCGAAGCTTATGGAGGAAATTAAGAAACTAGGGTTTCTGATTAAGCTCGACACTAACGGCAGTTTTCCGGACAGGCTACGCAGTGTAGTTGAGGCAGGTCTTGTTGACAGGGTTGCGATGGATATTAAAAATTCGCCTGAAAACTACGCCCGAACAGTCGGTGTTCCCGGCTTTGACACGGAGCCTGTTTTAGAGAGTATCCGATATCTGCTAACCGGACCTTGTGAATTTGAGTTTAGAACTACTGTTGTAGGCGGACTTCACACCGGAGATGACATGCGAAAAATTGCGCAGCTTATAAAGGGTGCACCGGAATATTATATTCAGGCGTTTAATGATTCAGGGGATTTAATCTGTGCAGACGGGCTGTTTGCACTTAGCAAAGAAGAAATTAATGCTTTTGCGGACGAAGTGAGGCCTTTTGTGCCGAATGTAAGTGTCCGCGGCGTTTAGAAAAACCGGAGGGGAAACTATGTATAAAGTCAGAAAAAGAGACGGCGAGCTTGTTGATTTTAATATTAATAAGATAAGCCAAGCAATTACCAAGGCGTTTGAAGCTACAGGTACAGATTTTAACGAGAGCGTTATTGATTTTCTTGCGCTCAAGGTAACTGCTGATTTTCAGCACAAAATTGAGGACGATGCCATCTCGATTGAGGGCATTCAGGACAGCGTTGAGGCTGTTTTGTCCAGAGGCGGATATGAAAATGTTGCCAAGGCATACATTCTCTACCGTAAACAGCGCGAGAAGCTGCGCAATATGCGCTCTACTTACTTAGACTATAAAGACACAGTTAATGCATATGTCAATGTAACAGACTGGCGTGTTAAGGAAAACAGCACTGTCACCTATTCTGTGGGCGGACTTATTCTCAATAACTCCGGTGCAATAACTGCCAACTACTGGCTGTCTGAAATATATGATGACGAGATTGCAAATGCTCACAAGAATGCCGATATTCATATTCACGACCTCTCCATGCTCACAGGCTACTGTGCAGGTTGGAGCTTAAAGCAGCTCATAGTTGAGGGTCTGGGCGGAATTCCCGGCAAGATTACCTCTTCTCCCGCAAGCCACCTTTCCACACTCTGCAACCAGATGGTAAACTTCCTCGGTATTATGCAAAACGAGTGGGCGGGCGCACAGGCATTTTCCTCATTTGACACATATTTAGCTCCCTTTGTTAAGGTTGACAACCTGACATACAAGGAAGTAAAGCAGTGCATTCAGTCCTTTGTTTACGGTGTTAACACACCCTCTCGTTGGGGCACACAGGCACCGTTTTCCAACATAACACTTGACTGGACCGTTCCTGCCGATTTAAAAGACCAGAAGGCTATTGTCGGCGGAGTTGAGCAGGACTTCACCTACGGCGACTGCAAGGTTGAGATGGACATGATTAACAAGGCCTTTATCGACATTATGATAGAGGGCGACGCAAACGGCAGAGGCTTCCAGTACCCGATTCCCACATACTCCATAACCCGCGACTTTGACTGGAGCCCTACCGAGAATAACAAGATGCTCTTTGAGATGACCGCAAAATACGGCACACCCTATTTCTCAAACTACATCAACAGCGACATGGAGCCCTCCGATGTTCGCAGCATGTGCTGCAGACTCAGACTTGACCTGCGTGAATTGCGCAAGAAGTCCGGCGGTTTCTTCGGCAGCGGCGAGAGCACAGGCTCAATCGGAGTTGTTACAATTAACATGCCCCGCATAGCCTATCTCTCCAAGGACAAGGAAGACTTTTATAAGCGTCTTGACAAGATGATGGAGATATCTGCACGCAGCTTGCATATCAAGCGCAAGATAATAAATAAGCTCATGGCTGAGGGTCTTTACCCCTATACCAAACGCTACTTGCAGTCACTCGATAACCACTTCTCAACAATAGGTTTGGTGGGTATGAACGAAGCCGGTCTAAACGCCGCTTGGGTGAGATCCGACATGACACAGGAAGCCTGCCAAGACTTTGCAAAAGAGGTCTTGACGCACATGCGTGATAAGCTCTCTGATTATCAGGAGTCCTACGGCGACCTTTATAACCTGGAAGCTACACCGGCAGAGAGCACAAGCTACAGGCTTGCGAAGCACGATGTTGCCCGCTATCCCAGCATAATAACAGCAGCTGAGCCGGGCGGCACACCCTATTACACAAACAGCTCTCACCTGCCCGTGGGCTACACAGAGGATATATTTGCAGCCTTGGATATTCAGACAGACCTGCAGACACTCTACACCTCGGGAACTGTTTTCCACGCATTCTTGGGCGAAAAATTGCCTGACTGGCAGGCAGCGGCTGTGCTTGTTCGCAAGATAGCCGAAAACTACACCCTGCCCTACTACACGATTTCTCCCACATACTCTGTTTGCAAAAACCACGGCTACCTAAACGGTGAGCAGTTTAACTGCCCCGAGTGCGGCGAGAAGGCAGAGATTTACTCCAGAATAACCGGTTATTACAGACCTGTTCAGAACTGGAACGCAGGAAAGTCTCAGGAATTTAAGGACAGAAAAGAATATAACGTTGAAAACTCCCGCATTAATCCCGAGAAGCACCCCTCCTGCTGCGGCGAAGAGCTTGTGCCCGAGAGTCTTATCTCTCCCGAGCTTCATGCAGAAGAATTTGAGCAGAGCGATGAGCCAATGCTCTTTACAACCCCGACCTGCCCCAACTGCAAGCTGGCAGTTTCCATGCTTGAAAAAGGGAATGTGCCGTACCGCAAGATTAACGCAGAGGACTATGCCGACATGGCAAGAAGCTTTGGAATTAAGCAGGCACCTACTCTGATTATTAAAAATAACGAGGGCTTTGAAAAGTTTTCCGGAGCCGGGGCGATTAAGCAGTATCTGTCCTCCGTTTCCGTGTAATGAATGAGCTGTCTAGGCGAATTTATGAAATAACCGAGGCAATTCCCATAGGGCATGTTATGTCCTATGGGAGAGTTGCCGAGATGGCAGGCAATAAAAAAGCTGCAAGAGCAGTTGGCTTTGCTTTGCACAGAAACCCCAGACCCGGTGAAATTCCCTGCCACAGAGTTGTATTTAAAGACGGGTCGCTTAGCCCCGGCTTTGCTTTTGGCGGTATTGATGTTCAGCGCGAAATGCTTTTATCAGAGGGCGTTATCTTTCTGCCGGACGGCAGAGTTTGCATGAAATCATGCGGAATATAAAACTAAAAGGGCGCTTTTGCGCCCTTTTTTCGGGTATAATAAATGATTAGGAGAATAAGATGGAAAAGTGTTATGACATTGCAATAGTCGGCGGAGGTCCGGCAGGCTTATCCGCTGCGCTAAACTCACTCAGGGCAGAAAAAAGCGTTGTTCTGATTGAAAAAAATAACTTCGGCGGTCAGATAGCTGTCACTCCGAGGCTGGAAAACTACCCCGGCATAAAGGCTGTGAGCGGAGGGGAATTTGTGTCTTCTCTACTTGATCAGGTGACAGATTTAGGCTGTGAGCTTGAGCTTGCAAGTGTTTTGGGCGTAGAAAAGAAAGACAGCAAATTTGAAATAGACACTGACAGCGGAAAAATATTTGCTAAGTCAGTTATACTTGCAACCGGTGCTGCCCACAAGTCACTTTGTTTAGAGCGTGAGGAGGAGCTTACCGGAAACGGTGTTTCATACTGCGCGCTTTGTGACGGTGCTTTCTTTAAGGGCAAAACAGTTGCCGTTGTCGGTGGCGGCAACACAGCTGTTAAGGAAGCCGGAATGCTGGCAGGCATCTGTAATAAAGTTTACATAATACACAGGCGCAGTGAGTTTAGAGCCGAAGCTGCTAACCTGCGCAGCTTAGATTCTATTTCTAATATTGAGTTTTTATTAGACCGCTGTGTTACAGAGCTGCATGGAGATGATGAGCTTAATGCTATTACTGTTAAGTATATGCCCGACGGCAGTGAGGAAATATTACCTATTGACGGGCTCTTTGTTTCAATAGGCTCAGCACCGCAAAACACTGCATTTGCAGAGCTTGCCGACACGGATAGTATTGGCTGGTTTAGCAGCGATGAAAGCTGCAAAACGAAGACTTCCGGGCTTTTTGTTGCCGGTGATTGCAGAGCTAAGAGTATAAAACAGGTTGTAACCGCAGTTTCTGACGGGGCTGTGGCTTCTGCCTTTGCCTGCGATTATTTGAACCAAAATAATTAGTTTACATAATACTTGTTTAGGGGCTGTACTATGAAAATTGCAATTATACAGATGAAAAACACCGAGGATAAGATATATAATCTAAATCATGCAAAAGAACTTGTTTCTGAGGCTTCCGATAAAGGAGCTAATATTGCTATACTGCCTGAGATGTTCTGCTGTGAGTACAGAAATGAAGCGTTTATTAAAAATGCAGAGCCTGCAGGGGAATTAATTTGGCAGAGTTTATCTGAAATGGCGGCGCAAAATAGCATCTATTTAGTCGGTGGCTCTATGCCTGAAGCTGAGGGAGATAAAATTTATAATACCTCTTTTGTGTTTGATAAAAGCGGCAAGCAGATTGCAAGACACCGCAAGATGCATCTCTTTGATATTGAGGTTGAGGGCGGTCAGAAATTCTGTGAGTCTGACACCTTTTCTGCAGGTAATGAGGTTACTGTGTTTGACACCGAGTTTGGCAAGATGGGGCTAATTATCTGCTTTGATATAAGATTTCCGGAGTTATCAAGGCTGACGGCGCTTGAGGGCGCGAATATTATATTCTGCCCGGCTGCTTTTAATATGACTACGGGTCCTGCACACTGGGAGCTGCTTTTTAGAAGCCGTGCCTGCGAAAACCAGCTCTTTTTCTGCGGCTGCGCTCCTGCCCGAAATATAGACGGCAGGTATGTCTCATACGCAAATTCTATTGTAACTGACCCTTGGGGAGCTATTGCTGCTTTAGCCGGGGCATCGGAAGAAATTATGCTCTGCGATATTGATCTTAATATGCTAAGGAGCATTAGGCGCCAACTGCCATTAATGTCTGCCAGAAGAGATGACGTTTACTGCTTAAAAACGATTTAATAAACCTGTTATCATATATAAACTGCTGCATTTGATTTTGTTTCAGATGCAGCAGTTTTTAATAATTTAATTGTGATTTCTGTCACATAATTGGTTAAGAAAATCCCGTATAAAATGCTTTAATACTGCTTCAAAAAGGAGTAAGATTAGCCCTGTAAGCAATGTTTCACGGAGGAACAGAAATTGGATTACAGCTTTCTTCTTACACTCGGAATAGTCTTATTATTTAATAAGCTGCTTAGCGTTTTGTTCGGAAAAGCCCAGCTGCCGCAGGTGACAGGCTCTTTGCTCTCCGGATTTCTTTTGGGTCCTGCTGTTTTGGGAATAGTGACAGAGGCTATATTCGGCATCAAAATATGCCTCATGCCATCGGTCTTTTTAAACAAATTAGCTGAGCTGGGTGTTGTTATCATTATGTTCAGCGCAGGCATGGGAACTAGTGTCAGAGATATTAAAACAAGCGGGAAGTCGGGCTTTTTAGTGGCTCTTTGCGGTGTTTTGCTGCCACTAGCTATGGGCGCTGCCGTTATGCACTTTTTGGCAAACGAGCACAGCAGTATTATGTCTGCTGTGTTTTTAGGCACTGTTTTAACTGCTACCTCCGTTTCCATTACTGTTGAAACACTAAGAGAGCTCGGAAAGCTCTCCACAAGGGTCGGTAACACTATTTTAACAGCTGCCATAATAGATGATATTTTAGGTTTAGTCTGCCTTGCCATCGTTTCCGGTTTGGCAGGAGCTAAGGTGAATATCGGGCTAACGCTCTTAAAGCCTGTACTATTTTTTGCCTTTGTTCTGCTTTGCGGCTTTTTGCACCACGCCTACTTTAAGCATATTGAAAAGAACGTGGGTGACCAAAATATAAGAAGATACCCAATTGCTGCTTTTGCACTGTGCCTATTTATGTCTTGGGCTGCCGAGGTAATTTTTGGTGTTGCTGATGTTATTGGCGCTTTTGCTGCAGGTATGATTATTGCAATGTCGCCCAAGGGAAAGTTTATAGAAACTCGCTTTGCTCCCCTTTCGTATTTGCTTCTGACTCCTGTTTTCTTTGCTAACATCGGCATTAAAGCCACAATACCGAATTTGAATGAATACTTTATTATATTCACACTTGTGCTTGTTATAGTTGCAATTGCATCTAAGATTTTAGGCTGCGGGCTTGGGGCGAAGCTATCGGGTTTTACCACAAAACAAAGTCTTCAGACGGGTGTCGGTATGGTTTGCCGCGGTGAGGTTGCCCTTATTGTTGCATCAAAGGGCATGGCACTTAATTTAATTCCCCGTGATTTCTTTGGACCAATAGTTATTATGATAATTAGCTGCACTATTATTACCCCCGTTCTTTTAAAGCTCGTGTTTAAGGGAGACGACAATGCGGATAAGCTGGAAGCTTCACCCTTGGTTGACAGCTATGATTTGCCTGTTTGCCTCGATATTGTTTCAGATGAGCTCATTAAAGCCGATAAAGAGCAGCAGAAGCTATCTAAGGTAGCTGAGCCTACTGATGAAGACGAGAGCTTTGACGAGGAGATTAAATAAGGGTTCTATAATAAATGTTGGGGTACGGGAAAACCGCACTCCAACATTTTTTGACAAAAAGGTAGAGCATACAGAAGAAATCCTTTAGGATAAAAGCGACGAAACCCAACCAGAAAGGATGTTCAATATGCTCTGTGAAAATAATACCTCAAAACTCTTGGAATTGGAAGATACAATTATTAAAGATATTTGGAATGAGGCGGAAAGAAAGCATATTTCTGTAGAAATTCCAAGAAAGGCACACAGCTGTCCTGTATGCGGAGAGATGACAGACACAGTACACGACTACCGACACCAGAAAGTGCGAGATATCAGTGCGTATGGCAAGCTGACAACAATACACCTGCGTAAACGAAGGTATCGATGTAACAGCTGTGGAAAGCGTTTC
>JAAZCZ010000011.1 GCA_012513005.1 Oscillospiraceae bacterium | reverse complement strand
GTTTCTGACCCCGGTGAGGATTTGGTTGAAACCTGCTATGAAAACGGGATTAAAGTGCTTGTTATCCCCGGCGCCTGCGCTGCGGTTTCGGCTTTGGCTGTTTCGGGGCTATCTTCCGGCAGGTTTGTTTTTGAGGGATTTCTCTCTGTTTCAAAAAAACAGCGAAATTTAAGACTAAACGAACTCTCCCGCGAGGAGAGAACTATTATCTTCTATGAAGCACCGCACAAGCTAATAGCTACCTTGGAGGATTTTCTCACATACTTCGGTGACAGAAGAATATCTATTTCCAGAGAGCTTACGAAAATTCACGAGGAAACTGTTTTGACAACTGTCTCTCTTGCGCTCGAGCATTACAGGCAGACAAAGCCGCGCGGTGAGTTTGTGCTTGTTTTGGAAGGAGCAAGCAGGCAGGATTCCCCCGAAATTTCTGAAGATGAGGCAGTTCAAATTTTGCAAAACTATCGCGAAAAGGGCTATTCACTAAAAGAATCTGCCCGTTTAGCTGCTGCTGATTCCGGGTATAAGAAAAATCGTCTCTATGATATGGCACTATCTTGCGATGAGAACGCCTGACTGGGTTTAGTTTGCATAACTCTTTCCCGGAATATAAATATAAGAGAGGATGCTAATTAGCATCCTCTCTTATTATTAAATAAATGTTTTAATTATTTTATAAGTTTGGCAACTTCGCAGGCTAAGTCGTCGCTGCGTTTTTCGATGCCCTCGCCCTTTTCATAGCGAATGTAGCTGTTTACGGAAATATCGCATCCGACTTCCTTTGCAACAGCTGCAATGTGCTGCTTTACATTTACGCTGTCATCTTTTACGAAGGGCTGGTTTGCAAAGCAAATCTCTTTGAGGTACTTGGCAAGACCGCCGCTGACTATCTTCTCGAGTATTGCTTCGGGCTTGTTTGCATTCTTGGGGTCTTCCTTTGCCTGTGCAAGGCGAAGCTGCTTTTCACTCTCGATAAACTCAGCAGGTACGGAAGCTTCATCCTGGAATACGGGGTTTAATGCGGCGACCTGCATTGCAAGGTCTTTAGCAAGCTCTGTTACCTTTTCGTTATCACGGCAGTTATCTGCGACGTTTAAGTTCATTAAAACTGCAATTCTTCCGCCCATGTGGACATAGGGAACAGACAGACCTGAATCAAATCTTGCAAAACGGCGGACTTTGATGCTCTCGCCTATTACAAGCACCTTGTCGTTCTGGACTTCTAAAACTGTTCTGCCCTCGCCGGGGTATGTGCAGGCATAAAGAGCATCGAGGTCTGCAGGGTTTTCATTTGCTACTACCGAGGCAACACCCTCGACATAGCCGACAAAGAGGTCGTTCTTTGCAACAAAGTCGCTCTCTGCATTGACTTCGACTATTGCGCCGACTCCGTTTTCTACGCTTGCGTATGCCATGCCTTCGGCTGCTATGCGGCCGGCTTTTTTCTGTGCTGCTGCAAGACCCTTTTCTCTGAGCCAAGCAACTGCTGCGTCCATATCGCCATCGCACTCTGTGAGTGCTTTTTTACAATCCATCATTCCTACGCCTGTCATTTCGCGCAGGTTCTTTACATCAGTGGCTGTGAATGCCATATATGTTCATCCTTTCAAGTCTATATATTTATTTGTCTAAGCTGCGATTATTCCGCGTCTTGGGTATCCTCTTTTGCATAAGCTACCGCTTCGGTATCAGCTGCTGCAAAGTCTTCACCCTGCTGTGACTCTAAAACTGCATCTGCCATTTTCTGGCAAATGAGCTTAATTGCTCTTATTGCATCGTCGTTTGCGGGGATTACATAGTCAACCTCGTCCGGATCGCAGTTTGTGTCTACTATTCCGATGATGGGGATGCCCAGCTTGCGTGCTTCAGCTATGGCGTTGTGCTCTTTTCTGGAGTCAATTACAAACACTGCCCCGGGGAGCTTGCGCATGTCTTTTACGCCGCCTAAGTATTTTTCGAGCTTTTCCATTTCGCCCATGAGCTTTAGAACTTCCTTTTTGGGAAGCATGTCGAATGTGCCGTCTTCCTGCATTGTCTTAAGCTGTGCAAGACGGTCGATACGGGTTCTCATGGTTTTGAAGTTTGTCAGCATGCCGCCAAGCCAACGGGCGTTAACATAGAACTGACCGGAGCGCTCGGCTTCCTGCTTGACTGTGTCTGCTGCCTGCTTCTTTGTTCCGACGAATAAAATCTTCTCGCCGTTTTCTGCTAAGCTGCGAACATATTCATAGGCACTCTCAAGCTTCTTGACTGTTTTCTGCAGGTCGATGATATATATTCCGTTTCTCTCGCAATAAATATACTCGGCCATTTTGGGGTTCCATCTGCGGGTCTGGTGTCCGAAGTGAACACCTGCTTCTAAGAGCTGTTTCATTGATACGATTGACATTTCTTTTCCTCCTTTATTTCATTAGACCGCCGGAGCTATCATCCTTTCGTGACCCGACAAGTTTATTGCCATATGGTCAAAAGTCCTTCTCCGTGTGTAATGCCTTGGCATTATAACAAATACCGCGAGACTATGCAAGCTGAAAATATAGTTTTTTCTCTGTTTTTCGGGGAAAATCGCATTAAAAAATGATTATTACGCATTATTGGTAAAAAGCAGCGGCAAATTCTGCCGCTGCTTTTGATAGCTTAATTAATTTATATTACTTTGCGTACTCAACTGCCTTGGTTTCTCTGAGTAAATGAACCTTGATTTGCCCCGGGTATGTGAGCTCGTCTTCTATCTTTTTGGCTATGTCGCGAGCTAAGATTGTCATCTCGTCTTCGTTGACCTCGCCCGGTTTTACCATTATGCGGATTTCGCGACCTGCCTGTATTGCATAGCAGCTTGAAATTCCGGGGAAGCTCATAGATACAGATTCAAGCTTTTCAAGTCTTCTGACATAGCTTTCGATGTTCTCTCTTCTTGCGCCGGGTCTGGAGGCTGAGATTGCATCAGCTGCCTGAACTAAGCAGGCAATTACCGTTTGCGGCTCAACATCTCCGTGGTGTGCCTCTATTGCGTGCAGGATTTCCTTGGGCTCTTTGTATTTTCTGGCTATATCAACACCAATGCTGACATGCGAGCCTTCGACCTCGTGGTCTATTGCCTTGCCGATGTCGTGCAAAAGTCCTGCGCGCTTTGCCATTGTGACATCAACGCCGAGTTCAGCTGCCATAAGCCCTGCAATGTGGGCTACCTCGATTGAGTGATTGAGTACATTTTGCCCGTAGCTTGTGCGGTATCTCATTCTGCCGAGCAGGTTTACTATTTCCTGGTTAAGTCCATGGATATTAGTGTCGAATGCTGCACGCTCACCCTCGGCTTTTATTATGCTGTTTACTTCCTTTTTGGCCTTTATGACCATTTCCTCGATGCGGGCAGGATGTATACGCCCGTCCTGAATGAGGTTTTCTAAGGCTACCTTTGCTACCTCACGACGCACCGGGTCGAAGCTTGAAACTGTGATTGCTTCGGGGGTGTCGTCTATTATAAGGTCGCAGCCGGTTAAGGTTTCTATCGAGCGAATATTTCTGCCCTCGCGGCCGATTATTCTGCCCTTCATCTCGTCGTTGGGGAGAGGTACGACTGAGACTGTAACTTCACTTGAATGGTCGGCAGCACAGCGCTGAATTGCTGTTGCTATTATTTCCCTTGCCTTTGCGTCTGCTTCATCTTTGAGTCTGGCTTCGATTTCGCGGATTTTAACCGCTATTTCGTGTGTCACCTGCTTTTCGACGTTGCTGATGAGATATTCCTTGGCTTCCTCTGTGCTAAGACCTGAAATCCTCTCGAGCATTTGCAGCTGGGATTCCTTTAATTTTTTGATTTTTTCTTGCTCTGCCTCGGCGTGAGCTAGTTTTTTGTTTAGGTTCTCTGTTTTCTTTTCCAGGGAATCGGTTTTACGGTCTATGTTTTCTTCTTTTTGCAAAAGCCTTTTTTCTTGCCTTTGGAGCTCGCTTCTCCACTCTTTTTCTTCTTTCTCATACTCTGAGCGGGCTTTTATTATCTCTTCGCGTGCTTCAACAATAGCTTCGCGTTTTTTAGCTTCTGCTGATTTAATCGACTCATTTATTATACGCTTAGCTTCGTCTTCTGCGCTGAGTATCTCGCGCTCTGCGACTTTTTTGCGATATATAACACCGAGCAACACGCCGACTATAAGTACTGCAATAAACGCTACTGCAATACCGATAATATGCAAAATATTAAGTTCTAATGGCATATTTCCGTCTTTTCCTCCTTTACTGATTTATGTTAATTTTCTAAAAATCGAAAAACTTTTGTCAGTTATTACGTAACAAAACCCGCGCTTCCCCTTAGCACGGCATTATTACGCTCACATTTTACACCTTTTTTCGGCATTATGTCAAGCAAAACGGCAATAATAACCATTGTGTGTATCGGATGCTTATATTTTATCTGCTTTGCCTATTATTTGATTTATTTTGATGCATTTTAATAAAAGCAAATTTCTTTTACGGCTTACTGTATTTTTTTGCTGTTTTTTGATATAATAGCCTCGAATAATAACAAAATTCATTGGAGGACAAAAAGTTGATAGCTCACGGCAAAGAAGTTAAGGTTTTTACCGGCAATTCAAACCCCGCTTTAGTTGAGGCAATTTGTGAAAGACTCGGGAGAAAAGTCGGTGACTGTGTTGTTTCCAGTTTTTCAGACGGAGAAATTTCCCTTGCTCTCAGCGAGCCCGTTCGCGGTGCCGACGTTTTTGTTATTCAGTCAACCTGCAGCCCCGTCAACACCAATATTATGGAGCTGCTGATTATGATTGATTCCATGCGGAGAGCTTCTGCAGGCAGAATTACCGCAGTTATTCCCTACTACGGCTATGCAAGGCAAGACAGAAAGGCAAAAAGTCGCGACCCCATTTCTGCCAAGCTCTTTGCAAACATTTTAACGACAGCAGGTGCCGATCGCGTTTTAACCATGGACCTGCACGCAGCTCAGATTCAGGGGTTTTTCGACATTCCCGTTGACAATCTGTTCGGCGCACCTATCCTTGCAAATCACTTCAAAAAGACAATCGGCAGATCCAACAAGGATTATATGGTTGTTTCCCCCGATGTGGGCAGTGTTGCCCGTGCCAGGGCTTTATCTCAGAAGCTGGACCTAGGTCTTGCAATAGTAGATAAGAGGAGGCAGAAGGCAAACAGCTCTGAGGTCATGAATATAATAGGCGATGTCCGTGACAAGAACATTATCATCTTAGATGACATTGTGGACACTGCAGGAAGCTTATGTCACGCTGCTGTCGCACTACATGAAATCGGCGGAGCTAAGAAAATTGTGGCATGTGCAACTCACGGTGTGCTCTCAGGTCCTGCTATTGAGCGTATTGAAAAAAGTCCCGTTGATGAGCTGATTTTACTTGACACAATTCCCTATCCCACAAATCAGCCTGCCTGCGACAAGATTAAATATCTTTCTGTCGCCCCTTTATTTGCTGAGGCAATTCAGAGAACCTACGATGAGGTTTCTATCTCCTCCCTATTCGAATAGACATCCGGTGATTTAATGATTTTCCCAATAAAATCCCAACGCCCCCGGTGGATTATTGCTTTTTTGGGCAATCCCGGGAAAGAATATGAAAACACAAGGCACAACGCCGGTTTTATGGTGGGCGACCTTTTGGCATCACAGCTGGGCACAAAGATTAATAAGCTTAGATTTTATGCCTTAACTGCGACTGTTAAAATCGGCGATGTGTCCGTATTGCTTATGAAACCACAGACTTATATGAATAACTCCGGTACTTCCGTAGCGGAGGCTGTTAGATTTTATAAGATTCCTGCCGAGAGAGTGCTTGTTGTTTCTGATGAAATGGCACTGCGACCCGGCAGAATTCGCCTGAGAAAACACGGCAGCGCCGGCGGGCATAACGGTTTATCGAGTATAATAAAGCACTTGGGTACATCTGACTTTCCCAGAATCAGAATCGGCATCGGGCAGCCTGCGCACAGAGACTATAATAACGCTGATTGGGTTTTGGGCAGGTTTTCTTCCGAGGATTCAGAGCTTGCTTATGATGCTGCTAAAAGGGCAGCTGAGGCTGCTTGTGTTTACATAAGCGGCGGTGCCGAGGCTGCTATGAGTGAGTTTAACGGCAATGCCGCAGCAAAAAAGGAGAGTAATATATGAAAAGGCAGTGTATTGCCATGATATTGGCAGGCGGACAGGGCTCCAGGCTTTATGCGCTTACCACTAAGGACGCAAAGCCGAGTCTCCCCTTTGGCGGAAAATACAGAATCATTGATTTTCCGCTGTCAAATTGTGTTCACTCCGGAATTGAGGTTGTGGGTGTGCTTACTCAGTACAGACCACTCGTTCTAAACAGCTACATCGGAAGCGGTCAGGC
>JAAZCZ010000065.1 GCA_012513005.1 Oscillospiraceae bacterium | reverse complement strand
TGATGTCCTCCCTTTGCTATTTTTCTTGTGCTGCTGACAGACCGCACTTGTATTATATTGCAAAGGGAGTGTTTATTTCTTCCTCATCGCTTAAGCTCTTTTGAACCACTGGCCTAGCCAGTGGTTTTGCATACAAAAAGACAGCCGCAAGTAACTGCGACTGTCATTTTCCTTTTGATAATTATTATCTCTATTTTACAGAACCAAACAAATCGTTTAGAGCTTCACTCATAGTCGGGTGTGTATACACAGAGTTTTTTAACACCTCGTATGAAATTCCCGCATCCATAGCAAGCTTAATAATGTTAATAAGCTCATGTGACTCAGCACAAAATAGGTGCGCACCCAGAATCTTATCGGTTTTTGCATCAATAAGAACTTTTAACATTCCGCTTGTCTTTTTTAATATGTGAGCTTTAGGGATAGCCGCTGCCATTAGTTTGCCGATTTTCAGTTCATAACCCATTTCTTTAGCTTGACTCTCGCTTAAACCGACACGAGAAAGCGGCGGGTCAATAAAGACACTGTATGGAATTTCGCCTCTGTTTTTTGTACTTCTGTCACCTTTTCCAAAGATTTGGGAGCTTACAATGCGGCTGTCATCAAGTGAAATATAGGTAAACTGCATGCCACCGACGCAGTCTCCCGTTGCCCAAATATTATCGGCAGTAGTTTTAAGCTTGTCGTCTACTTGTATTGCCCCTCTGTCTGTAATTTTAACATCCGTATTAGCGAGATTTAGTCTTGCAATATTGGGGCGCCTGCCGGTTGCAATTAAGATAGCATCGGCTGTAATATTCCTCTGCCCGCTGTCATCTGACACACTTAAAACTGCATTGCTGTTATTATCTGATACAGAAACTATTTTTGTCTTTTTTAGAACACCTATTCCTCTTGCTTCAAAGCTTTCTAAAACTAAATTAGCTATTTCGGAATCTTCCTTTGGAATAAAAGTATCACCTGACTGTATGATGCTCACATTTGAGCCGAAATTGCGATAATAAGAGGCAAATTCAAGGCCTATGTATCCCCCGCCTACTATTACAAGGTTTTCCGGTAGCTTTTCTAAACTGAGCATCTGCTCACTTGTGTATGCATATCGGCTCTCTGCAAGTCCCGGAGTATCCGGAATAAATGGGCTTGCTCCGGTGTTAATGTAAATACTCTTCCCGAAAATATTATAAACTTCACCGACATTATTTGTGACAAGCAGAGTATTGTTGTCAATAAACGACGCTTCGCCGACTATTACATCTACTCCAGAGGATACTGCCTTTGCATAGTTTTTTTCACGGAGCATGGAAATCAGCTTGTCTTTTTCTTAAACAGTTTTTTTGTAGTATGCTGACTTTTGGCTAAAATCCCGGTCTTCAAGATTGGATAGACGCGCACTGTATTCGAAAATCTTTGACGGGATGCAGGCAATGTTTATGCAGGTGCCTCCAAACATTTTGGATGATTCCTCAATGATTGCAGTGCTCTAACCGCTTAGTGCCAGTTCATTTGCCAATGTTTTTCCGCCCTTGCCAAAACCTATAATTATGTGATCATACTTTTTCATAATTCACTCCAATCTGCAACCTTGCCCTACTGTGTGATGCGAAAATTCTGGTAAATAGTTATAATAAACTATTTTTCTATGTCGTAGCTCCAGTCTGAAATTCCGCCAAAATCATAAACTGCTGTGTAGCCTAGTTCAATTAGCTTTAATGCTGCTGTACGGCTGCGGTTGCCGCTTCGGCAATAAATCAGTAATGTTGCGTCCTTGTCAGGCAGCTCTTCCGGCATTTTGTCACCTATTGTGTTAACCGGCAATAATATAGCACCCGGGATATGCCCCTCGTTAAATTCCTCTTTTGAACGCACATCGACTATTGTAACAGTTTGGCTGTCCATCATTTTCTTTGCTTCTTCGGCAGAAATTTTCATATAGCTTGTCCCTTCGTTTTTGGGATTTTCTCCTTTTGCGCCGTCTGTTTTGCCGACACAGCCGGAAAGCATAATCGATAGTAAAAGTGTGATAATTAAGAGTTTATATTTCATAAATATATCAGCTCCTTTGCTGAATATTATTAATTAAGCTAAAAGGCTCATGTAGAATAGTCAGAATTTACCCGAGCTATGTGAAAAGCCTCCGCTGTTTGTAGTTGTGCCGCCTCCGCTATCCTTATGCTGCGGGCTGTACACTCTTTGTATTGTGTCATACTTAAAGTGGTCATATCGTGATGTTAGGTTTAGTACACCACCGCAAATATAATCACCTGCCACAGTTTTGATGTGCGCTGTTTTCATTTGTGCTCTCATAATAAGTGCTATGCCTAATGCAATAGCAAAACAAATTGCAACTGTTATGAGTATATCCTTTGAGCTTAGCTGAGTTTTTTCTATATTGCCCTTAGTATATGTATCTACCGGGCGTCCCTGCTGCGCTGCTTCAAAATACTCAGCGCATTTATTAATATAAGCACTAAAGCCCTTGTTATAGTCGTTTTCTTTGAAAGCAGGCTTAAAGCTATCGGCTAATTTCCCTTTTCCGAAATCTGTGAATACTGTGTTTCCGTAACCGTGAGCCATAATGCTATAGTCTCGCCCCGACATACTGAGCAGCAGCATAACACAGCTTCTATCCGCACCTAAACCATAATTATGCTCTGCATATAAAGCTTCGGCAGTTTGCGAAATCGTTGCTTCTGAAAACTCATTAATGATATAAATAATAACTTCGCAGGAGTACTTTGCACTAAGACCCTCAGCTCTTGCGTTTAGCACTTTAACCTGTTCTTCTGTCAGAATCCCGGCTTTGTCTACTACTAATGCCTCAGTTCTGCCGCCTTCTTCCCCTTCAGCCAAGGCACCTAAAGAAAAGAAGGAAACCAGTACCAGCAAAATTAAAAATGTAGTCAGAATTTTCTTTTTCATATTATTTCCTCCCACACTAAATCAGCATTCGAACTGCAACTGCAACAGCCGATAAAACAGAGCCCAGACCCAAAAACCATGCAAAAAACTTGCCTACAGATACAGGCAGATCGCCTATCAGTTTTCCTGTTTGACCGTTCATTGCAAAAAGATAATCTTTGTCTTTCCATTTAGTATACAGCATCCAAACCGGTAAAAGTCCGTATTTGACCTCGTGCCCGTCAGTTCTCACAGTATTGCTTGTTTCTGTGACTGTGGTATAGCCTATTACAGTATTTCTGAGCTCCTGTGCCACTGACCTCTCTGCTCTTAATAGTGCTCTTGATGCGCACTCTTCTGCTCCTACATCGTATTTATCGGCTAAAAAGCCGGGCAAATATGCAACAGAAAAGTCCTTTAAGTCGCTGTAGTCGTATGGCTCAATGGAGTCCATATGAGCGTCGGGCATTTTACTTGAGCCGTCTACGGGTATGTTTTCAAATGCTGCGTTGCCGCTTCTTTGCACATCATAAAAACTCGTTTCAGTGCACAAATAATCCCCTTCTCGCCAGGTGCGGACCTTAGTTGCATCATATCTTACCTCTCCGCCAGCTTCGCAGCTGTAAAGCCAAAACGGAACATATATGCCCTTTATTTCTTTTATATGATTTTCTTTTGAAAAAGCACTCGGAATAAGCGGCTTCTTTTTGTAATGCTTGCGAAGTGCAGATATTGCCTCATCTTTATTTAGCTTAAACGGAATGACGTAATCAGGTCTTCTTGTGCCGCCAAATTGGCCGGGAACGATAGTAGGATTCCCGCAATATGGGCAGCTTGTAGCCGCTGTTGTGCTGTCACAGATAAGCTCCGCACCGCAGCTTGGGCAATTATAGCTGCGCATATTCTCAGCATCAGCACCCCAGCCGTAATCATCCTCTGCTGATTTAGCTTTTTGACTTGCTTTTTCAAAAGCCGCTTCTGCCTTGTCATCTTTTACCGAATAGAGTTCTTCAATTTCTTTAACTGTGTATTTCATGTCGCAGTAGTCACACTCAAGCATTCCTGAGGCTCCTACAAAGTGCAATGGGCCTGTGCACGCCGGGCACTGATAGTTTGTAATCTGAGTAGCCATTTATCACCCTCCCCATATACTTATGCCGTTCGTTCGCCGGATGTGAACGAACGGCATAAACTTTTATTAAATTATTCTACGTTCTGAAATTCTATTTGCTGTCAAAATCCAGTTTGTCGGGGGCTACACTGACGCCCTTTTCAAGCTGGGGCAGATACCAATCTTTATAGTAGAAAGGCATCATGTCTTTGTCAGCAGCTTCTATATCGTCCCACTTTTCTCCCCATGGTCTTAGGTAGACATAGTAGTCGTAGCTGCCGTCACTGTCGCTGTAATGGCCTTTTATCATGATAAAGTTATTAAATTTGGTGTTTGCAGGAGAAAATGTAAGCTCACCGTCTATAGGTGTTCCGACTGCATCCATAAAAAAGTTATCATCAGCAGCCACAGAGGTTGCTTCACCAACTTCAGATGCGTCGCTGTTTGTATTTACTTTGATTTTAAACTCAGCAACTCCGTCGTCCTTAGAAAGGTCTTCATCCCAAACTACAACTTTACCGAAGCCTGTCTCATCCATTGACATTTCTGCGCAGCAATCCCACCAGTTAGGCTCCATTTCTTTATAAGAGCCGGTTGCAGTCTCAGTATCCATCATCCACCAGCCATAAAAGCTCTGGTTCCAGAATTTAAGAGCATCTCCACCCACTTCAGGTTTCGGCGCTTCTGTCTGGGAAGGTGCTGCGCTCTGCGGTGCAGGAGAACCCTCTCCCGGCAGTACGGGGTTGGTGATTGAATCGTCCGTTCCATCCTTCACAAAAAACATCTGTACGCCCGAGTAATCAAGCACAAGCTGATTTTCGATAAACTTAAATGCTAACGTGCTGCTGCCTGATTTTACATCTACGCCATCAGCCGACTCTTGCCATTTTCCACTGCCACCCTCACCCATAAAGGTGAATGTTGCCTTACCGTTTTTGTTAAGTTCAAGTACCGATACTCCGACATCTTCTGCACTCAGTTCCAAACCGGCAGCTTTGTATTTAGCCGATGTCCAAGATCCTATGTATTTGCTGTCAGCCGGCACTGAAGAGCAGGCGACAAGGCCAAAAAGCAATGCAATTGTTAAAAGAAGTAATAATGCTTTTTTCATTTCTTACCTACTTTCTTAAGTATTATATAAATATGTCATTCTTTGTGTCGTTAAAGAAATAAAAGACTTACACTTTATCGGAGTCGTCAAAGACATCTCCGCATTCAGGGCAAAACTTAGGAGGATTGCTCAGATCAGCAGGCTCCCAGCCACATTTGTCACACTTGTACATAGGTGCACCCTCGGGCTTTTTAGCGCCGCAGGTTGAGCAAAACTTCCCCTTATTAGTGGCACCGCATTCGCTGCATACCCAGCCGTCAGCCGAAACAGGTTCAGGCTTCTTAGAGCCGCACTCCGGGCAGAATTTTCCGCTAGCGTTTGCACCGCAGCTGCATTTCCAAGAATCAGCCGCAACCGGCTCGGGCTTTTTATTGCCGCATTTAGGGCAGAAATTGCCGTTTACATCATTTCCGCAGGAGCATCTCCAAGTGTCAGCAGCAGGTGCTGCAGCAGCTTGCTGCTGACCCATTTGGAAAAGGTTCTGAGCATTAACTCCGCCTGCACCCTGCGCCATATTCATTCCCATGAACGCCATAGCAGGGCCTGCTCCTGTGTTCTTTGCTGCATCCTGCATGGCGGCTGCCTGTGCACCTACCATGTGTGCAGCTGCCATAGTCGGATTTCTGAATGTTGCATTTCTCTGAAGCTCTTTAATCATTTGCTCATCTTCATCAGAGGCTTTAACACTGGAAACTCCAAATGAGACAATCTCAATACCTCTTAGGTCTGCCCATTTCTTAGACAAAACCTCATTAAGAGCATCTGCAAGTTCAATTGTGTGCCCGGGAAGGGATGAATAACGAATACCCATGTCTGAAATCTTTGCAAATGCGGGCTGCAGAGCTGTTAGAAGCTCTGTTTTGAGCTGGCCGTCAATTTGGCTTCTTATATAGGCATCCTCAACATTTCCGCTGACATTAGTATAAAACAGAACGGGGTTTGTTACACGGTAGCTAAACTCACCAAAGCAGCGAATTGAAATATCAACATCAAGACCTATGTTATTGTCTACTACTCGGAAAGGCACCGGTGAAGGTGTTCCGTATTTGTTTCCGACAAGTTCTTTCGTGTTGAAATAATAAACTCTCTGGTCTTTGGGAGCTTCTCCGCCAAATGTGAATCTCTTGCCGATATTTGCAAAAACCTTGGAAATGCCGTCTGACAAATCGCCTGAGAAAATTGAGGGTTCGGTTGATGTGTCATAGACAAATTCTCCCGGTTCAGCGCAGACATCTACAACCTGACCCTGCTCTACAATAAGCATACACTGACCGTCTGCAACCGCAATAACCGAGCCGTTTGTGATGATGTTGTCGCTACCCTTTGTGTTGGAAGAGCGTTTTGATGCTCTCTTTTGTCCTTTTGTGCAAATAACATCCGCCGGAAGTGCTTCACAATAGAAAAATTCTTTCCACTGATCTGCTAATACGCCTCCTGCACTTCCTAATGCTGCTTTAATTAGACCCATATTAACTTATCCTCCTGAACTAATATTAGTAAACAAATATTGTAATTAATATACTATATAAGCTTATTGTTTTCAATAGTTATACACTTTATTGTGCAAAATTAATTTATATAAAATATTCTTCAAACTGGTAGTTTGAGCTCGATATTTTTATTTTTAGTTGACTAAATTTTTTGCCAAGACTCTTTTGCAGTTCATTAATAATCACATTTTCACTTGCAAAATGTCCTACATCAAAAAGATTTATTCCGAGCTCTTTAGCCATAATAAACTGATGGTGCTTAACATCTGCAGTCACCAAAGTATCACAGCATAAATTTAACGCATTTTCAATTTGGTTCCCACCGGAGCCTGCACAAATAGCTACCTTGTTTAGGGGCTTTTTTGAATCAATGTACCTTATACCACGGGGATTAAGGGCACTTTTTGCAAGTGACAAAAAGTCCGAAACTGTAATGTTATCCAAAGTGCAGACGTTCCCTATTTTGCTCTCCTCATCTAAATAACCAATCACACTTGCGCCCAGTGCTTTTGCTAAGCTACAGTTAACTCCGCCTTTTGCTGCGTCTAAGTTTGTGTGCATGCATATTGCAGAAATATTGTTATTAATTAGTTTAATAACTTTTCTGCCGTAATAAGTTTCATCAGTTATGCTGCATAACGGCTCAATAAACAACGGATGGTGAGAAATAATTAGCTCGGCACTGTTTTTTACTGCATCATCAATTACCAAATCTGTAATATCCAAAGCAAGCATTACAGTTTTTACGTTTTTTTCGCTATCCCCGACCAAAAGACCGACATTATCCCAAGAAAGGGCAAGCTCATAAGGCGCCAGCTCAAACAAGTAATTGCAAATATCTTTTACTTTAGGCAAATTAAATTCTCCTCTCAGTATTTTATCAGTATTTTAATAGTCTATCTAAAAGCTCGGTTAATTTTGCTGATCTTTCGTTGTCTTTTGCTTTATTCGCTCCAAAAATTGCCTTATTTGTCCTTTTTATCCTGTCTTTTATCCAGTTTTCACAGGCTAAGCTCTCTTTTTTAATAATATAATCCTCTGCAAATAAAAGCTTTGGCTCTTTTGAATCTAAGGCTCCTATAAGCAGTAACAAGTATAGTCTGCCGTCTTCACATATGACATTTGCGTCTTTTAGCATGTAGCCGTTTTTAAAAAGCCAAATACACAGTTCATCATATTTAGTTTGAGGACCCAAAATGAGCCTTTCACAGTTAACAGTCCATTTTGCTCTTTGCAAAATCCCGGCAATGGTTTCCCCTCCCATGCCGCTTATTATCACAGTGTCACTTAAAGATGCATCGGGAAAATCAAGTCCGTCACAGCAAAAGAAATTAATTCTGCTGTATACCCCTTGAGCTTTAGCATTCTCCTTTGCCACATTTATTGGTCCTTGGCGCAGGTCAGCTGCAAAGATTTTTGCAGCCTGAAAGTTTTGTGCAAAATATATTGGAAGCAGACCGTGGTCTGTTCCGACATCCGAAATAACTTTGCCACCCTCTGCCATTTTTGCTATTTCGCATAACCTCAGTGATAAGTTCGTTTTAGTCATTAATATAAAACAACAACGGCTAAGAAGCCGTTTCCGCCTCCTTAGCCGTTATTCCCAAAAACCCGTCGGGTAAAAGGGGCAAATGCAGGTAGTCTGTGAGTTTTACTCGTTGCTACCGGCTTTTTATTATAATTCTTTACTACTGTGCCGACAGATGGGCATTGAGCTTTTCTAAAAACTCGTCCGGGTCAACTTCGTGTGCATAGCATGCCTGCTCCAGGGTTTCTCCACTTGCCATAGCACAGCCCATGCAGTGCATGCCGATAGACATGAAAACGGGCATAGCCTCGGGAGCATTCTCAATTATCTCCGAGATCATTGTGTCTTTTTTGATTTCAAACATTAGTATTTCCTCCTTGTTTGTGCATTCTAAAAAAATGATTGAGACACCGGATAGGTACCCCAATCGTTTTTAACCGTCTGTTCAGTTAGTCTTGATTCTGCTCTCTGATTTTAGCAAAGCATTCGCTGCAATAAACAGGGCGGTCAGTTTTGGGCTCGAAAGGAACCTTTGCCTCGCATCCGCACATAGCACATGTGGCTGCGAAAAACTCACGGGGACCACGAGCGGCATTCTTGCGAGCATCTCTGCAGGTCTTGCAGCGCTGCGGCTCATTCTGGAACCCACGCTCAGCATAGAACTCCTGCTCTCCGGCGGAGAACACGAACTCTGCGCCACACTCTTTGCAATTTAGGACTTTGTCTTCGTACATTTTGTACCCTCTCTTTTGATAAACTTGCCAAATTGGCTATATGCGTTCAGCTATGGCTGATATCGCTAAGGTTGAAATTGCCTCGCCAGTTTGCGGCGAATGCGTTGCACGGCATTGTCAATAGACTTTATCTGCTTTCCCAAGGTTTCCGCTATGCTCGCATAAGAAAACCCGTCTAAGTACAGAACTAATATTTCGTTTTCATAGTCTGACAAATGCCTGCTGATAGTGGAATAAAACTCTTCTTCGCTCTCTCTGGCGAGGATTAAATCCTCAGGGATACGCCTAAAACTCCGGGCCTCTTGCTGAACATTTGGCTTAGATTCTTCTGAGAGGATGTATTCCAGCGACACACCGTCATTTAACGGTTGGTGTTTTTTTCTTGAATAGGTTTTTACTGCAGATATTAAGTTGTTTTTAATACATCTTACTGCATACGGATAAAATGCGACTTCTTTTGAGCTGTCATAATTTCTGATAGCTGACAGTAGTCCTAAAAGACCTTCTTGAATGAGATCCTCATTGTCCCCTCCCATAAGGAAGAAGGGTCTCGTGCAGACTCTTACCGTGTTTAAATATCCGTTAATTAAAAGCTCTTCTGCTGATGAATCGCCATTTTTTATTCTCTTAAGAAGCTCTTCATCGCAAATTGCTACATTATCATTCACAGTATCCATTCCTATACGAATTATATTATATAACAACAGTAATAAAAGTCAAGAAAAATATTGCAAAATATTAAAATATTTATCTTTTCAAAAAGCTTTTTGTCATAGTGTTAGCTGTTCTTGCCCGATATAGCTAAGACCTAAGTGTTCATAAGCTTTTTTTGTGACACATCTGCCTCTTGGTGTTCTGGTTATATATCCCTGTTGTAACAAATATGGCTCGTATACATCCTCAAGCGTAACAGCTTCTTCATTTATCGTTGCTGACAGAGTATCCAGACCCACAGGTCCGCCTCCGTAAAACTCTATTATGCTCATAAGCATTCTGCGGTCAAGTGAGTCAAGCCCCTGTTTATCGACTTCAAGTCTCAGCAGCGCATCGTCTGCAACATCTTTAGTTATTATTCCCTGCGCCCTTACCTGAGCAAAGTCTCTCACCCTTCTTAGCATCCTGTTTGCAATTCTTGGCGTTCCCCTTGAACGGGCAGCAATCTCCTCTGCTCCGCTTTCCTCGATTTCAATATTTAATATTGATGCACTGCGCATTACTATGCTTTTAAGTTCCTCTGTTGTATAGAGTTCTAGCCTAAGCGCAACTCCAAATCTGTCCCTGAGAGGGGCTGTTAGCTGCCCTGACCGGGTAGTTGCGCCGATTAATGTAAATCTGGGCAAGTCTAATCTTATTGAGTTTGCTGACGGCCCCTTACCTATTATTATATCAATTGCAAAGTCTTCCATTGCAGGATATAAGATTTCCTCTACCGCTCTGTTTAGCCTGTGTATCTCGTCGACGAATAGTATGTCATTTTCCTGAAGGTTTGTGAGTAGAGCCGCTAAGTCACCCGCTTTTTCTATAGCCGGGCCTGAAGTAATTCGCATGTTAACTCCCATCTCGTTGGAGATAACTGATGCTAATGTGGTTTTGCCCAAACCCGGAGGTCCGTGCAAAAGCACATGATCTAAGGATTCGTTTCTTAATTTTGCAGCTTCTATAAAAACCTCGAGATTTTCTTTTACTTTTTCCTGGCCGACATACTCCAGTAAATACCTCGGGCGCAGTGAAATTTCTGCCGAGTCTTCAGGCAGAATAGATGCACTTGTTATTATTTCCTCTTCCGGATTGCCGGAAAAACTAATGCTCATTTGCCTTCAACTCACTTCATCATATTTTTTAATGCAGTTTTTATTATTTCTTCCGTGTTCATTTCGCGGGTATTTACGCCTTTTAGGGCTGAATTTATTTCCCCGCTTGTGTATCCCAAAACAGAAAGAGCTGATACTGCGTCTTTTTGATTTCCGCTGCCGGTGTCATGCATTATCTCGGAAACTAAAGCCTCGTCTAAGTCTATGCTGTCCTTGGCTATCTTGTCTTTAAGTTCAAGAATAAGTCTCTGTGCTATTTTTTTGCCGATTCCGGGTGCCCTCGTGAGTGTTGCTGAATCGCCTGACATTATTGCCATAGCAAGAGCCTCCGGGTTTGCTATTGACAGTATTGAAATTGCTGCCTTTGGCCCGACTCCCGAGACTCCACGCAGCATATCAAAGAGATTTTTTTCTCTTTTTTCAAAAAAGCCATAAAGGTCAAATGTGTCTTCCCTAATATGCTCTGCCACAAAAAGCTTAGCTTTTTCGCCTGTCTTTAGCGAGGACATGGTAGTTAGACTTGTTTTGACTTCATAGCCTACTCCGTTGCAGTCAATGATAGCAGCGTCCTTTGTTATTTCTGAAATTTTTCCTTCTATATGGTAGAACATGTGTTACCCCTATCAACATCAAATAATAGCGAAGCGCAGCTGCGTGAATGGCACAGTGCGATTGCAACCGCATCGGCAGCGTCATCCGGCTTTGGGCTCTCGCTCAATTTTAGTATTCTCTTAACCATTTCAATGACCTGGTTTTTATCGGCTCTGCCATAGCCCACAACAGCCTGCTTAACCTGCAGCGGTGTGTATTCGTATACCTGCACATTTGCTCTTTGTCCTGCCAAAAGGACAACACCTCTGCCGTGTGCAACAGAAATTCCGGTTTTGACATTGGTATTAAAAAAAAGCTCCTCAACTGCAAGGGCGTCAGGCTTGTACGCATCTATAAGGCTGCAAACATCGTCATATATAATGCTTAGTCTTTCTGAGAGCGTCATATCTGCCGGTGTTTCAATAACACCGCAGGCGAGCATAGCAGCACCGGCTCGGCTTGAGTCAACAACTCCGAACCCTACCCTTGCAATGCCGGGATCTATTCCCAAAATTAGCAAATGACATACCCTCTTTCACGAGAATAATAATAGCATAAGCAGCAGTTTATCGCAAGGTTTAGGGCATAATATGTAAGCCTTTTTAGCTTTTCAAAATAAAAAAAGGCGGCTTTTGCCGCCCTGTTTTATGCCCTGGGATGGGCTTTTTTATAAACATCCTTAAGCTGTTTTTTTACAAGATGGGCATATACCTGAGTAGATGATATATCAGCATGCCCGAGCATCTCCTGTATCGCCTTAATGTCTGCACCGTTTTCAAGTAAATGGGCTGCAAATGAGTGCCTTAGCGTGTGAGGTGTTATTTCTTTTTTTATACCTGCTTTGGTTTGATAAGATTTTATTATCTTCCAAAAGCCCTGCCTTGACATGCTCTCACCCGCAACATTAACAAATAATGCAGTTTCATCGGGTGAGGCAATCATTTGCGGGCGAATAAATTCCATGTACTCATTAAGTGCCCTGATTGCCGCAGGATAAAGCGGAATATATCTTTCTTTATTTCTGCCGACACAGTGAACAAGACCGGCTGCAATATTAATATCGGTAAAGCTAAGTGAAATCAGCTCACTGACGCGCATACCTGTTGCATATAAAAGTTCTAGCATTGCCCTGTCTCTATATCCTTTGAGGTCAACACACTCCGGCTGTTCAAGAAGCAGCTCTACTTCCTTGCTTGTGAGTATCTCGGGAAGTTTTTGTTTAATCTTTTCAGGTACTAAACCTGACGCAGGATTTGAATTTACAACCTTGTCGCTCACTAAGACCCCATAAAAGCATTTCATAGAAGCAATCGAACGGGATACTGTTGCAGAGGATTTGCCGCTACTCCTCATCCATACTATGTAATTAGATAATACATCGGGATCTGAAGTGATTAAATTATGTTTTGAATATGACGCTAGGTATTCTGATAGCTGACGAATGTCTCTCAAATAAGAATAGAGGGTGTTTGAAGATGACTTTTTAACATCTGTTAAATATCTTTCGAATTTTTCAATACACGCTATGTCTGTCAACTTCATACCCTCCTTTGCTTTAGTCATAAAATAATAAAAATATTCCCGAGCCTAACACTCATTGCCGGGTATACTTTTATCAGAAATAGTAATATTTTGTAATCTTTTCGTTTTTGGCATAGTTTTTAATGCGTAGGTTTAATATAATACATATCTAAAATCTAATCAATAGAATAATGCACTTTTCTTCTTTTTTGTTTATTATGCCCATATATTATGTAAACAGCATTATGTAAACCCATTGTCATTGTTGAAAATAATGTTCAAAATTCCTTTGTGTTATCAAGCATTTACCACTACATTTAGTGCTTGCTTATAGCATTATGCCCACATATCGGTAATCTAAGGTTGATTATGTTTACTGTACTGATTATTTTTCTATATTACTCATTGTAATATGTGGGTTATTAAAGTCAAATATTTATTTAAAATGACGAAGAGTAAAATTTAGTTTCATTTTGTTTTTTATTTGTAAGCATTAAAAAGCAGACTTCACACAATTTGAAGTCTGCTTTATCTAATTATATTATTTAATATAATCGCTTTCTTACTTGCTGTCTATGCTGTTGTCCTCACCGGAAGCTTTAGCTTTGCTTTTGCTTGTCTGGGAGTTTGTCTGCTGTGCTTTTTTCATTTCTTCCCTGACGTTAGTCGAAATTGCCCACTTTGTAACCTGAATTCTAACCCTGTCCTCCCCTGTTTCGAAGGTTATTGTATTCTCTGTTACCTGAACAATTTTACCCATAAGTCCGCCGATTGTTGTAATCTCGTCTCCTACAGTCAAAGCAGAGCGCATTTCCTGAAGCTGTTTCTTCTTTTTATTTTCAGGTCTTATTAAAAAGAAATAAAAGACAACGAAAATAATCACAAGAAAGATTATTGATTGATACGGTGCTGCCGCAGCAGGCTGTGTTGCTAAAAATAAATTAAACATTATCTGTCCTCCAGCTAATTCTTGGCTAAGTAATTATATATATTTTTATTGGTAATTGCAAGGCTTATATTATGGCTATAAAAAAGATATGCTTAAATTCTCTTATCAAGCTTTAGTGAATTTTCTTTTTTAAACTCATCAAAGCGGTTTTCTGATATTGCAAGTCTTATTTGCTCCATGAGATTATTGTAAAACCAAAGGTTGTGCATTACAGCAAGCCTGAGCGCTAAAGCTTCCTTTGCTTTAAATAGATGCCTAATATATGCTCTGCTGTGTGATTTGCAGACCGGACAATTGCATTCTTTTGAAATTGGGCTGTTGTCCATTTCATATTTCTTATTTTTAATATTAATTATACCTTCATTTGTGAACAGATGACCGTGTCTGCCGTTTCGGGCAGGCATTACGCAGTCGAAGAAGTCTACTCCCCTGCTCACAGCTTCAATAATATTTCCGGGTGTTCCGACTCCCATTAGATATCTCGGTTTTTCTGTCGGCATGTATTCGATTACTGTTTCTATCGTGTCATACATTTGGGTAGCCGTTTCTCCAACAGCAAGCCCGCCTATTGCATAGCCCGGAAGATCTAATTCTGCTATTTTTTTCATATGTTCAATTCTAAGATCAGTGTATATGCCGCCTTGGTTAATCCCGAAAAGCTGCTGCACAGGGTTTACTGCATCTTTTTCTGAAGCGAGCTTAGACTGCGAGTCTTTGCATCTTAAAAGCCACCTGTATGTTCGGTCACAAGAATCTTTCACATATGAGTACTCTGCAGGAATCTTAATGCACTCGTCAAAAGCCATTGCTATATCAGAGCCTAGATTTGCCTGAATTTGCATGCTTTGCTCAGGACCCATAAATATGCTTCTGCCGTCCACATGGGAATTAAAGCTTACACCTTCCTCAGTTATGCTCCTTAGCTTTGCCAGCGAAAATATCTGAAATCCACCGGAGTCTGTGAGAATAGGACCGTCCCACGACATGAACTTATGCAGACCCCCGAGTTTTTTTATTATCTCATCTCCGGGTCTTATATGGAGATGGTAGGTATTAGAAAGCTCAATTTGGCATCCGAGTTTTTTCAGATCCTCTGCCGAAAGGCCTCCCTTTATTGCCGCTTGAGTGCCTACATTCATAAACACCGGAGTTTTGGCCACTCCGTGTGAGCAGGAAAACTCGCCCAAACGCGCTTTATTATCTGTTTTAATAACACTAAACATTGTTTTTCCTCTAATACTTTGCTCTCATTCCGTGATAATCATTTGCTGTCTCTAAAGTCTTTGCAGATGAGTAACACTTTGTTTAACAGCAGCTAATAATCCGGAATAGTCAGTTTTAATGGGTTCTAGATTTATTAACGAATTAAGAGTCAATGTTTTTTGATTGGGGCAGCGTTCATTTAACAATTTAGTAGATAGTACATAAAATTCCCAACAATCTAGCTTTAGCGGGTCTGCTTTTGTTCGATCCATTTCAGTATATAAGCAAAAAACATAAACGTCTGAATGGCGTTCTTGGACATTGCCATATCCGGTAACAGGATCCCAATCATACGCAGACTTAATTGAAAATGAAATGTTTGAAGGTTTGTTTGTTTCCCAAGCCTGAATATAGGCTGAGCTCTTAACCTCAACTCTTACTTCCGGTTCCCATTTTAGTAGCAGATCATATTCAGTCCAATCATCATTCACTCCCGAAACATCGGCTCCCAAGGCTGTAGCTACAATAAATTCAGAGAAAAAGCCACGAAGAGTGTTATTAAGAAGATTAGAATAATTCCAAGCCCAGAAATCTCTAATCGTGTATTCAGTTGGAATGCCCTCAAAAATTAGTTTTTCATTTCCGCTATATTGTGTGTTCACATGTAGCTCCTTTGTTGTGCAATAAATAACTGGCACTAGTTGCATTTTCCTTATAATAAATAAACCTATTTAATGCAGGCTTTATGCAATGCTCCCGATGTACATCGCATCCCCAAATGAGAAAAATCTGTATTTTTCTTTAACAGCCTCGCTGTATGCGTTTAAAATATTTGTGCGCCCGGCAAAGGCTGAAACCAGCATAAGAAGTGTGCTCTCCGGTAGGTGAAAATTTGTAATTAATGCGTCCATACATTTAAATTTATAGCCGGGATAGATGTATATGTCTGTAAAGCCTGAGTCGGCAATGAGCTTTCCGTTTTCGTCTGAAAACGCTTCAACTGTTCTGCAGGAAGTAGTGCCAACGCATATTATTCTGCCACCTGAGTTTTTTGTTTCGTTTACTATTCTAGCCGTTTCGCTGCTAACTATGCAGTATTCACTGTGCATAATGTGCTCCTCTACTGTATCCTCTTTTACAGGTCTAAATGTACCGAGCCCTATGTGGAGAGTCACAAAAGCTGTTTTTACTCCTGCATCTGATATTTCACTTAGCATTTCTTTAGTAAAATGCAAACCGGCTGTCGGCGCTGCTGCACTTCCCGGCTGTTTTGAATATACCGTTTGATATCTCTCTTTGTCGGAAAGCTCAGATTTAATATAAGGAGGCAGCGGCACTCTGCCCAGTTTTTCAAGAACTTCTAAAAATATTCCGTCGTATTTAAATTTTACGATTCTGTTTCCGTTATCACTGCACGAAACGACCTCGCAGCTAAGATCTTCGCTAAAAACTATTTTAGTGCAGGTTTTAAGCCTTTTTCCGGGTTTCGCCAGACATTCCCACATGTCATTGCCTTTATCTTTTAATAAAAGAAGTTCTGCATAACCTCCGGTTTCTTTTGTGCCAATAAGCCGTGCCGGGATTACACGCGAATCATTGAGCACAAGGCAGTCGCCGGGCTTTATTAAATCTTTAATGTCTTTAAAAGTCTTATGTTGCAGCTTGCCTGTTATTTTGTCTACGCACAGAAGGCGCGATAACTCGCGCCTTTCAAGTGGTGTCTGTGCAATTAGCTCCTTTGGGAGATAGTAGTTAAAATCAGATGTTTTCAAAGCTTATTCGTTTGTTCCTCTCGCAAGATTTACTCCATCGTAATAGAAGCTGATTATTTGGTCGTATGTAAAATCAAAATACTTAGCCATTGCATATGCGCCGAACTGGCTCATTCCTATGCTGTGACCCCAGCCACGACCGCTAAATTTGATTGTTCCGTCTTCGCTAATATTTACTTCATATCGAACTGAGTTTAGTCTTAGATATCCGCAGGAGAAATTATAACATTTGTTTTTTTCAAAAGTTGCTGTTTTGTTGTTAACGTCTGTTATTAAAAGTGCAATTACATTACCTGAATCGGAGTATGTCGGTGTTATACTTGCGATTTTGCCAAGTTCTGTGCCGGCTCTTTTTAACACAGCTCTAAAATCTTCATCAGAAAAGGATTTTTCCCATTCTGAAAACCTGTTTATATTGTCGGACTTATGCTCATACGGGTCTGTTTTTCCTCTTAGATATGGCACTTCACTTATCATAACGTTCTCACTGTTTTCGGTTCCACCGCCGCTTGAAGAGTGATACATTGAGGAAATTAGTTTGCCATCGCTTGTAATATAAATTCCGCGAGTCTCATCTACCTGGGCATCTGAATATGGGCTTGCCAGATTTGTTCCTCTATAGACTTGGGAATAGACATCATTGCTTACGTCAAATCCGTAATTTAAATATGCATTAAAATGATTAGCCGCATATGTTCTGGCGCAGACTGCCTGAGCTTTTAGAGCTTCGGCGGGCCAAGAATTACTCATTTCATAAGGCAATACACCGCAAATATAGTCCTCTAAATCCACTACATTAACTACTGTTATCTTATCTCCGCTCCTGCGAGAGTATTCAAATCCACCGTAGTAACTAAAGTATTTAAACCATGTTAGAGGCTTTTGACCTTCTAAAATAGGCTCAATAGCTAAATTTAGTTTATCACCACAGTCGAATTCAAACAGTATTTTTCCATCTTTTGTGCCGCTCACAACTATGCATCTATCTGATGCCGAATAGGCTTCTCCGCTAATTCCTCTTGTTTTAATAGCTTCCGTAGCTTCTGCCCTGCTTTTATAATTTCCGACTAAAACATAGAATTTGCCGGAATAATATGCAGGAAAACCGTCAGGATACTTTGCAGATTCATTCTGTGCCTGCTGGAAACTTTCATAAGTGCTGCCAAGCTTAATATGAAAGCAGCCAATGAAACTATAATCTGTAGTAACATTTTTATCTACAGACATTGTTATTGCCTCATAAGGCGTACTCCCTAGATTCACAAAGTTTCTGCCGGCATCATAGTATCCGAAATTAAACCCGGAACCTCTGCCTTTCACGTTAGCAAGGTTTGCATATTCAAGTGTTGGATTTCTTATTTCACTTTCTTTATCATAATAATAAAGGCCAATTTTAAACTTTGAATAAGGTATTTTTATGCTCCCGCTAACCTCCAGATTTGGCGGCGGCGCGGGAGAATTTGGAGCGGACGGCTCAGGTTCTTCAGTATTTGCCGGTGTTTCAGGCGCAGCTGACGGAACAGCTTCCGGCTCATGGGTTTCCTCGGGGCTTACTATTGGGGATTCCTCATTTATTACTGGCGCCGGAGGATCAACAGAATCGGGATTTGCATTCGGTATTTCCTCCGGAGTGGCTTCGGGTGCAGGTGCATTTTCAGGGGTCGAAACCGGAGTCGGCTCAGGAGTCGGTATCGGTGTCGGCGCAGGAGTCGGTACAGGGGTCGGAGCAGGTGTTGGTGCCGGTGTCGGCGCCGGTGTCGGCGCAGGTGTCGGCGCAGGTGTCTGCACAGGTGTTGGTACCGGTGTCGGCTTTGGGCTTGCCTGTGACTCCCATGTTTTTTTAGGTGTGGTAACCGGCATGGGAATTACACCCGGCGTAGTCTTAGGCGGGCTGTTTATAGCTGAGGGCTTTGGCGCTACCGTAGAAGGTTTTGCACTTTCTGTGGCTTTTTCCTCCTTTAAGTCGGGTTCCGACCTTTCGCTTAGCGATTCGCTTGCGCTTGTACTTTCCTGTTTTGAAGCACTATACGCATCTATGCTTTTTTTAATAAGTTTGCCCGGCCATATTAAAACTGCCAAGGCAGCAACTACAACAATAGCGGGCACAATTATTCCTAAGTAATTCTTTTTCATAATTTCTCCGTTATCCTGTCTATAAAAGTAATATTGAAGCTTTATAATATGTTAATAAGTTAAAATTGATTTTTTACTCTGTTTGTGTCATTATATGTCTTAATTATAAGAATTTCAAGAAATTTGTAAGTAGCGCAGTTATTAAGTAGCGTTTCCCTGCATGTTTAGGAGGAGTATTTTTGAAAAGATTTAGAGTTGGAGTTATTGGCGGCACCGGTATGGTCGGTCAGAGGTTTGTCAGTTTAATTGCAAATCACCCTTGGCTTGAGCTTGCAGAAATTGCAGCAAGCTCAAAAAGCAGCGGAAGACCTTACGCAGAGGTTATGGACGGTCGTTGGCGTATTGAATGCGACATGCCGGAGCTTGCTAAAAACATAATAGTCAAGGACGCATCGGATGTAAAAAGTGTTGCTGATAATGTTGATTTTGTCTTTTCGGCAGTTGATATGAAGCACGATGAAATTCTTGCTTTGGAAGAAGAATATGCCAAAGCTGAATGTCCGGTTGTATCTAATAACAGTGCGCACAGGTGGACAGCTGATGTGCCTATGATAATTCCCGAAGTTAACCCCGAACAGTCGGAAGTCATTGCATTTCAGAAAAAAAGGCTCGGAACATCAAAGGGCTTTATTGCAGTTAAGTCAAATTGTTCAATACAAAGCTATGTACCCGCATTAAGCTGTTTTAGGGAAACCTATGGTTTGTCAAAGATTCTTGCCTGCACATACCAGGCTATATCAGGAGCCGGAAAGAATTTTGAGACTTGGCCCGAGATGGTGGATAATGTCATCCCGTTTATAGACGGTGAAGAAGAAAAATCCGAAAGAGAACCTTTAAAGGTTTGGGGCAGCATTAAAAACGGAATTATAGTAAATGCTGAAAAACCCGTAATTACAACTCAATGTATTAGGGTTCCTGTTTTAAACGGGCATATGGCTGCTGTTTTTGTGAGCTTTGATAATAAGCCGCAGGCGGAGGAAATTATTAAAATTTGGAACGAATATGAAGCTCTTCCACAGAAGCTTCGTTTACCTTCTGCTCCCTTGCATTGCATAAAATATTTTGATGACCCGGCAAGGCCGCAAACCCGTTTAGATCGAATGAATGAGAATGGCATGCAGGTTTCTGTCGGCAGACTAAGACCTGACAGTCTGTTTGACTATAAATTTGTTTGCCTTTCACATAACACAGTCAGAGGAGCTGCCGGCGGGGCTGTTTTACTCGCTGAGCTTCTCTGCAAACAAAACTATATTAAATAAGGAGAGCTGACATGTCGAAAACACCAATTTTTACAGGTTCTTGCACTGCAATCGTAACACCATATACCCAAAACGGTATTGACTACAAAAAATTCGGCGAATTAATTGAGCATCAGTATGCCGGCGGCACATCGGCTATACTTGTTTGCGGTACTACCGGCGAAAATCCTACGCACAGCGAGGAAGAGCACAACACACTCGTTGAATACTGCATAAAGAAAACCGCCGGCAGAATGAAGGTTATTGTTGGCGTTGGAGCTAACAACACCGAGCATGCTCTACAAATGTCAGTGCATGCAAAAGATGCAGGTGCTGACGGGCTTTTGATGGTTACCCCCTACTACAATAAAACATCACAAAAGGGTCTGATTGAACATTTTTCATATGTTGCCGACAGAGTTTCTTGCCCTATGATTCTATATAATGTTCCGAGCAGAACCGGCATTGGCATTAGCCCGAAAACTTATAAAGCACTATCCGCTCACCCCAACATTTGTGGTGTTAAAGAGGCATCCGGAAACATTGCTGAGTATGCTATGTCAAGAGCATTATGCGGGGATGACCTTGTTTTTTGGAGCGGGAATGACTCTGATACACTGCCTATGATGGCTTTGGGCGCTTACGGAGTAATCTCTGTTGCCTCAAATATTATTCCCGACGCTGTTTCAAAGCTCTGTTCATTGTGCTTAGATGGAGACTTTAGGGCAGCTACTGAGCACTATTTTGTTTATGCAGACTTTTTTGAAAAGCTGTTTATAGAAACAAACCCGATGCCGCTTAAAGCTGCAATGAATTTAGCAGGTATGAACGTTGGCAAACCTCGCCTTCCCTTAGTTGACATCAGCGATGCTAACAGAGAAATTTTAATTGCTTCAATGCAAAAGATCGGGCTATCAGTTTCCCTTTGAAACTTATGAGGTGAATAATGCTTAACATTCTTTTGTCCGGATGTAACGGGCATATGGGTCAGTCAATAGTCGGCATTTGCAGCGAGCTTGATGATGTGCAGATTGTAGCCGGAATAAACAGAACTGCAAAGTGCTTAAATGATTTTTCTGTCTATTCCTCTTGCGAAGAATTTTCCGGTGCTGCTGATGTTATTATTGATTTTTCTAACCCAAATAACTTGGATATGCTGCTGAAATTTATTGCAGATAAAAAAATTCCTGCTGTTCTTTGTACCACAGGCTACTGCGATGAGCAGTTTAAAAGCATTTTATCTGCTTCTGCTGCTGCACCTATTTTTATGTCCGGGAACATGTCTTTGGGCATTAATTTGATGCTGAGCTTAGTAAAAAAATCAGCAGCCGTTTTAGGCAGCACATTTGATATTGAAATCATTGAGAAACACCATAACAGAAAAATTGACGCCCCAAGCGGAACTGCCAATATGATTGCAAATGCGGCAGCCGAGGCTTTAGAAACAAAACCTGAATATACCTATGAGAGAAGCTCAAAACGGTGTAAGAGAGCTAAGAATGAGATAGGCATTTCTTCTGTGAGAGGCGGTAACATTGTCGGTGAGCACGAGATAATCTTTGCCGGGCAAAACGAAGTGCTTAGCATAAAACACAGTGCCATGTCGAGAGATGTTTTTGCAAACGGTGCTATTTCTGCTGCACGATATATGGCAAAAATTACTAGCCCGGGGCTTTACTCTATGGACGATTTATTAAAATCGGCTTTGGGAGAGTAGCCTTGTAACTATGACTATCAGGGCTGTTTGATGATTCAAACAGCCCTGATTTGTTAACAGACTCTGATTCTATTATCTTATTAGGCATCTTTACAATTATATATTCTGTGCTATAATACTCTGGCACGAAAAAACACTTGGGGGCGTAGCTCAGCTGGGAGAGCGTACGGTTCGCATCCGTAAGGTCGAGAGTTCAAATCTCTTCGTCTCCACCAACCGGAAAGAGGCAGCAAATATTTGCTGCCTCTTTCTGATATTTATTCTATTTACTAAAATCAATAGGCCCATAGCTTGCGCCAAATTTATTAAGTTCGTCCATGTAATTGTCTACGCCAAGGAAAAACTTAAATATTTCGTTCGCTTTTGCATTCAGTTCGACATCTTCAAAAGCCTTTGGATAAATTATTGATCCGATAAAATACGCGTTGGCTAGTGGAATTTCCAGGTTTGAATAGTAACTTGTTGAGCTGGGGTGCTGATATATTTTTCCGTTTTTGTATGCATCAAGTTGCGCATAAAAGTCCGGATTTGCTTTTGCATCTTCCTTAACTAATTTAACTCCGCTGTAATCACAGAAAATATATTCTGCATTCCACTTTAAAATTTGCTCTTTTTCAACTTCAACAGCAGTTGCATTGCCCTTTACCTCAAGATCTTTAGCAATATTATTTGCTGAAACTGCTGCTAACAAGCTGTCTTTTATTCGCACTCCCTCAATGCCGTGTGCTCCTTTAAATGTTGCTGCGGCTGATAGAACAGTCGGTTTTTCCGAGTCATTTATTTTTTCTGTTCTGTTTTTAAGGTCAGCAAGGCAATCGTTAACAAATTTTATTACATCTTCTGCTCTTTGTTCTACTCCGCAAACCTTTGCTATAGTTCTTAAAGACTCATTGTAGTCTTCCCCGAATAAGCTACCCATAGCAACAGACACTACAGGTATTCCTGTTTGCTTTTGAAGACCATCTGCGACATCTTCTGCATAATTACAAAAGATAACATCGGGAGCTGCTTTTATTATCATTTCAGGATAATAATCAGTGTTCCCACCAGCATCTGTTCCAACTATAGGAACTGATGCCCACGTTTCCTTTGCTGCATATGCATAGGCTGTTACGGGAGTAACCTTTTGCGGATCCATGCCGCTATAGCCTACTACCCTGTCTTTTAGCCCAAGATACACAACAAGTCTGGGCGTGTTCGACAATGCAACAATCTTTTGTGCATTTAACGGAACGGTTACTTCTCTCCCGTGAGCATCCTTTATTATCTGTGTCTCAGCGCTTGGAGCATCCCCTGAACCTGCCGGTTTTTGGGGTGAATTCCCGCATGCACAAAGAGAAAATATAATTGCAAGCAGCAACAAGGTTGACAGAATTTTTTTCATTTTTATCCTCCTAAATTTGTTGCCACTATGATAGCAATATATCAGCATCTGTGTAAGCCCCCCGGGGGGATATTATGTGCCTTTGATTGCAATTAATAAATAAAATACCGATAGGTAAAATCAGCTACTATATTTATTATCTCATTCGAATAATAGCTGTTTGTACTTTATCGGAGCTTATTACTGATAATGATTTTTTCTTCCTGATACGGCATTGATCAGCATTTCTGACCTATATTTAGCAACAGTTCGTCTTGAAATATCTATTCCCATTTCATTTAGTATCTTGCCCAGCTGCTCGTCTGTAAAAGGTTTATTTTTATCTTCAATAGAAATCAGATACTTAATTTGCTCTTTAATCTGCATGGCTGTTGATTCATTATTATTTTGTGAGTTTTCAAATCCTTTAGGAAAGAAATACGACAAGGGAAAAACTCCCCACTTACACTGCAAATACTTATTCATTACAGTTCTGCATACTGTTGACTCATGAATTCCTAAGTTGTTTGCAACATCTTCTAAGCGAAGAGGAATAAGCTTTTCTTTTCCGTAAAGAAAAAATTCTTTTTGAAATTCTGCTATTGATTCTGAGACAGATAGAATTGTGCTTTTTCTTTGCTCAATGCACCAAGCCAGCCATTCGGCTTGGCTATATTTTTCTCTCAAGAACTTTTTGGTTTCCTCATCATAGTTTACAAAGCTATCTGAACTATAAAGTTCACTTATCAGCACTTCCGGGCAAGACTGTTTCATCACTGTGACATTAAGACCATCACTATCAGTGCTAACACTTACATCAGGCATAATATATAGGGCTTTATCTTCGTCTTGAAACAAGCCGGCGGGTCTGGGGTTTAGCGTGCTGATTTCTTCGCAACATTCACGAACCTTGGTTATGGATATTTTAAGGTCTTTTGAAATCACATGCAACATATTCTTTGCTACATTGGGTAGATGTTTGTCTATAATCTGAGTAGTGTATTCGTCATATCCCGCTCTTTGTGCCTGAACTTTTAGGCAGCACTCTAAGCTCTCCGCACAAATTCCCGGAGGATCTAAGCTTCTCAAGACACAAAGTGTTTTTTCAAAACATAAATTGCTGACACCTATCCTCTTTGCCCCTTTGCCCGGGCACTCCGTGTAATACCCGTTTTGATTTAAGTTGTTTATTATATATAATGCCGCAGCCGCTTCCTCTTTATTTAATTTATAGGGAATCAGTTGCATTAATATATGGGATGACAAATCGTCAGCTTCCCCAAAGCCTAAATCCCAAAGTTCATTATCATACTCATAAATTCCAATATTACTTTTTTCAAAAGAGCCTAGGCTTTTTTTATTTAGCCACTTAATCTTTTCTAATATATCGCTGCCTTCACCATAGCCTAGCCTTTCCTCAAGAAACTCCATAACCGGGTTTTCGAGGCTTTGTTCATTGACAAAATCTATTATTTCCAAGCTGCTCATCTGCAGGATTTTTGACGACAAAAGTGTTCTGGCAGACAGCTCTTGTTTTTGGGATAACTTATTGCCTTGCTTCAAATTTATCCCCCCTTAGATGTCTTTTTCAGCTTGATATTATTATATGACATTTGTAGAGTCAACTAAACTAAATGGCATTTTTGAGCATTTGGCACGGAAATTGCTATGTAACTATACTATAACAAGATTTAGTATAGCTTATTTGCTCATATATACTTTTCCTTGCTTGAAGTTAAGAAATCACTTTGATATATTAGCCTTGTTAATATCTTATCATTTTGCCGCAGAGTGTTTACACAAGTAGGAGGCAAAAAATGAAAAAATCTTATAATACTGAGCAAACAAAAAAGTGCAAAACTGATTTTATTAGTGGGAAGTTACCTGACCCGTTTTGTGTTAATCATGAAGTTGCAGCTTCTTGGCAGAGATGCATGAATTTAGGCTTAGATCAAAATTGCGATAAGCTTCCTGAGCCGAGCATTTCATCGGTTGAGAGTATATTAATCGGAAGAGCTCTATACAATTACCGTGAGTGGCTCTCAGGTTTTCTTGGTTCAGAGTCTGCTGTTTGTAAAATGCTGCGTTGTGTCAGTGTAAACTTAGATTCTAATATGAATGTTCTATCTCTTTTGGGAGATGAAGATTTAGTTGAGCGATTGGCTGAGGAAGCAAACTTAAAAGAAGGAAGCAATCTCGCTGAATCTGTTGCGGGAACTAATGCTGTTGCCTTGGCGCACAGGCACGGAAAAGAGTGCTGGGTTTTCGGTGAGGAGCATTTTATCTCTGCCCTTAGTAATTATGTAACAGTATCAAACTGGTTAAGTCCGAGTGCAACCAGCAATTTCACTTCATACGGCAGCATGTTTATTATTCCGCTTGAGCACTACAAAGATTGTCTGAAAACATTTTTCCACTTCTTATCTACTACGCGCGAAACATTTAAGCTTTGTCAGCAAACCCCTCTGCATATTATGAGAGGCATGCTCTCCGATTTGTACCTTCAAAATGTCCCGATTGGATATTTGATAATAGACCGAGAAGGTGCAATTTTAGAATATAATGAATTTGCATTTAATCTTATCGGTGAGCGCTCTTGCGCCCTGCCATCTGACTATCTTCAGGAGTGCTATCCTAAGCTTGCATTTGTAAAGGAGTATATTAAAAACAATACCCAAAGGTACTCTTCTATAGTATATATTAATGAGACCGTTGGCAGCATAAAAGTTGACGTACATCCGATGGTAGGTGGGCAGCAAGAAGCGAGCGGTGCAATAATTCTGGTAACAAGTCCGGGCTTTGTGCCGTTTAAATCTCCCGTCTCCCCTGACGGTTCTGCTTTAAAAAGGCGGGCAAGGTTCCCTCCCTGCGCGGTGGGGAGCAAAAGCGTTTTATCCGCTTGGACACGCTTGGCAAGGGTTACACCGTGGCCGATCTTCACGCCGTCCTCTCCGGCAAAAAAGCACATACACCCCGCAAGAAAAATCTCTTGGCTGATGATGAGAAGCCGGTCAATCTGTTGGTGGATATTCAGGCGAAATTGCAGGCTGGCAAGGGCGCTGGCTATGAGCGTTGGGCCAAGGTTTTTAATCTCAAGCAGATGGCGCACACGCTCAATTACCTTACCGAGCATAATCTGCTGGAGTACGAGGCCCTTGCCGAAAAAACGGCTGCATCCACCACCCGATATAATGAGCTGTCTACTAAAATCAAGGCCGCTGAAAGGCGTCTTGCTGAGATTGCCGTGCTGCGGACGCACATCGTCAACTACTCCAAAACCCGTGATGTCTATGCTGCCTACCGCAAGGCCGGATACTCCAAAAAATATCTGGCCGAGCATGAGGGCGATATTCTGCTGCACAAGGCCGCAAAGAAAGCGTTTGACGATTTGGGCGTCAAGAAGCTGCTCACCGTCAAGAGCTTGCAGGCCGAGTACGCATCCCTGCTCACGGAGAAAAAGGCGGCCTACGCCGAATACCGCGAGGCGCGCGATGAGATGAAGGAGCTGCTGGTGGTCAAGGCCAATATTGACCGGCTGCTTGGCTCCGAGAATGAGCGCAAAGCGGAAAAAGAGCATGAACAGCGTTAGCGTCCATGCTCAGAAGCGTTCCGCAGGAACGCGCAGCCGTGCAATGAAATTGCACGTTCAAGGGGGATTGGGGGCGCTGCCACCAACAAGCAAGCGGGGCGGTTTTCGCAAGGCGAAAATTGCCCCGATGAGCAAAGTGGGTACCGCTTTGCATTGCTTGCCAGCCAGCCAGTAGTCCGTTTCCCAGTAGCCAGTTTACCGGTGCCAGCTTAATATCCCCGCTCATCGTTTCAGATCTCTATGCGCAGTATCGGCTATCACACCTTCAGCGTCAGTGAGGCGCAGAAAACATTGTCCGATGAGGCCTCATATCAAAACCCTCTTTTACAAACAGTGGAGTCACAGGACCCCAACTTGCGGATCATGCAGAAAAAAGTGCGGGTTATGCAGTGATGCGGCGCAGCGCTTTCCCAAAATGCTACGATGGAAGTAGAAGTTATTTATCCCATTTCGGCGGTGGCGGAGCGTTTTTTTCACGTCCTCCTGAACCCGTAGCCCTCCAACCCCATGCGTATTAAATCAAAACCACCAGTGAAACTGGTGGTATGCACCAGCCCTAGAAGGGCATATTACTGGCACACCTCTCAAGAGGTATCGAATAGTTCGCCAAGCGCATTACTTTTTCAGGCCGCCGCTAAAGCGG
>JAAZCZ010000064.1 GCA_012513005.1 Oscillospiraceae bacterium | reverse complement strand
GAAAAAAATCACGCAAAGCGCGGAGCACACTACTTAAGAACACTCGGTTATGAAAAAACAGCTTACATAATAGAAAATCACCACGAGGATATAATAAATTTAGATGCTCAAATTGACGAGCGCATAATTTTGCAGCTGGCAGATAAGCTTGTAATAGAAGACAGAATAGTTACGCTAAATGAGCGTTTCGCCGAAAGCTATCAAAAGTGCGAAACCCAAGAAGCAAAAAATATGCATGGAAAAAGATTTGAGCTGGCAGTTTTAGCTGCAAAAAAACTAAACGAAATATGTGGAAAATCTTTGATAAAAATATAAAAATCTAAAAACTCTGATAAGGGGGAAGCAGTCTTGCGTAATATGCTAAAAGAAATAAAAAAAAGACTTGAAAACATGGAGGAGCTAGTCCTTGTAACAGTTGTTGCATCCTCGGGCGCAACACCTCGCGGCTCGGGAGCAAGAATGCTCATAGGCAAAGACGGGAGAATTTGCGGAACAATCGGCGGCGGCGCTGTTGAATACCGCTCAGAGCATATAGCGGCCCAAATGCTAAAAGACAAGGCGTCCGGTGAGCACGACTTCACACTCACGGCAGAGGATGTGCAGAATCTCGGCATGGTCTGCGGCGGCGCTGTAAAGGTGTTTTTCAGCTACATACCGGCAGGAGACAAAGATGTACTTAGTTTAGCTGTCGAGGCAGAGCGAAGGTTTTCAAAAAGCGAAGATCTTTGGCTGCTCAGCGAACTTTCTGACGGCGGCAGGATGAGTATATATTCCAAGGAAGACGGCTTTTTCGGAGGAAATCCCCCGGAGTGGACAAGTGAAATTATGAAGAGCAAGCCTGCGCGCAGGATATGGGAGGGCAGAGATTTCTATGCAGAAAAAATCGGCTCCTCCGGCAAGGTCTATATATTCGGTTGCGGACATGTCTCTCAGGAACTGCAGCCTGTACTTTCTCATGTGGGATTTAGGTGCGTTGTCATGGATGACAGACCGGAATTCACAAGACCCGAGCTATTCCCGACAGCCGAGGAGGCAAAGCTCATAGACTTTGAGAAAATAGCGGATTATATCAGTATCTGCGAGGAAGACTATGTCTGCGTAATGACAAGAGGTCATGCGTTTGACTTTGTTGTACAGGCACAGGTGCTAAAAACCCCCGCAGCATACATTGGCGTAATCGGCAGCAGACACAAAACAGCGGCAGTTATGCAAAAGCTTCGTGACTTGGGATATACAGACTCAGAGCTTGCCAGAATAACAACACCTATCGGTCTTGCGATAAAAGCCGAAACCCCGGCAGAAATTGCAATCTCGATAGCAGCCCAGCTAATTTTACACAGGGCAGAGAGAGACGGCAGAAAAAATAAGTAGCAAGAATAAAGAACAAAAAGACGAGTGCGGCAAATTATGCCCACTCGTCTTTCAATATTATTATAGATTATTTGTTATTTATAAAGCTCTAAAAATTCTTCAAGGCAGATGCCTTTTTCCATTATATACTTTGCAGCCGGAATACCGACATACCTAAAATGCCAAGGCTCATACATGATGCCCGTAACCTCAGTTTTATCCTTGGGATAGCGCACTATAAAGCCGTAATCCTGGCAGTTAGCCGACATCCACTTATAAAGTGCGGTGTTTTCAAGCTGAGCATTTTTATACTCATACCGCTTATCGGTGATATCTGCTGCAAGTCCTAGCTGATGCTCACTTGTTCCGGGAGGTGCCACAATAGTCTTGGCAGTCTGCTCGCCGTATTCAGCAACCTTGCGGTTATATAAATACTTCTGTGTGGCAAAGTCTCTGTATGTAGAGGATAAAAAGACTGAAAGACCCTGCTCTCTGGCTGCTGCAATAAAGCTGTTTAGCGCATCAATCGCACGGGAGTCAAACTGCTGTCCGTTCTCAGCCGGGCTAAGTTCGGGCGGTGCATAATCAGCTATGCTGTTCTCGGCATTAACCAGCTTAAATTCCCAAGAATTAAGATCAATATCAGGCAGGTCAGCTGCCTTAGAAGGCGTTTCGGGCACGGCAGTTTCCGGCACTTTCGTCTCCGCAGGCTTTTCTGAGGGAGTAGCTGCAGGTGTTTCGGGAGCCTGCGTCTGCAAGTTTTCTGCTGCTGTTTCGGCAGGGGGAGGGGTCACAGACCCGTTACCTGCTGCAAAGAGTATTGCTCCCACAAAAACAAAAAGAAGCATAAACCCCGCAACCATTTTAAATGCACTGCTGTTTTTCATTGTATCACCTAATAATATAATAATCGGAACATGACAAATGATAACATATATGAAATAGTATCGCAAGGCAGGAAAGTAAAGTGCAAAGCTTGAAAAATACAATAATTTAATCTATAATTTCAAAAATGAAAAACTACAGTCTTGAAACAGAAAAAGAAATACTGAGCCTAAACGGCAAAAAACCGCGGCTTTTGCTTCACAGCTGCTGCGGACCTTGCTCTGCCTATGTACTTGAGTATCTAAGCTCACATTTTGAAATCACAGTCTTATTTTATAACCCCAATATTCAGCCCGAAAGCGAGTATGAACTTAGACTTCATAACCAAATGCTCCTGCTAAAAGAGTTTCCGCAGGTGAGGATTTTAACTTGCGACTATATTACAGATGAGTTTAACGCAGCTATAGAGGGCTTAGAAAAAGAGCCCGAGGGCGGAATCAGATGCCGTGCCTGCATAGAGCTCAGACTTCGTGAAACTGCTAAAACAGCAAAAAAAATGGATTTCGAATATTTTTGCAGCACGCTTTCTGTTTCGCCGCAGAAAAACGCAAATATGATAAATGAAATCGGTGAAAGGCTTTCGGAAGAATATAAAATAAAATGGCTGTATTCCGATTTCAAGAAAAAAGACGGCTACAAAAAGAGTATAGAGCTATCTAAAAAGCTCGGCATATACAGGCAAGATTACTGTGGCTGCCTGCACAGCATACGCAAAGCGGAGGAATAAATTGAACACAAAAAAACTGGCGGCAAACGCCGTAATTGCAGCAGCCTATGCAACACTAACAATAGCCCTAGCCCCGATTTCCTACGGAGCTTTACAGCTCAGACTCTCAGAGGCTCTGTGTATTTTGCCTGCATTAATACCCGGCGCATCTTGGGGGCTTTTTGTAGGCTGCGCCATAGCTAATCTGCTATCGCCCATAGGACCTGTGGATGTAATACTAGGCTCAGCCGCCACACTCATGGCAGCACTTTGCAGCGAGCAAATAGCTAAATCTGAATTTTTGAAATATAAAGAAAATGATGCAAAGCAGGGTCTTAGCATAACAAAAGCAGCACTTATTTGCTTTATGCCGGTTATTTGGAACGCTGCGATAATCGGTGCCATGATAGCTGTAGCCTCAATGCCCGCGGGGGGCTTCTGGAAGTCGTTTACAATATTTGCCCTTCAGGTAGGCGGCGGGGAAGCTGCCGTAATGTATATTATTGGCATGCCGCTGCTTATATTCCTACCCAAATCCCGCACTTTTAAAAAAGCTATAAGCTCACTCGGCACAGAATAATTAGCTGAGTTTTTAGCTAAAACTGACGCAAAGGAAAAGATAAACTGCACTTTAGCCATTAAAATTGTTAAAGTTGACGGTTGACAAGTTTTATTATTCCCTTTATCCTAAGTCTATAATTACCCAAGCAGAACAAAAATGAAAGGAGAATACTCATGCAGAAGAAAAAAAATAATCTAAACAGTAGCGCAGTTTTCTCCTATTATCGTCAGGCTCGCTTTGCGGGTCAGGCTTATTTTGCCTATTATTATGCCGAAACATTTTCGCATAACCTGACGAGACATGGAAACTGCAAGGAGTAATTACCTTTAGTGTAATTAAGTAATTAAGCAGCTTCGCCTCATCAGGCGGGGCTGTTTTTTTATAAAAAAATATGAAAACGAGGGAGAAAAAGAAAATGAAAAAGAGATTACTGTCAATCTGCACAGCAGCAATGCTCATTCTAACGCTCGCCGCTTGCGGCACACCGGCAGACAAGGGAACTTCAGGCTCAGGCACAAACGCTGATACCGGTGCAATAAAATATACTGTCGGAATTCTCCAGCAGCTCGAGCATCCTGCCCTCGATGCGGCAACCGAGGGATTTAAGGAAGCATTAACAGAAAAGCTCGGCGACAGCGTAAAGTTTGACGAGGCAAACGCCCAAAACGATATGAATAACTGCACGACAATAGCAAACAAGTTCGTATCAGACGGTGTTGACCTTATAATGGCAAACGCCACAACAGCCCTGCAGGCAGCTGCAGCAGCAACAGACAAAATCCCCGTAGTCGGCACATCAATAACAGATTATAACAGCGCAGGTGTGCTAAAAGGCACGGTCGAAAAACCGGGCGGAAATGTAACCGGCGCCTCAGACTTAGCCCCCTTAGATCAGCAGGCAGAGCTATTTACCGAGCTTCTGCCCAATGTAAAAAAGGTAGGAATACTCTACTGCTCATCGGAGCCGAACTCCAAATTCCAGGCAGATAAAATGGAAGAGCTTCTAAACGCCAAGCAAATTGAAGTCAAAATCTTCACAGTAGCAGATTCAAACGAGATTCAAAATGTGCTCACAGCAGCAGTCGAGGAAATTGAAGCACTCTACATTCCTACAGACAACACAATAGCAGACAACACAGAGCTAATTAAGAATATAACACTAAACGCCAAAATTCCGGTGATTACCGGGGAAGAAAACCAGTGTAAGGTCTGCGGCTTAGCTACACTTTCAATAAGCTACAAGGATATGGGCTACAGCGCAGGGCTTGTTGCGGCAGATATTCTGCAGGGAAAAGCAAACCCGGCAGACACAGCGATAGTCTACTCAAAGGAAGTCACAAAGCTGTTTAATCCCGAAATTGCAAAGCAGCTCGGAATTGAGATTCCCGAAGGCATAAAGGCAATAGGCGAATAAGCATTTTGCTTAAATATATTGCGATATGCGGTACAAAAAGCCGCATATCGCATATTCAAAGATAAAAGCACAGGCAACAAATCTTAATAACGGAGGAAGAGACTTTGACTGCTTTTTTAGAATCCTTGCTAAGAGCCCTGCCGGGCTCAGCGGCGCAGGGGCTAATATGGGGCATAATGGCAATAGGTGTGTATGTAACCTATAGAATGCTGGATTATGCGGATTTAACGGTAGACGGAAGTATAGCAACCGGAGGCGCTGTTTGCGTAATGCTCATACTTGGGGGAGTAAACCCATGGTTTGCACTTGTTGCAGCATTTGCAGCAGGGGCAATTGCCGGTCTTGTAACCGGGCTTTTGCACGCGGTTTTCGGCATTCCGCCCATTTTATCCGGAATACTCTCGCAGCTTGCTCTCTACTCTGTGAACATGCGAATACTCGGCAAGAGCAATCAGGCAGTCAGCGTTGACAAGTATAGTCTTATCTTGTCGTCAAGAGAAAATATGCATGCAGTTTTAATCTGCGCTGTTGCAATAGCAGTGCTAATCGGCATACTCTACTGGTTTTTCGGCACAGAAATGGGCAGCGCAATAAGAGCCACAGGTTCAAACCCGAACATGAGCAGATCCCAGGGAATAAACACAAATAGAATGAAAATCTTGGGTCTATCTATTTCAAACGGGCTTGTGGGTCTATCGGGCGGACTTTTAGCCCAATATTCAGGAGCCGCCGATGTTAAAATGGGGCAGGGTGCAATTGTAATAGGGCTTGCAGCTGTCATAATCGGTCAGGTTATATTCGGAAAACTCTTTAGGAATACCGCAATTAAATTTCTCTCAGTTGTATTTGGCGCAATTTTATATTACATAGTAATTTCAATAGTAGTCAGGCTCGGGCTTTCACCCACAGACCTCAAAATGTTCTCAGCAATCTTAGTTGCATTGTTCTTGGCACTGCCGAGCATCAAAGAGAGCATAAAATCGGCTAAAATGATGAGGCAGGGTAAAAATGCTTGAAATTAAAAACTTAACTAAGACCTTCTACAAAGGCACGGTAAACGAAAGAACAGCCTTAGACAACATTTCACTCAGCCTAAAAGACGGAGACTTTGTCACAGTCATAGGCGGCAACGGCGCAGGCAAGTCAACCCTGCTAAATGCAATAGCCGGTGTGTGGCAGCCCTGCTCCGGCAGTATCAAACTCGGCGGAAAAGAGCTTGTCGGCTTGCCGGAGCACAAAAGAGCAAAGTACTTAGGTCGCGTGTTTCAGGATCCGATGATGGGCACAGCTCCCGATATGATGATAGAGGAAAACCTTGCAATAGCAGCAAGACGCGGCAAATGCCGTAATCTCAAATGGATGATAGGCAAAATAGAAAGGGAAGACTACAGAGAACTGCTTAAAATCTTAGAGCTTGGGCTGGAGGATAGATTGTCGTCAAAAGTCGGGCTGCTCTCCGGCGGTCAAAGGCAGGCACTTACTCTGCTCATGGCAGCAATGAAAACGCCCAAGCTATTAATGCTCGATGAGCACACAGCGGCATTAGACCCAAAAACAGCAGCCAAGGTTTTGGAGCTTTCCGACATGATAATACAGGAAAACTCACTAACTGCCCTAATGGTAACGCACAATATGAAGGAAGCTATAAAACACGGCAACAGACTCATCATGATGGATTCGGGCAAAATAGTTCTGGATATTGAGGGCGACGAAAAAAAGGCACTCACGGTTGAGGAGCTGATAGCAAGATTCACAGCTAAATCCGGTGAGAGCTTCGCAGGCGACAGAGCTCTGCTGGGATAAAAAAGAATATAAAAAAACATCGGGGTGTCACTAAAACGACACCCCGATGTAATTATATCAAAATAGACTTTACTTTTTCTTTTTGCCGAATCTCCCCGAACTCTTGGGAACCGGCTCATTAAGCATTGCTGAAAAGGCTCTTAATGCCTCTTTTTGCTCTGAGCTTAGGCTCTTGGGAACACTAACATTAACAGTAACAAACTGATCACCTCTGCCCGAGCCGCGCAGTGCGGGTATGCCCTTGCCGCGCAAACGGAAAACAGAGCCTGTCTGTGTACCTTCAGGGATATTTAGCTTAACATCTCCGTCTAAGGTAGGCACGATAATTTCGTCTCCCAAGGTAGCTTGCGCGAATGTTATCGGCGTTTTAAGCAGCACAGATGTGCCCTCACGCTCAAACTGCTGATGACGGCGAACACTGATAGTTACAAGCAAGTCGCCCGCAGGACCGCCGTTAATTCCGCTGCCGCCCTGACCACGCAGTGATATTGTCTGCCCGTGGTCAATACCGGCAGGAATATTAACTTCAAGCTTGCGGTTAACTCGGACATTGCCCTTGCCGCGGCAGGTATTGCAGGGCTGATGTATTATCTTGCCGCTGCCACCGCACTTAGAGCAGGGCACAGATGCCTGCATAACTCCGAATGGAGTTCTCTGCGACTGCATAACGCTGCCGCTGCCCTTACACTGCGGGCAGATTTCGGCAGTAGTGCCGGGAGCGCAGCCGCTGCCCTTGCACTCGGCGCAGGGCTCGACTCTTGCAACGCTGATTTCTTTTTTAGTGCCGAAAGCCGCTTCCTCAAATGAAACGGTAACAGTGGCACGGAGGCTCTCACCGCGGCGCGGACCGTTTCTCTGTGTAGCCCCGCCTCCGCCAAAGCCGAAAATATCGCCGAGGTCGCCGAAGATATCACTAAAGCCGCCAAAGCCGCTAAAACCGCCAAAGCCACCGTCAAAACCGCCGAAGCCCGAATTCGGGTCGAACGCAGCATGACCATGCTGGTCATACTTAGCGCGGTTTTCCGGGTCACCCAATACCTGAGCTGCCTCGTTTATCTCCTTAAACTTAGCCTCAGCCTCAGCATTGCCCGGATTTACGTCCGGGTGATATTTTTTGGCAAGCTTTCTATATGCTTTTTTTATTTCATCTTCCGTGGCGCTCTTATTTATTCCGAGCACCTCGTAATAATCTCTTTTTTCTTCGGCCATTTATGTCACCTCTGAGGCAGCCTATACACACCTTTGCGGACGCATGATTAGATGCGTCCGCCGGGTGCGCTGTTGCCTTTTAAAATTTATTTCTATTTGTTGTCGTCGACTACCTCGTAGTCAGCATCATAGAACTGCTCACCGCCGGGGTTGCCGTCGCCGGGCTGACCGCCCTCGGGTCCTGCTTGGGCTCCTGCATTCGGGTTTTCCTGCTGATAGAGCTTCTCGGAAATCTTGTAGAATGCCTGTGTGAGCTCATCAGTTGCAGACTTAATTGCTGCGGTATCGCTGCCCTGAAGTGCAGTTTTGAGTGCTCCGAGCTTAGATTCTACCTCACCCTTGTCGGTCGGGTCAAGCTTATCGCCCATTTCTTCCAAAGTTTTTTCGGTCTGATATAGGATTTGGTCACCGGCGTTGCGTGTGTCAACCTCTTCCTTGCGCTTGGCATCCTCTGCGGCAAACTGCTCTGCCTCACGAACTGCCTTGTCAATGTCCTCTTTGGAAAGGTTGGTGGAAGCTGTGATGGTGATGTTCTGGGTCTTGCCTGTTCCGAGATCCTTTGCAGAAACGTTTACTATGCCGTTTGCATCTATATCAAATGTAACCTCAATCTGTGGAACGCCGCGGCGTGCCATTGCAATGCCGTCTAAGTGGAAGCGCCCCAAGCTCTTGTTGTACTGAGCCATCTCACGCTCACCCTGCAGAACATTAATTTCAACAGAGGTCTGATTATCAGCTGCTGTGGAGAATATCTGGCTCTTCTTTGTGGGGATTGTGGTGTTGCGCTCAATTAGTCTTGTGCAAACTCCGCCTAAAGTCTCAATTCCGAGAGACAGGGGAGTGACGTCAAGCAGAAGTATGCCTTCAACATCTCCGCGAAGCACGCCTGCCTGAATTGCAGCACCTAATGCCACGCACTCGTCGGGGTTAATTCCCTTAAAGCCGTCCTTGTTGGTGATGGACTTAACAGCGTCCTGAACAGCGGGGATACGGGTCGAGCCGCCGACCAAAAGCACCTTGTCAAGCTGGGTAGCTGAAAGACCGGAGTCGGAAAGTGCCTGCTTAACAGGGCCGAGGGTCTTTTCAACTAAGCTGTGTGTCAGCTCATTAAACTTAGCTCTCGTGAGTGTGAGGTCTAAGTGGCGAGGACCGCTTGCATCTGCTGTCACATAGGGCAGGTTGATGCTGACGGAAGTTACGCCGGAAAGGTCACATTTAGCCTTCTCAGCTGCCTCACGCAGTCTCTGCATGGCAACACGGTCACCGGAGAGGTCAATGCCCTGGTCCTTTTTGAATTCAGCAACCAAATACTCGGTAACTGCTGTATCAAAGTCATCGCCGCCGAGCTTGTTGTTACCGGCAGTAGCCAAAACTTCAATAACACCGTCGCCGATTTCAAGAACGGAGACGTCGAATGTTCCGCCGCCTAAGTCATAGACCATAATCTTCTGGTCCTGCTCCTTGTCCAAGCCATAGGCTAAGGCTGCGGCTGTGGGCTCGTTAATTATACGCTTAACATCAAGCCCTGCAATTCTGCCTGCATCCTTGGTTGCCTGACGCTGGCTGTCTGTGAAATATGCGGGAACTGTGATAACAGCCTCTGTTACCTTCTCGCCCAGATATGCCTCGGCATCGCCCTTGAGTTTCTGCAAAACCATTGCAGAAATTTCCTGCGGTGTATATGATTTTCCGTCGATTGTTACTTTGAAGTTTGAACCCATCTCTCTTTTAATAGAGCTTATGGTTCTGTCGGGGTTGGTTATTGCCTGGCGCTTTGCAACCTGGCCAACCATTCTTTCACCTGTTTTTGAAAATGCAACTACTGAAGGTGTTGTGCGTGCACCCTCTGCGCTCGGGATGATAACGGCTTCGCCGCCCTCTATAACTGATACGCAGGAGTTTGTGGTGCCTAAATCGATTCCTATTATTTTACCCATTGCTGGTTCCTCCTCTTTTATTAGAAAAAATAAATATATACAAAATTAATAAAATGTATACGCAAGTTAGTTTGCCACTTTAACGCAGGCAAAGCGTATTACCTTGTCTCCCATTTTAAAGCCCTTTTGAAGCTCGAGAACTATTTCATTTTCGGCTTTATCTTCGTCTGTCTCGTGCATAACGGCATCATGAAGCTCAGGGTCAAAGGTCTTTCCGACACATTCAATCGGGGTGACTCCCATTTTGGCTAATATCTCGTCGAACTGTGTCATTATCATTTCAACACCGCGTCTGTAAGCCTCATCCTCTGTGGGAGTGTCAAGTGCGCGAAGCAGGTTATCATAAACCGGAAGGAAGCGAAGCACTGTGTCTGCCTTGACATCGGAATAAATACTCTCGCGCTCTTTTGTGCTGCGCTTTCTGTAGTTGTCATACTCTGCAAGCATCCTGAGATACTTATCCTTCTCGGCTTTGAGCAGAGATTCGGCAGAGGGTGCATCGGCTTTCTTTTTGCCGGATTGCTTTTTATCGCTTTCTTTCTCAATCTTTATTTCTGTTTCATTTAATTCGGATTTCTCTTCTGCTGTATTATTTTCGTTTTCGCAGATTATATCCTCGTTTTCCGGAACCGGATTATTCTCGTCCGGTGACTTGTTTTTACGGCTCATGAATATCTCCCTTTACAATTAATTTATTATGAAGCCCGGGCGGCGGCTCGCTCCCGCCTCCTAAACGCGCAGACAGCGCAGAGGCAATTAAACTCAGCTTTGCCGCAACCTTGGAGTAGTCCATTCTGGTAGGTCCCACAACACCGATTAATCCCTTGGTGTTGTCACCGGCATCATAGCTTGCAACAATAACACTTGAGTCCTTAAGCTCCTCAGCAACGTTTTCAGGGCCGATTAAAACCCGAACACCGTCATCGGGGCTGATTTCCGAAACATCAATGCTTTGCAGCGGAGGATTATCGGATAAATAAGACATAAGCGCATGTGCTTTGCCTGGGTCTCTGTACTCAGGCTGATTAAGTAGGTGATTTGCTCCTGCTAAGTAAGACTGCGTTGCCTTTTCGGAGGTAAGTACCTCAATCGCAAACGATGCAACAACTCCGGTAAGACCCATAGTATCGTCAATGGCACGCTCGGTAGCCCTTATTAGCAGGGGAGTTATTTTCTCCTCGGTAATATTTGTGAAGTTTGCATTAAATGCCGAAGACAGTCTAACAATCATATCCTGACCGACAGAAATCGGCAGATTAACGAGCTTGTTTTTAACGCTGTTGTTGCTCAGCATCGCCACAATAATAAAGGTGTTTGCGTCAACATAGATTAAATCATATCTCGTAACGGTGCACGCCATTGTAGCGGAAAACGCCATTGCAGTGTAGTTTGTAAGGTTAGCTGCCAAGGTGCCCACATTGCTGACCACAGTTCCTAACTGACGAAGCTTTTCATTGAGCCCGCGGTTAATTTCCTCAGTCTCCTCAATAGAGAGCTTCTGCCTCTCCATCAGCTCATTGACATATATCCTATATCCCAAAGCTGTGGGTATTCGCCCGGCGGAGGTGTGAGGCTGCTCTAAAAAGCCCATACCGACAAGCTCTGCAAGCTCATTTCGCACAGTGGCGGAAGAACAGTTAAGGTCGCAGGTTTGCAGGATGGTCTTAGAGCCGACAGGCTCTGCGGTCTTAATATACTCATCGACAACTGCGGCGAGTATCTTCTTTTTGCGTTCACTAAGTTCCATACAATAATCACACCGTAATATTTTGTCGTTGGCACTCTCGCCCTTCGAGTGCTAATATACCATTGTACTTGCCCTATGTCAATAGCAATAATCGAACAATTCTCAAATTATTCACATTTATTTCGGTGATTTATGGTTATAATAGGCAGATAGTCAAAAAGCCCCCTAATATGGCATGTAAAGGCACAAAAATAAGCTCTGTCGCCAACTTGAATAAACCGAGAAATAAAGCGGGGCAAAGCTTATAGTCAATAAATAAGTGACAATTTAACTAATATATATTATAATGTATTACTCAAATCCACGATGGAGGATAAAATGAAGAAGCTATTACCAATAATACTCTCAGCAGTAATTTTTATATCGGGCTGCGGGGCGGCGTTTGCACCGAACACCCCGGCACCAACAGCCACAGCAGCACCTAAATACACATTTAATGCCGAAACCTTCCCCAAGCTGGCAGGCAGTTTTTCAGCCCTGCCGATGGCAGAGGCAATATGCTCTATTATGCTGGGTATACCGAGGGAGAACACAGCAAAGTATTTAAGCTTCGGTAACACAGGAAACTCATACAAAGCGCTGCTGGATGGCAGCTGCGGGCTCAGCCTTGCTGTATTGCCGAAAAATGGAAATGATCAGCTTGAATCTGTTCCGCTTGCAAAGGATGCCCTTGTTTTCTATGTGGATAAAAATAATCCCCTAAACGGAATTAGTGTAGATCAGTTAAGAGACATATACGAGGGCAGGAGCAAAAACTGGTCGGAGCTCAGTGGTCTGTCTAAGCCTATTAAGGCATTTCAGAGAAACGAATGGTCGGGGGCACAGATAGCCTTCACAGACCTTGTTATGCAGGGCAAGGATGCAAAAGAGCCTGTTATGGATTTAATCAATATGTCAGACGGCACAGTGGCAGGAGCTATTGCGGTGTTTGACGGGGCAGACGGAGCAATCGGCTACAACACCCTTTTTGCCCTTAATAATATGGGCTTTGGAGACAGCTATAAGATACTCTCGGTTAACGGAGTAAAACCCACAGCCGAAACTGTTGCCTCCGGTGAATATCCGCTCATATTTAACTACGGCGCCACGATTCGCAGAGACGCGGCAAAAGACAGCCCGGAGAGAATTCTCTATAATTGGCTGCAAGACAGCACAGGGAAGGCGTTTATCGCCTCTCAGGGATATGTGAGGTAACGCTGTGAAGAAACTTATACCACTAATACTGCTGCTCGCAGTAATGCTCTCAGGCTGTAAGCTAAACGACAGCATAGCCGAGATAAAAGAGCGATTTATAAACCCCGCGGTCGAAAAAGCCAAAACGGGCAATGTGGGGAGCGCCAATGAAAAAACTGCGGTAATCTCCGAATTCAACATAATAACAGACAGGTCGAAACTGACTCCCTTTACAGCACCGGAGATAGTCGGCAAAAGACTTTCACCCGAATATATTTCTGAGTTTGTGCAAACAAGCTCATATGAGAAACTTATACCATTTATATCTTCGTGGATATATGGAACAGAAGGCTCACTTTTAGGCACAAAGTACGGGCTAATAAGCATAGACGGCACTGTTGTGTTAGACGGTGTGCTGTCTGCCGTAAACCCGCTTCAAATTATCGGAGCAGACGGCAAGCCCATAAAGCTCGGAATCTTAGAGCTCGTTAAATATGATGCAGAAACAGGCACAAAAAAGAGCGCAATCTGCTCAGAATCAGGAGCATGGATAACCGGATTTGACTTTGAAAAAGTAATTCCCATGTCAAAGGGCGCACTTTGCATATCAAATTCAAAAGACAATCTTGCCAAATGCTACTCAAGAGACGGAAAAGTGCTGTTTGACACAGCAGATTTCCAAATAAGAGCGGCACTCGCACCCGACTCAGTTTCTGACCTTGCAATCGAAGGCAACGACTTTATGAAAATAAAATATTCAAACGGTCAGCACGGCTATATTGATGCCACCGGCATAATACTAAACCTCGGAGCTGAATTTCCCGCATATCACACAGACAACAGAGCTTTCACAGAGGGCATCGGTGTAATCTGCATAGGCGACAGCTGGAGATACATGAAAACAGACGGCACCTACGCCTTCGATAAATTTTTCCAGGAGGCGCATAGCTTTGTAGGCGGCATTGCAGTTGCAAGGGAAGAGGGCACCTTATACATAATAGACACGCAGGGCGAGCCCCTAAAAGCATTTCCAGGTGTAACAGAGCTTAAAATCTATCCCAACTATATATACGCAGACGGTCAGTATCTAAACCGCAGCACATTTGAGCACATGCAGGTAAACGGAATAAATGCAGCCCCCTACAGAGACGGATTTTGGGCAAAGGCAGAAAACGGCATATATGCTCAGGCGCAAGGTACAGATCCCGTGTTTTTATCGGGAGCAAAGGACCTGCTCGACGGCAGCGGCGGGCTGTTTCTCGTAAAGCTTGAGGACGACAGCACAGCAGTCTTAGACAAAGACAGCCGCGCAGTAGCTGCAGGCGGAGATCTTAAATTTGTAACAGACGCCGCAAACGACAGCGTATATGTAATAAGCGGCAAAAAGCTGCTTTCATCAGAGGGTAAACTACTAGCAGACGGACTCTTTGTGAAAGACGGCGAACCGGTAATAGCCCCCTTCTCTGGCCTCGGCTTCTGCTCAGACGGATACAGTGTGGGCTGGAAAAATGCCGAGAACAAGTGGGTTTTCAGGCAGCCATTAGACTCGGGAGATTAGTTTAGCGTAATTTAGCGTATTTAATGTTTGATGATAATGAAAGTAATAATGAAGAGGTGAGAAGCGTGGAAAAAAAGGCACTAGTAATTGAGGACGACAAGAATATCGGCGAGCTTCTTAGGTTATACTTGGAAAAAGACGGCTTTGAAGTCACAGTAGCCGAAAACGGAGACGACGGACTTGCACTTGCCTTGGACGAAAAGCCTTCTGTTATACTCCTGGACATAATGCTTCCGGGAATGGACGGCTTTGCAGTATGCAGGGAAATCAGAAAAAAATCCTCGGTTCCGATAATAATGCTCACAGCAAAGGGAGAGGTCTACGATAAAATATCAGGACTTGAGCTTGGAGCCGACGACTATGTAACAAAGCCATTTGAGGTCAAGGAGCTAATAGCAAGAGTCCATGCCGTAATGCGTCGCACAGACGGAATGGAAACGGACAAAGAGAAAAAGCTCAGCTTCGATAAGCTCACAATTAACTTAGACTCCTATGTACTCACAGTAAACGGCGTAAAAGTTGAGGCACCGCCAAAGGAAATGGAGCTTCTGTTCCACTTAGCGTCAAGCCCCAACAAGGTTTTCACAAGAAACCAGCTATTAGACGAGGTCTGGGGATTTAACTTCTATGGTGACTCCAGAACAGTAGACGTTCATATTAAACGCCTCCGTGAAAAGTTAGAGGGTGTCTCAGATGAGTGGGCACTAAAAACAGTCTGGGGTGTGGGCTATAAATTTGAGCTAAGCGGCAGCGAAGAGTAAAAAGTAAATGAAGAGCATTTACTTTAGGCAATTTTTATCGGTAGCTATTTCTGTGCTGCTCAGCTTCATAGTTTTGGCAGTTGCCTTTGTACTGCTTGGCAGAAGCTATGTAATACACTCCTATGAGGAGCGGGCAAATTCCGTAGCAGACGAGGTCCGCCGCAGTGCAAGTGCGTATTCTGTGGACAGCAACCTCATGAGCTGGGGGCTTAGAATGAGCATCAGCTCAATATCCAGCAGCACGGGTAACCATATTTTCATCACAAACAGCACGGGAAGAATAATTTCCTGCAGTGATGTAAATGTAGCATGTAACCACATTGGTGAAACAGTCAGCCCGGAAATTATGCAGGATTTAACTGAGCACGGGAGCATAAGCACAGTTTCGCATCTGGGTAAGATTTATGATAAGCCCTTTCTCATTGTTGCCAAGCGAATCGACTCCTCTGTAAACGGGGAGCTGTTAGGCTATGTTTTCATAGGCTCATCAAGAGCCGGTATAGTAGGAGCATGGACAGCTCTTGCGTGGGCGTTTATATTGCTCACAACCGGAGTTGCGCTCATTGCGTTGGTGCTTGCACTAGTAACATCTAAAAAGATGTCAGAGCCCTTGGAAGAAATGGCGTCAGCCGCCAGAAAATACGGCTACGGCGATTTTTCGCACCGAGTCAAACAAACAGAGGGCGAAGACGAGCTTGCAGAGCTGACTTCTGCGTTTAATAATATGGCAGAGTCATTAGAGCGCAGCGAGGAGCTTAGAAACGAGTTTATAGCAAATGTCTCGCACGAGCTAAAAACTCCGATGACAACAATATCAGGCTTTGCAGACGGGCTTTTAGACGGCACAATACCCAAGGAAGACGAAGAAAAGTATTTAGCGACTATAGCAGACGAAACCAGAAGACTGTCAAGACTTGTGCGCAGAATGCTCGACTTATCTCAGATGCAAAGCCGCGGAAACGATTTAGCAAGACGCAGCACTTTTGAAATTGACGAGCTTATAATTCGAACACTGCTCAATTTCGAAACCCGTGCCGAGGATAAAAATCTCGAAGTCGAACTGGACCTTCCGGAAGACAGCATAGCGGTAATAGCCGACCACGATGCAATAACTCAGGTTTTATATAACCTGTTAGACAACGCAGTCAAATTTGCAAGACCAAAGAGCAAGCTTGCCGTTTCTCTGTGGAAGCAGGAAGGCAAAGCATATGTGTCAATAAAAAACGAGGGAGACACAATCCCCGAAGACGATTTATCCCTCATCTTCGACAGATTTCACAAGTCGGATCGCTCAAGGAGCCTAGACAGAGAAGGAGTCGGGCTTGGGCTGTATCTTGTTAAGTCCATTCTCGATGCTCACGGCGAAGCTGTGGCAGTAAAGAGCAAGGGCGGAGTAACAGTATTTGTGTTCACTCTAAGGCTTTCAAAGGAAAAGCCGAAACTGCCGCAAAAACCGGAGAGCGAAACAGCAGAAGGCAAAAAAAGAAAGTATCTGCCCAAAATTGTGAAACTAAAAAACAGCGGCACTCAGTCAAAAAAGAAAAAATCTGCAGAAAAAGAAAATATTTCAGCAGATGACAGGCAATAGATATTGCAATAAGTAAATTGCATTCCAAGCTACACAGGGGGCTAAACTATGAACGATAACAGCAAAAATACCCGCTCCGACTGGTACAGCGCAGGCGTACCCGAAGCGGCAGGCAACGAAGAACAGTACAGATCAAGTGATGAAATAATTAAGAACGATTTTATATTTTCAGACAATAATTACGACAGCAGTCTAAATGAGGAAGCAAACGAGGTCTATTCAAAGCCGCGCCGTGGCGCAACTAGGATAACAGCCTTTATATGTGTAATTGCCCTTATTATTTCCGCTGTATATGTCGGCTTTATAAAACCACGGAGCAGACAGGCAATCTCTCTGGGTAACATGCCCGAAAAAACAAGCCCGGCAGAAAAGGAAAACACACCCGCTCCGACACCGGGCAAGGGCGAGGATTACAAGAGCTTTTTCGAAAAGATTTATCCGGTAAGCGACAACAAGAGCGCAGAAATCAGTATGCCTAAGATATCGGCATCAAAGGATGCAAGTATCGACTTAGCCCCCGAACCGGAGGAAGAGCAACTTAGCTTGCAGGAGCTCTATGTAAAATGCAGCCCGTACACTGTGGCAATCAGGTCAAAGACAGGCGGTCAAGGCTCAAGCTGGGGCACCGGAATAATTATGTCCGAGGACGGATATATAATTACAAACGCCCATGTAATTGAGGGCGCAAGTGAAGCTGAGGTAATTCTAAACGACGACAGAACCTTCAAAGCGCAGCTTGTCGGCTCAGACAGCATAAGTGATATAGCAGTAATAAAAATAAGCGCAAAGGGACTTGCCCACGCTGTTTTCTGCACAGACCATGTGGTAGAAGGAGATGCTGTTGTGGCTATCGGAAACCCCTTGGGTGAAAACCTCAGAGGTACGATGACAAACGGCATAATCTCGGCAATAAGCCGCGACATGAGCCACAAGGGTCACACAATGACACTGCTTCAAACGAATGTAGCAATAAACGAAGGCAACTCAGGCGGACCATTAATCAACATGCACGGTCAGGTAGTGGGCATTACCAACATGAAGCTCATGTCGGTTTCCTCCCGCACCATTGAGGGCATAGGCTTTGCAATCCCGGTTTCAACCGTAAAGCAGGTAGTAGAGTCGATTCTTGATAACGGCAAGGTTCTGGGAAGACCGATGATAGGTGTCACGGTAGGACCAATTCCGGCAGAAATAGCAGAGCACTACAAGCTGCCAAAGGGCTTATATATAACCAAAGTCAGCCCCGGCTCCGATGCCGAAAAGCAGGGAGTTAAGCCCGGTGACATATTAATTTCGGTAAACGGCAATGAAGTCACAGAGACCCGCGATGTTTTAAAAGAGATAAAAGACAAAAAGGTCGGTGACATTCTCAGCTTCGAAATCTTCAGAGACGGCAAAAACATCAAAATAGATGTTAAACTTGTAGAGAGCAGCGACATTTATTAAGCTATAAATATAATAATTGAAAAAGCAAACGACCGAAGGAAAAAACCCTCGGTCGTTTTTATATGCAATTCTTGCGACTATAAAAAAGCTAGTCTGAGTACATGGCTGAAGCCGCAAATGAAGAGCCTTCCTGCGCAGTGCTTATTATATTCACGCCCAATGCAAAAAGAGCCTTCCTAAGCTCTTCTAAACTGCAATCCTCGGCGCAGAGTATTAAAACGGCAGATTTGCACAGAAGCTTTTTGGCAAAGCCTAAAATCTCTAAAAGCCTTTCTAAACTGCCCTTAGCTATAAGTATGTCATAACCCGAGCCGATGCCGGTATCAGACTTATCGCTTAGTTTAAAAGGATAAAATGAAAAAGCATGAGAGCCTATGCCGTTTAGCTCGGAATTATATTTAACTGTTTTAGAAAACTGCTCATCGTCAAAAAGTGCAGCAAAGCCGCAGCCAAAGCTAAGCGCGCAGAAGGCTAAAAACCCGTCTTTGCAGTCAGGCTGCAAGCAGAACTTTCCGGCTCCGGCATGCTCCTCAATGAGCCTTAGACAGGCTGTGTCTGAGTCTAAAATCTGCGGCAGGAAATCAGCCTCAGATTTCAGCCTAATCTGATATTTTTCTTCGTATGGAATTTTTTCTTTTTCAGACAAAACGACAAGCTGCCGATTTGAAAATCGTATAGTCTCCATAGTACCTCCGCAAAACTCAAAAAGCAGATAATAACTAAAAAAGGCCATAAAGACCTTTTTTAGAAGTAATTAACATATATTTTAGTTGCCGTCGTCACAGATTATTCCGTATCCGCCGTTTTTGCGGCGATATACAACAGAGAATGCATCTGCTTCGTCTGCGTTTCTAAAAACAAAGAATGCGTGGGACAAAAGGTTCATTTGCAAAATTGCCTCTTCAACAGACATGGGGCTAATGTCAAACTTTTTGCTGCGCAGCACGCGGAATTCTTCCTCGTCGGTATCGTCAGCGGGGATGCTAAATGGCTTGACCTCACGCTCAAAGGCTCCGTCACGCAGGCGTTTTGCAAGTCTTGTCTTGTTCTTGCGAATCTGACGCTCAATACCCGCGACGGCAGAATCAATTGAGGCGAACATGTCGCTTGTCTGCTCGCTTATGCGATAAAACATACCGTTGTTTTCAATAGTGATTTCAGCGTTGTAGCGGCCTCGCTCGGCACTTAGTGTAACAAAGGCCTCGCTCTCCTTCTTAAAAAAACGGTCTACCTTGCCGATCTTTTTCTCTGCATAGGCACGCAGCTCATCGGAGACATCAAACTTTTTCTTTACAAATGTGAATTTCATTTGCTACTTCTCCTTCCATCGTGTCTTTGGGGTTTTGCTTAGTTTATTATAACACAATGGCTTTCAAAAATGAATAGCTTTGAGGAGAATATAAGAAGGATTAATCGTATATTGTGCAGTTGGGCAGAGCAAGCTTCAAAGCGGCAAGCTCCAAGGGGTTAATATCAACGCCCTTAACATGCAGTTCTTTAAGATTGCGCAGGGAGTATAGCGGGGAAATGTCTTTTATTTCGCAGCCGTCGAGTTTAAGTATATTAAGCTGCGGCAGTAGCATAAGCCCTGCAATCTTTTTAACTGCGGTGTTACTGAGGTCCAAGGTAGTCAGCGCCTTTGCGCTGACTATGCCGCTAATATCTTCGAGCTTCGGGCAGCTGTGGGCATAAAGCTCGGTGAGAGCATTGCAGGATTCTAAACCCTTAAAGTCAGTAATATTATTTCCGCTGACATTCAGCTTGCGCAAAGCTGTGTGCGGGCGCAGCGGCTCTAAACTCTCAATCATATTCTCGGATAAGTCAGCCTCTTCAAGTGTGCTGATAGCAGACAGTGCATCTAACTGCTTAATGGAGTTTACGGAAAGATTTAGTATTTTAAGCTTGTCAAACTTGGAAAGCGCGCTTATATCCGTAACACCCATATTAGAAGCTAAAACAGCCTCAGAGTCTGTGCGGAACTTGCCCGTGCCGAGTTCCAGCAAATAGATTAAGTCAGAGTGGGTGATAACACAGTTGGGCAAAGAAGTTTTTAAGTCGTCTACGGTGTTGCCCGTAATATCGGCATTATCGGATATTTGCAGTTCTTTCAGATTAGAAAGCGCTCTGAGCCTGCCTAAGGAGTCGTCATCTAAGCCTGTAGCAGCCAGCCCGAGCTTTTCCAAATTAGAAAGGCCGAAAATGGGACCAAAGTTTTTAATCTCGTTGCCGTTTATCCAAAGCTCTTTAAGATTAACAAGAGCGGAGACAGGTGCAATGTTCGTAATGCCGTTTTCATCGGCATCTAAGAAGGTAAGCCAGGGCATGCCGATCAGGGGAGATAGGTCTTTAACATTATTCTTCCAAATGCTCAGCCATTTAAGGTTAGGCAGCTCAAGCAGCGGGCTTAAATCCGAAACGGAATTTGCCTTTAAGTTGAGCGTCACAAGTGACTTGCAGGCTTTTAATACGGAAATATCGGTGATTCCCTTGTTTTGCAGGTCAAGCTCAGTGACATCAGATTTAAAGCTGACACCGCCTAGGCTAAGATCCTTAACCTCTTCAATAGCTTTGTCGGAAAAGACACTGCAATCGGGCAGTGCTTTTTTAAGCTCGTCTAAGGTGACGTCGGTGATTTCTCTGCCTCTGATATCCAAGGTTTTGAGATTTTTAAGCCCGTAAAGCGGCTTGTAATCACCGGCAGGGTTTTTATCGAGATAAAGCGTGCGCAGCTCAATTAGAGATGAAAGCGGCGTTAAATCCTGGATATTATTGTCGCTTAAAATAAGCGTCTCAAGCTTAACTAAACCGCCGAGCTTCGATATGTCAGACAGTGAGCAGGAGGTTATGCTCAGGCTTTTTAGCTCCTTTAGCGTAGCTATATTATTCATATCCTCATCTGTCAGAGTCTTTTTGGTTATGGCAAGTGTCTGTGCATCTCCCTTAACACGCTGCTCGGCAATGATAATAACAGTTTCCTGCTCCTCAGCCAGCTTTTTCTTGTATTCCTCTAACTGCGCCGATGCCTTCGTGCCGCTGTTTTTAGACAGCCAGCTCTCCAGGACCTTGATAGCGCGAGGCAAGTCGCCTTTGCCTGCCCAGCAATTAGAAAGCAGCACACGCGCTTCCTCAGTGTCCTTAATTAATATAGCGGCGTCAAGAGCTTTAATAGCATTGTCATAGTCCTCAGACTTAATATATAGCTGTGCTACCTCTATTTGCTCCTCATATTTTTTTGTGTCTCCGCCGCCGCGGCTCGCCAAAACAACGGCAATAGTAATAAGCAAAACAACAATTATTGCCGAAACAACAAGCAGGAGAGTGTTATTTTTCAAAAAAGCCTTAATAGGAGATACTTTCACTAAGGAATTATCTGCTTTTTCGTTCTTTTTCATTTTATACTCCTTATACTGATAGAAAAGGGAAAGTGATACTAAAACGCCCAGTTGCCTCCGGAAATTATCTTGGTAACCTTGCCGTTTGCATCAATACCCTCAATTTCAAGGCCCTCATATCCTATCATGAAGTCCTCATGAATCATGGAGTCGTTAATACCCATGCTTCTGCACTCTTCTAGTGTGTATTTTTCATAATCTCTTATGCAGTTAGAAAAGCCCATGCCCAGCGCCAGATGGCAGGCAGCGTTCTCATCAAATAGTGTGTTATAGAACATAATACCAAGCTCGCTTATAGGACTCTTGTGCGGCACTAAGGCGCACTCACCCAGCATAGCTGCGCCCTCGTCCATAGAAATCATTGTTCTGAGAGCTTCCTCGTTCTTTTCGGCGTGAACCTCGGTTGCCCTGCCGTTTTCAAATTTGATGCTAAAATCTTCAATCAGCTGGCCTCTGTATGAAAACGGTTTAGTGCTGTAAACAATGCCCTCTGCCTTACCCGCCATGGGAGATGTGAAAATCTCCTCAGACGGAATGTTGGGGTTATAATAAACACCGGTGTCGGGGACCATGTCACGCCCGCCTAAGAACATACCCTCGGGTATAAGCCCGACTTTAAGGTCTGTGCCGTTGGGGGCTTTGTAATGCAGCTCTGTGAGCTTAAGAGAATTTAAGAATTTGCAGCGAGCGGCAAGCTCTGCGTTGTGCTCATCCCAAGCGGCAATGGGATCATCGCCGTCTGCTCTTGAGGTGTGTAAAATAGCTTCCCAAAGCTTTTCTATAGCTCTTGATGTGCTAAGCTCAGGAAAAACCTTTTTGGCCCAAGCAGGACCCGGAATAGCAGCAATGCACCACTGATACTTGTTTTCCATCGTATCAGTAATCGGCTTTGTAACAATATATTTAGACTGCATAGCCTTCGCTCTTTTTTGCTGATTAATGCCGGCAAGCCCGTCCGGGTCTTCCGAAATAATGCGAATAACGGCAGGCAGAGTGTTAGCTCTGTATTTTAGCTTCATTTCCTCCCAGTCTTTAACAGTACCCAGCACCTTCTGAGACTGCCAACGGGTGTGAATTTTAGTTAGCGGCTGATAAACCCATTCAACCTCAACCTCCGATGCGCCGGCGCGGTAGGCTTCCTCAACCACCATACGGATAAACTCGGGGTTATCAAGCTCAGCAACAATAACTACAGGCTGTTTCTTTTGGACATTGGCACCCTTGCGGACAATAAGTGCCGCATATTTTTTCATAGCAGTTTTTTTCACATTAACACCTCTAATAAAGATTTGTACCTAATTTTTCTAAGATAAGTCTAATCTTTAACGTTTATTGATTAGCCTTCTCGTTTATGATATTATGCGATAGAAATTGTGTGTCTTATTGCATAATTTTTTTATGTGCCATTTATTATATCACACACAATATGTCTATAACAACTATGTAATCTCCGCAGAGGCCATCTGCGGGAAAGGAAGCGACAGATGAAAAACAGCGAAAAGACAATGGAAAAAATCGTAGCACTATGCAAAAACAGAGGCTTTGTGTACGCAGGCAGTGAGATTTACGGAGGCCTTGCAAACTCCTGGGACTACGGTCCTTTGGGAGTCGAACTCAAAAACAACGTTAAAAAAGCCTGGTGGAAAAAATTCGTACAGGAAAACCCGTACAACGTAGGACTTGACTCAGCAATAATAATGAACCCGCAGACTTGGGTGGCATCGGGACATGTCACAACATTTAACGACCCGCTAATTGACTGCAAAGCCTGCAAAATGAGACACAGAGCAGATAAGCTGATCGAAGACTGGATAGAGCAGAGCGGCAGAGCGGATATTATAGTCGAAGCTATGTCAAACGAAGACATGGTAAATCTTATAAAAGAAGAAAAAATAGCTTGCCCCGGCTGCGGCAAATCGGATTTCACCGATATCAGGAAATTTAATCTAATGTTCAAAACATTTCAGGGCGTTACGGAGGATAGCGCAAACGAAGTATATCTAAGACCGGAAACAGCCCAGGGAATATTTGTGAACTTTAAGAATATACAGCGCACAACAAGAAGAAAACTGCCCTTCGGCGTCTGCCAAATCGGCAAGAGCTTCAGAAACGAAATCACGCCCGGAAACTTCATATTCAGAATAAGAGAATTTGAGCAGATGGAGCTGGAATTCTTCTGCAAACCCGGCACAGACTTAGAGTGGTTTGAATATTGGCGCAACTACTGCCACAAGTGGCTTTTGGACCTTGATATAAAAGACGAAAGCCTAAGGCTGAGAGACCACGAAAAAGAAGAGCTGTCGTTCTATTCCAAGGCTACAACAGACTTTGAATATCTCTTCCCATTCGGTTGGGGAGAGCTGTGGGGAGTAGCAGACAGAACAGACTACGACTTAGGCAGGCACCAGGAGGTGTCCGGCCAAGATATGAGCTACTTTGACCAAGAGCAAAACGAGAAATATATACCCTATGTAGTCGAGCCTTCTTTGGGAGCAGACAGAGTAACTCTTGCCTTTATATGCGAAGCCTACGACGAAGAAGTAGTAGACGAAGCTAAAAACGACACCCGTGTGGTCATGCGTTTTCACCCGGCGTTAGCGCCCATAAAAGCCGCTATCTTGCCGCTGTCCAAAAAGGAAGTACTCGCAAAGCCCGCAAGAGAGCTGTATGAGCGTCTATCCAAGGACTTTATGTGCGAATACGACGACACAGGCTCAATAGGCAAGCGATACAGAAGACAGGACGAAATCGGCACGCCCTTCTGCATAACGGTAGACTTCACAACGGTAGGAGACGAAAACACCCCCGCAGACGGCTGTGTTACGGTAAGAGAGCGAGACAGCATGGAGCAGGTAAGACTTCCGATTTCAGAGCTTAGTGCATACCTCGCCGAAAGACTTGCTTACTAAAAATAAAGCGGAGAAATTAACTTGAACGAGGGCAAAATGACGGCAGGTCAGGAGGCAGTCAGGTTTCTAAAACCTGCCGGAAGTGCATTTATTATTTTCTGCACAATACTGTTTTTTGCAATCTGCATAGGCTCATTTAGAGAACCGATAAAAGGCTATGTGCCGCCGCACGGAAGTGAGTATTACAGAGAGCATTTAACTGAGCTAAATGAAGAACTAAATATAAATGTTATTCCGCACATAGGCGGCATAGCAAAAACCGAGATAGGCGAAAACGCAATAGAAATATATTTTTCTGATTCCGGCTATGTTGTTCCCAGAGCAGCGCTGCTGCGATACTTTGACAAATCACTTTTTGTGTTTCACACACCGGACAGTCAGGAGAAGGAGTAGTTTTATGTATAACGGATTTATAAAAGCAGCAGCGGCAGCCCCGCAGCTTCGCGTTGCAGACCCAATTTATAATGCAGAAAAAATTACAGCAGAAATAAAAAGGGCAAAGGAAAAGGGAGTAAAGCTCCTGTTGTTTCCCGAGCTTTCAATAACGGGAGCTACCTGCGGGCATCTGTTTTTCCAAAAGCAGCTGCAGGAAAGTGCAAAAAAAGCTCTTAAAACAATAAGCGAAGCGACGGCAGAAACAGACATGCTTGTTATTGTAGGCATGCCCCTATCAGCAGGCGGCAGACTCTACAATGTGGCAGCCTGCCTATATGACGGAGAGCTTCTCGGTTTTGTTCCCAGGGCTAATACAGACGGCACAGTATTTTCACCTGCGCCAAGCGAAATTACAGATGTGGAATTAGACAGCGAAACGATGGCTGTCATGGCAACTGATTTGCTATTTGCGCACGAAGAGCTCAGCGACCTTGAGGTTGCGGTGCTGTTTAACGCCGACATAAAGACACCGGGCGCAGCAGCTGAAGTACACTGCGCAGCAGGAGCCTTAGTTTTAGCTGTTTTGTCTGATGAGCCAATGAGCGTCTACTCAAAAAAAGAGCTTATAAACTCGATTTCAGCAGACACAAAGAAGCTTCGCTGCGCAGCTCTTTATGCCGCCCCCGGCAGGGGAGAATCCACAACAGACAAGGTCTATTCAGGACTTTGCGCTGTAGCTGAGCTTGGCGAAGTCTTAGCAGCAGACGAGGGCACAGACAGCATGGCGATATCGGAAATCGACACAGAGCTTATCATTCAGACACGCCAAAAAGAGAAGCCATTCTATGAAGCGGACAGCCTGCACGGAAAAGTGTTTTGGGGAGCTGAGCTTTCCGAAATTGTTCTCACACGCCACTACTCCAAAACCCCCTTTATACCCGAAAATGACTTTGAAGACTTCTGCGAAAGAGCTCTTGACATACAGGCATACGGGCTTATAAAGCGCATGGAATACACAGGACTCTACAGACCTGTAATTGGCGTATCGGGCGGAGTTGACTCAACCTTGGTAATGCTGGCCAGTGCCAGAGCGCTCGATATTCTGGGGCTTCCGCGCAAAAACATAGTAGCAGTTACAATGCCCTGCTTCGGCACAACCGGCAGAACAAAGAGCAATGCCATAACAATTGCAGAGCAGCTCGGTGCTGACCTAAAAATAAAACCCATCGGCGAAAGCGTGAAAAAGCATTTCGAGGTAATCGAACACAGCATGGACGATTACAGCGTTGTCTTTGAAAATGCCCAAGCCAGAGAGAGAACAATGGTGCTTTTAAACCTTGCTAATAAGCTTGGCGGTCTCAATGTAGGTACAAAGGACTTATCAGAGCAGGCAGACGGCTGGTGCACCTTCAACGGCGATCAGATTTCAAACTACGATATTAACGCAGGCCTAACTAAAACAATGGTCAGTGCAATAGTCAGGTATATAGCCGAAAAATCCGAGGATAGAATATTAGCCGAAGCCCTACTTGATATTCTGGACACACCGGTAACACCGGAGCTTCTGCCCATATCAGAGCAGGGAGAGCTTTTGCAAAAGAGCGAAGACAGCGTAGGCTCATACACCTTGCAGGATTTCTATCTCTATCACATGGTCAAAAACGGCTTTGAGCCCAAAAAGGTTTTAAGACTTGCAAAGCACGCCTTCAAAGAAGAATACGACACTGCAGAGCTCACAAAATGGCTAAAAAGCTACACGAAGAGACTCTTTGCCCAGCAGTTTAAACGCTCCACAACAGCAGACGGACCTGCGGCAATGGGCTTTACATTCTCGCCCAGAGACGGCTTTAAAATGCCTTCCGATGCCCAGGCAGATATCTGGATGCAGTCAATTGCAGAGTTCTAAAATAAAATCCGTGCATTTTGCCCTGCGTATCTACGCAGGGCATTGCAGTTTTTTTGGAATAAAATGTTATTAGCTCAATACATATCCCAAATAAGCCAAAATAAGGCCAAAATATTAAAGGCAAAGAGCAACCGTTGTTGAAAAGACGATGCTGTTTTGTTATAATGTATTATTAATTAAAAATCTTAAACGGTGGTGGTCCGATGAACAAAAAAGTGCAGCGACTACTGCAACCGAGCGTCAATATGTATATTTTCTTTTTGATACTCTTTGCAGCAGCGTCTCTGGTATTAAAACAGTATACTTTAGCTGCTGTTGAGGGCGGTATTATTCTGCTGCTCATAGTTTATCACCTCATCATGTCTCGCCGCCGTCGCCGTGAAGTAATAAAGTTCATAGAAACCCTTACTTACGAAACAGACACAGCCAAAAACAGCACGCTCAAGAATTTCCCCCTGCCCATGGCAGTCTTCATGCTAAACGACTCAAAAATTATTTGGGCAAACCATATGTTTTTTGAAATGTGCGGGGCATCGGGTCAGAGAGTTGATACTGCAGTTTCAGATTTAATACCGGAATTTTCGGGCAAATGGCTAATGGATGGCAAGTCGAACTTCCCGGGGCTCACCGAAATTATGGATAAAAAATATCAGATTTTGGGAAATGTAATCAGCACAGTAAATGAGGAAACCTCAGATGACCAGGGCTATATGGGAATAGCCTATTTTATAGACGTCACTGAATACGACAATATCAGAATTAAATTCGAGGAAACACGCCCTGTAGTCAGCCAGGTTGTTGTAGACAACTATGACGAGCTAACAAAAGGTCTGCCCGACAGAAAGAAAAACGAAATCAGAGACTCGCTTGAGGATATCATTATCCAGTGGTGCGAGGGCAAGGATGTAATTTTCCGCCGCTACGACAGGGACAGATATCTGCTCATATTCGAAGAGCGCCACCTCAAAGAAATGAGAGAAAAGAAATTTGTAGTCTTAGAGCAGGCGCACAAGATAATAGGCGCCTCCGGAATACATGCAACCTTGAGCTTGGGTCTCGGAGTAGACGGCACGGGCTTTGGGGAAAACTTCCAGTTTTCTCTGTTGGCAACCGAAATGGCACTCTCAAGAGGCGGAGACCAGGCGGTCATAAAAAACAGATTTAACTTTGAGTTCCACGGCGGCAGAGGAAATGAGGTTGAGACACGCACAAAGGTCAAATCTCGTGTAATGGCTCAGGCACTTGCTGATCTCATTTCAGACTCAAGTCAGGTTTTTGTAATGGGACACAAATATGCTGACCTAGATGCAGTGGGAGCCATGGTGGCAGTTTCATGCATGTCAAGAAAACTGCAAAAAACCTGCAAAATAGTAATCGACCTTGAGAAAAATGCGTCTGCAGCACTAATAGAGAGGCTGCGCCGTGAGCCGGAATATAAAGACGCCTTTATAAGCCCGCAGGAGGCTATGCTAAGTGCCGACAGCAGAACATTTTTAGTAGTAGTCGACACAAACAGACCGGAGCAGGTAGAAGACGAGAGTCTGCTTTTAGCCTGCAACCGAGTTGCGGTAATAGACCACCACAGAAGAGCACAGACCTTTATCCAAAATGCAGATCTTGCATTCTTAGAGCCGAGTGCCTCATCAGTATGCGAGCTTTTTAGCGAAATGCTGCAAGAGGTTTGCGAAAAGGGCGATATAAAAATATTTGAGGCAGAGGCAATTTTGTCCGGCATAGTTCTCGACACAAAGGGCTTTACCCTAAGAACAGGTGAGAGAACCTTTGAAGCCTCGGCATTTCTGATGCGAACCGGAGCTAACACCACAGAGGTCAAAAAACTCCTGCAAAACGACATCAGACACACAGTCTCAAAATACGAAATTCTCCACAACGCCCAGCTATACAGAGGCACAATAGCAATTGCAGCACCGGGCGAGCCGCACGACAGGATAATCGTGGCTCAGGCGGCAGATGAGCTGCTCAACATTTCAGGTATAGAAACCTCGTTTGTTGTCTGCCCGACTGCAGACGGCGGCGTCACAATCTCTGCCAGATCAATCGGAGATGCAAATGTTCAGGTGATACTCGAAAAACTCGGCGGCGGCGGCAACAGGGGAGCCGCGGCAGCTCAGCTGCCCGACATATCCCTAAAAGATGCGGTAAATAAACTCTTCGAGGTAATAGACGACTATTACGCGTGATTTTTTAATAATTGAAAGGAGCTAATATGAAAGTAGTTTTTCTTGTAGATGTAAAAGGACAGGGGAAAAAGGGCGAGCTAAAAGATGTCTCGGACGGATACGCCAGAAACTTCTTATTCCCCAGAAACCTGGCAACAGAGGCGACAGCCGATAAGATAAATGCAATCAAGCTAAAAGAAAAAGCAAAGGCAAAGCAGCAGGCAAAGGAAAAAGAGCAGGCGGAGGAAAACGCCAAACGCTTAGAGAGCTTAGTTGTCAAGGTGACAGCCAAAGCAGGCACGGGCGGAAGGCTGTTCGGAGCTATAACAAGTGCCGAAATATCAGATGCCCTGCTTAGCCAATACGGCATAGAGATAGAAAAAAACAAGCTGATTCAGGCCGAACCTATAAAACAGTTCGGAAGCTATGAAGTAAAAGCTAAACTCGGATATGAGGTAACAGGCACTGTCAATGTCCTTGTAACCGAACAGAGCTAAAGGAGTAATCAGATGGAAGAGCTGCTGGGCAGACAGGCACCATATTCTGCACCTGCTGAACAGGCGGTAGTGGGCTCAATGCTCATAGACCCGCGCTGTATTTCTGAAGTAATAGACAAGCTGCGCTCTACGGACTTCTACATAGAGGCAAACCGCGATATTTTCGACACTATCCAGACCATGTTTTCATACGGTCAGGTAATAGACCCCGTCACCGTCTTAGACCAAATGAAGGTCAGAGGCGTTTTCAGGGAAGCGTCGTCGGAGCGGTATCTGCTGGAGCTAATGGAAGTCACACCGACAGCTGCAAACATAGGCGAGTATGCAGAGATAATCAGAAATCGCTCACTAATGCGAAATATTCTGCATGTAGCAAACGAAATCAGCTCGGCTGTATACGAGGGCTCGGGCAAGGCAGAGGACATGCTTGAACTTTCCGAAAGGCTTATTTATGCTCTTCGTAAAGACAGGACAGTCGGCGGACTGATTCCGATTTCAAGAGTAATTGCAAATGTCTATGAAGAATTGTCAAAGGCTGCAGAGAGCGGCGGCGGCATACCCGGTGCACTCACAGGTCTTACCGATATTGACAATGCTATCATGGGACTTGGCGGGGGCGACCTTATTCTGGTAGCTTCCAGACCGGGCATGGGCAAAACAAGTATAGCTTTAAATATGGCATTTAATGTTGCAAAGACATCAAACAAAACAGTTGCAATTTTCTCGCTTGAAATGACAAGAGAGCAGCTGGTAAAGAGGCTGCTTGCAAACCAGGGTCTTATTGACGGCAAAAAGCTTCAAAAGGGCAACCTAAGCCCCGAGGAGTGGAAGAGACTCAGTAGCGCTGCCAGTGTACTCACAGCAACCGACATCAGAATAGACGATAACTCAACTTTATCAGTTGCAGATATGAACGCCCAGTGCCGCAGAATAACGGATTTAGGTCTCGTAGTGGTTGACTATTTGCAGCTCATGCAGTCAGCCGGAGGCCCGGGGTATAGAACAGCGGAAAACAGAACACAGGCGGTTTCAGATATGAGCCGTATGCTTAAGATAATGGCAAAAGAACTCAATGTGCCGGTTTTGTGCCTATCACAGCTCTCAAGGGCAAACGAGTCAAGGCAGAATAAACGCCCTATGCTCTCAGATTTGCGCGAGTCAGGCGCAATAGAGCAGGATGCCGATGTCGTAATCGGCCTATACCGCGAGGGATACTACAATAACGAGTGCGAAAACCCAAACGCAGCAGAGGCAATTATTCTGAAAAACAGGCGTGGCGACACAAAAACAATCGACTTGGTCTGGTGGCCTGAACATACAACATTTTTGTCAATGGAAAAAAATCGCGATGAGTCATATGAGTAAATGCGACATTATTCCAAAAGATGCAAAAGCAATATTATGCGCTGTTTCAGGCGGTGCAGACTCGGTCTACCTTTTGCATAGAGCAACAGCAGAAGCGAAGATAAATGATGTCACTGTGCATGTCGCGCACTATAACCACAATCTAAGAGGTAAAGAGTCAGACAGAGACGAATCTTTTGTAAAAAATCTCTGCCGAGACCTCGGTGTAAACCTTATCTGCGAGAGCGGAGATGTGGCTTTATATTCTAAGCAAAACAAAATTGGAACCGAGGAAGCGGCAAGAGAGCTTAGATATGATTTTTTAGCAAGAGTAGCCAAGAGCGTAAAAGCAGACTATATCCTAACTGCGCACACAGCAGACGACAATGCCGAAACTATTCTATTAAAT
>JAAZCZ010000063.1 GCA_012513005.1 Oscillospiraceae bacterium | reverse complement strand
TTAGGGTGGTTTTTTTGTTTATCGGCTTTTAGCAACTAATAAGTAATAAACCTTAGTTGCCTCTGTGTTACATACACGGTTACATACAAGCCTTGGCACTTAATTGCATTTATAAAAATATTGATATAGAGATAATTTACTTTGAATTATCTCTATATTTTTTTGCTCCGATATTATTTTTTTGTATTAGTGAATAGACTGTTAAATTTAGTTTTTGTCGCTTTTTTATGTTGACGAAAAATTATTATATGCTATTATCAAATTAATAGTTGGTATGCCAACTAATTGGAGGTATCTATGTCTGAGGAAAGGTTGCATTTTAAGCTTTTTAAGTGTTTTCAGAAAAGTCATTTTAAGCTGATGCAGGAGGCTTCTTTGCTTGGGCTGAGCTCCGGGCAGCCTAAGATTTTAGAGTACTTATATGCAAATGATGCTTCGTTGTGCAGCGAGATTGCAGCAGAGTGTGCTTTGGATAAATCCACTGTTGCCGGGCTTATTGCGCGGATGGAAAAATCCGGCTTGGTACGACGCAAGCGCTGCTCAAATGACGGGCGCTGCATTTATGTTCACCTGACTAAGCTTGGCAGAGAAAAGGCAGCTGCTGTTCTGGATATAAGTAATGATGTCGACATGCTCGCAATGCACGGCATGTCTGAAGGTGAAAAGGCAGTATTATCTGAGCTACTTGGCAGAGTTTGCAATAATTTGAGCAGTAATACCAGGTATAATATAAAAAAATATTTATCCGAGGAGGATATTAAGATGAACAGAAAAGTAAAAACAATGGTAAAAGGAATGCCGGCTATTGACGGTGCCGGTGTGCATTTGGTGCGTGTTCTGGGCAACAGAACTGTTAGAGAATTTGACCCTATTTTAATGCTTGACTCATTTGACAGCACAAATCCTGCCGATTATACCGCAGGCTTTCCTATGCATCCGCACAGGGGCATTGAGACAATAAGTTATTTGTACAGAGGTAAAATGCAGCACCGCGACAGCTTGGGAAATTCAGACACTATCAGTGACGGTGAGGTTCAGTGGATGAATTCCGGCTCCGGCATAATGCATGAGGAGGCTGTGCCCGCTGTTGACAGGCTTTTAGGTGTTCAGCTTTGGATTAACCTACCTTCTAAGGAAAAGATGAGCAAGCCTACATATCACAGTGTGAAGCGGGATGAGATTCCCGAAATTCCATTTGAGGGCGGTATGCTGAGGCTTCTTGCAGGAAATTATCTCGAGCATGAGGGCTATAAGGGTGAGCATTTGCCGCTTAACTATTATGATATTCATATAAATGAAAATTCGGAAATAGTTATAGACACCCAGCATGATGACTCTGTTATGCTCTTTACCCTTTTGGGTAATATTACCGTTGACGGCACAGATGTGCCCGAAAAGACTGCGGTTAAGCTTACTGACGGCGATAGGGTGAGCATTAAGACTAAGGATAGCTCTGCTGAGGTTCTGTTTATGGGATCAAGAGCTTTAAAAGAACCTGTTGTTTGGGCTGGACCTATTGTTATGAACACTAATGAAGAGGTTAACATGGCTTATAACGACCTGCGCACAGGTAAGTTTATCCGTGAGCATGTTGATTATTAAGAAATCTTAATAATAAAATATCAAAATATAAGGCGGGCTTTTGCCTGCCTTTTTTATATTTTAATTATATGCATATTTCGCCAAAATTGATTGAATAATGAATATTTTTGTGCTATACTAAGCAGCGTCGGTGTTGCCGTTTTGTTGTAGTAATCTGCACATTCTGCAATGCTAAATATTTATGTCTCGGAGAGTATTTATGCCAATTTGTGTTAAGAGTGAAATTAAACCGCTAAAGAAAGTGCTGCTGCATCGCCCGGGCAGAGAGCTTGAACAGCTTAGCCCAAGCACTATGGAAGACCTTCTTTTTGACGATATTCCGTATCTTCACGCAGCGCAGGAGGAGCATGACAGGTTTGCCGACTTGCTTCGCACTAACGGTGTTGAGGTTATGTATCTTGAAGATTTGGTTTCCCAGGCTCTTTCCAGGTATTCCGATTTAAAAAGTCTTTTTATTGATGATGTTATTTCCCGCGCGGGCAATAACGCATACGGATACAGCGATGCTCTTTTTGAGTATATGATGGGGATAAAGGATTTAAAAGAGCTTGTAGTAAAAGCCATGTCCGGAGTTTCATATTCAGATGTTTTCCCAAACGGCGGCAGCAGGCTTTCTGAGCTTGTTTTATCTCCTTCCAGATTTCTTATTCCACCAATGCCGAATCTCTATTTTACAAGAGATCCCTTTGCTTGTATCGGCAAGGGCGTGAGCATTAACAAGATGCACACAAGCACGAGAAACAGGGAGACTGTTTTCGGCAAATATATTTTCCGCTATCACCCCGAATACAGCGTTAAAGTGCCTATTTATTATTCTGACAATGAGTATTTCAGCATTGAAGGCGGAGATATATTAAATCTCTCTGCCAATGTTTTGTGCTTGGGCGTTTCAGAGCGCACACAGGCTGATGCTGCTGAAGCTTTGGCTTATAACATATTCAAGGATGAGGAAGCTGAAATTGACACTGTTCTTGCGCTGTATATACCGCACACAAGGGCATTTATGCATTTAGACACTGTGTTTACACAGGCTGACACGGATAAGTTTATTGTTCACCCGGGCATCTTGCAGTCTCTGCGCATATTTGAGCTGAGCGGCAAGGGCAAAACATCTGTTACTGCAAGAGAGCTTAATGAGCCGCTTGATGTTGTCTTGGCAAAAAAACTGGGGCTTGATAAGGTAGAGCTTATACTCTGCGGCGGAGAGAGCAGAATTGCTGCAGACAGAGAGCAGTGGAATGACGGTGCTAATACACTTTGTATAAAGCCGGGCACTATTATTGTCTATGACAGAAACTATGTGACAAACCAGCTTTTGGTTGACGCCGGTATTAATGTTATTAAGCTCGGTGGCTCTGAACTTTCGCGCGGCAGAGGCGGTCCTCGCTGTATGAGCATGCCGTTTTTTAGAGAGCAGTAAATACAAATATTTATAATAAAATATATTAAGGAGACTCGTTATGGGTGTTAATCTAAGAGGCAGAAATTTTCTTAAGCTTTTGGACTTTAGCTCGGAGGAAATCCGCTATTTACTCGACCTTTCTGCAAATTTCAAAAATTTAAAAAGGTGCGGCACGCCCCACAAGTATCTTGAGGGCAAAAATGTTGTTTTGCTCTTTGAAAAAACCTCTACACGCACTCGCTGCTCATTTGAGGTGGCAAGCTTAGACCTTGGCATGGGAGTTACATATGTTGACTCTGCAACCAGCCAGATGGGTAAAAAAGAGAGCATTTCCGACACCGCCCAGGTTTTGGGCAGACTCTATGACGGCATTGAATACAGGGGCTACGGTCAGGATATAGTTGAAAATCTTGCAAAATATGCAGGCGTGCCTGTTTGGAACGGACTTACAGATTTATTCCATCCCACACAGATTTTAGCCGATCTTCTCACAATTGAGGAAAAGTTTGGAAGACTTCGCGGGCTTAATTTTACATATTTTGGTGATGCCAGAAATAACATGGGCAATTCTCTTATGGTCGGTTGCGCTAAAATGGGTATTAACTTTACTGCCTGCTCCCCGCGTGAGCTGTTCCCATCTGATGAGCTGGTTGCAGAGTGCAGAAAAATTGCTGCAGAAAACGGCTGCAGCATAAAACTCACCGAGAGCATTTCCGAGGGTGCAGAAAACGCCGATGTTCTGTACACCGACATTTGGGTATCTATGGGCGAGCCTGAGTCTGTTTGGGAAACTCGTATTGAGCTTCTGCGCAACTATCAGGTGAATAGTGCTGTTATGGCTATGGCTAAGCCTGATGCAATTTTCATGCACTGCCTGCCATCCTTCCACGATACTAACACCGTTATCGGAAGGCAAATCTCCGAAAAGTTCGGCTTAGACGAGATGGAGGTCTCAGACGAGGTATTCTCCGGGAAGCAGTCCGTTGTATTTGATGAGGCTGAAAACCGTATGCACACCATTAAGGCTGTTATGTATGCCACATTGTGTTAGTGCTGTTTTGTAACACTTATTAGGAGGAAATAATGTTTAAGTTAAAGCAGTATTCTGCACCTGATTTTACACAAAGTGTATTTGTTAATGCTCCTGATGCAAAATATCTTCCTGCCCCGCGTGACGGCGTTGCACCCGATGACTATCACGCTATGAGCATTTTCCCCGAATATTTCAAGGTAGACGGCAAGTGGCTTTTGGCAGAGGAGAGTCGCATGGATTGCGTTGCTGTTTTGAAAGCCGGCAGCATTTCTGTTGTTGAGTTTAGGCTGCTTAAAAAGGGTGACCTTGTTTTTTGCGGCAGAACCGAAAACTGTGAGGAGGGCATATATGTTCATCCCGACGGTTTTAACGAAAAGAAGGCAAATGCCGATGTCTTTGCTTTTAGACAGGGGCGTTCAAGAGAGACTGCATTTTCAAGAGACTACGACGAACTGTATGAGCTTCTTCGTCACGACAGGGATAACGGCAAGATTGTTTGGGTTTTAGGTCCGGCTTTTGCCTTTGACAGTGATGCCAGAGAGGCTATGAGTAAGCTCATTGAAAACGGCTATGTTCATGCCCTGCTTGCGGGAAATGCCCTTGCTACTCACGATTTAGAGGGTGCTTATTTAAACACCGCCTTGGGGCAGCATGTCTATACACAGGAGTCTCACGAGAACGGGCATTATCATCACTTGGATTTGCTAAACCGTGTCAGATACCACAGCAGCATTAAAGAGTTTATCAAAAATGAGAACATCGATAATGGAATTATGTACAGCTGCGAAAAGTATAATATTCCCTATGTTTTAGCTGGATCTATAAGAGATGACGGACCTCTGCCCGAGGTTATTTCTGATGCATATTTAGCGCAAAATGCTATGAGAGACCATGTGCGCGGGGCTACTACCGTTATTTGCATGGCTACAATGCTGCACACTATTGCAACAGGTAATATGACACCCTCGTTTAGAGTTATGCCTGACGGCAGCGTGCGTCAGATATATTTCTACTGCGTGGATATTGCCGAATTTGCCGTTAACAAGCTGGCTGACAGAGGCAGCTTGTCGGCTAGGGGCATTGTGACAAACGTTCAGGACTTTGTTGTTAACCTTAGAAAGGGTCTCGGACTTTAAGCCTTATTTTATAGCTAAAACTCCTTCGAGAAGTTTCTCGAAGGAGTTTTTGTTATCTGTTAATATAAATATTTTTTAGTATGCTATACCCCAGACTATCATATGCTTGGCAGGTTTATTGCATATTGGGCATAAAGCTCCTAAATCTTCCTGCTCAAAGGGAATGCAGCGACTTGTTACACCTGCTATTTCCTTCATCTTATCTTCGCAGGCTCTGTCTCCGCACCACATGGTTTTCACAAAGCCGCCGCCGTGCTGCTCTATTATTTCCTTTACCTGCGCGGGCGTTTCGGCTGTGAATGTGTGCTTATCTAAGTTGTTTTTTGCAGCTTTAAACAGGCTTTGCTGAATATCATCAAGAAGTTTTTTTACATTAGAGGCTAAATCGTCTAAGCTCAGGCTGATTTTTTCTGCCGTGTCACGCCTTGCTGCTATGCAGGAATTTGACTCTATATCTCTGGGTCCGAGCTCAATGCGCAGCGGCACGCCCTTCATCTCCCACTCGGCAAATTTTCTGCCGGGTGAATTGTCCGAAAAGTCTGCCTTGGCTTTTATTCCTGCAGCTTTAAGGGCATCTAATACTTCCTGTGCCTTTTCTGTAACTCCGGGCTTGTGCTGGGCAACAGGGGTAATAATTACCTGAATAGGCGCTATTTTAGGCGGCAGTACAAGGCCGTTATTGTCGCCGTGGGTCATTATTAGACCGCCTATGACTCTTGTGGACATGCCCCAGCTTGTCTGATGCGGATAGCTTATTTTATTTTCCTTATCTGAGAAGCTTATGTCAAAGGCTTTTGTGAAGCCGTCTCCGAAGTAGTGGCTTGTTCCGGATTGCAGGGCTTTTTTATCGTGCATCATGCACTCGACTGTGTATGTGTTGACGGCTCCCGCAAACTTTTCTTTTTCTGTCTTTTCGCCCTTCACAACGGGCATTGCCAAAAAGTCCTGACAGATTTCGGCATATATTTCCAGCATTTGGGCTGTTTCTATTTCTGCTTCCTCGGCTGTTTGGTGGATTGTGTGCCCCTCCTGCCAGAGAAACTCTCTGCCTCTTAAGAAAGGTCTTGTTGTCTTTTCCCAACGCAGGACACTGCACCACTGATTATACAGGCAGGGCAGATCTCTCCACGACTGGATGATGTGGCTCCAATGGTCACAGAACAGGGTTTCTGAGGTGGGTCTTATGCAGAGCTTTTCGGGAAGTTCCTCGCTGCCGCCTATTGTGACCCATGCACATTCAGGTGCAAAGCCCTCAACATGGTCCTTTTCCTTTTGCAGCAGAGATTCCGGGATTAAAAGCGGCATTGACACATTCGAGTGCCCTGTCTCCTTGAATCTTTTATCTAAGGCAGACATAATATTCTCCCAAATGGCGTAGCCGTAGGGTCTTAGAATAAATAGTCCCTTGACTCCCGAATAGTCCACAAGCTCTGCCTTTGTGCAGATGTCTGTAAACCACTGCGCAAAGTCCCTTTCCATGTCTGTTATCTGTTCTACCATTTTTTCCTTGGCCATTTATTATTCCTTCCGTTCGCTGAGATTTATTATTTGATATTTATTATTTTTACTGATATGCGTGTGTTCTTATATATTTGAGTACAAGCTCTAAGCTCTGCTTAGACAGGTGATAGCCGTCTCCCGTGTGCATGTCTTCAGGCAGGCTATTATCTGCAGCCCGCAGCGCTTCGCCGCTGTCTATATACCTTGTGCCGGTTTCCTCTGCTATGCTGTATATCCACTCGTTTGCGGCTGCTATCTTGTTGTTGTTTATATCCTTTTGATACGGATAGCTGTTTGCAACGGGATATAGCCCTGAGAGCATTATCTTTGTTTCCGGGTTTGCCTCTTTGAGTGCTGTTACCATTTTGCGATACTCGTTTTTAAATGCTGTTTCGTCCATAAATGAAATTCCGTTAGAGCCTAAGTTAATGAGCAGATACTCAGGCTTTTTAAGCTTCATTGCCTCGGTAACGTGCATTTCTGTCCATGTTTCGGGGTAGACTACAGTTGTTGTGTTCCAGAAGCTAAGTGTGAGCGTGCCGCTCATAGGTGTCCAGATTTGCCCTGTTCTATATGCCCCCGGCAGAATTTCTGTTAAGCGCAGGCGGTTTGTGTTACTGTCGCCGTAGAAAACGATTTTATCCTGATATTCCTGCCCCATATCCTCTGTTTCCGAGAGCTTTACGGGCGCTTGAGTTTCTGCAGGGCTTGGCTCGGGCATCGGAGTATTCTCAGGCTCGGGTGTTTCCGATGCAGCCGGGCTTTCTGTTTCAGCGGGAGACTGAGTTTCAGGCAACGATGATGCGGGTGTGCCCGATTTCGAGCACCCCGCACATATAATTATTAAGCTTACTATTAAAACTGCTAATATGAAATTCTTCTTATTTCTCACTGTAAGTTCAGCCTTTTCTTTAGCATTGTAGTCGTTACTAAATAATACAATACTAAGAGTAAGACGTCAACTCCGATTATTGTGAGAAGGAAGCTGTGTATTGACTGTACTGCCTGCATCGTGCTTACCTGCAAGCCGTCTATCGGGAGCATCGGAACACCCCAGAGAGTTATTACAACAGTGACCACTATCTGAGATACCATGCTGATACCCAGATATGACAGCACCGATGAGAGAATTTTGCGGCTTCCGCTTGTTTGGCCGATTGCCATTGAAACATATGCTTGCAAGCAGAGCCCTATTCCTGAAAGTAATACCATTATTGCGCTTTCAATGAAAAACAGTGTGATCATGAAGCCCGAAACATTTTCGGCCCGAAGCTGCTGCACTGCAAGTGTGAATACCTCAATTATCTTGAAGTAGATTTCCGAGAGGCTTATTCCCTTTCCGCTTAAAAGTACAGATATTATGCCTGCTAAGAAAATAACCACGCCGGTGAGGAAAAACCAAATCATTGAAACTATTATTTTGCTCCAAATGTGCTGGTGAACTGAGACCGGTAGTGTGAGTGAGAGATATGCCTCATTGCTGAGGAAGCTGTTATAAAAACGCTTAACCATGACTACTATGCTAAACAGTCCTACACCTATTACACCAATTATTGAGGCTGCCAAAAGCAGGTACTTGACAGTATCATATAAGACCACGAGAACTTTTAGGCTCGGCATCTGTATCTTCCAAAACAGATTAGCTACAACTGTCACCGCCAGCACCGAAAGCAAAACTGTTGCCATTATTCTGCCGGTTGCGCGCATTTCATGCTTTATTAATTTTCCTAGCATTTGTATACCTCCCTGAAATAGGCATCTACACTCTTTTGATGCTTAGCGCGGATGTCGTCAACAGATTCTACCAGTGATATTTTGCCTTCGTTTATGAAAATTACATCGTCTAAGATTTTTTCTATATCGGTTATTATGTGCGTTGAAATAATAACCGCTGCATCGGGATTGTAGTTTTTGATTATTGTGTCGATTATTGTATCCCTTGTTGCCGGGTCAACTCCCCCGATTGGCTCGTCGAGCAAAAACAGCTTTGCATCACGGCTCATAACAAGTACAAGCTGTAGCTTTTCTCTTGTGCCCTTTGAAAGTGTTTTTAAAGGCTTATTATCTACAACGCCTATGCGCTTTGAAAGCTCTATCGCCTTTTCTCTGTTAAAATCGGAATAGAAGTCTCCGAAATAATCCAGCAGCTGGTTTAAGTTCATCCAATCGGGCAGATAGTCTCTGTCTGAGAGATACGACACAATCGCCTTTGTTTCAGGTCCGGGTGCCATGCCTTCGATTAAAACTTCGCCGCTTGTCGGTGATAACAGCCCTGCTGCAAGCTTTATGAGTGTTGTTTTGCCACTGCCGTTGGGACCTAAAAGTCCGACTACCCTACCGGCTTCTATTTTTATGTCTGCCGAATCTACTGCCTTTGTAAGACCGTAGCTCTTGCTCAGCGCTTTGCATTCTAAAATTGCCATTATTCTTTAACCTCCCCTATCTTTGCAGCTAACAAGGCAATCAGGCGACTTTTTGAATAGCCAAGCTGTTCCATTAGTTTTACAAATGACTGTATGTGCCCTTCTGCAAGTTCTTCTCTTGTCATTTCAACTCTCTCCTTGTCTTCTGTAACAAATCTGCCTGCTGTTCTCTGAGTTAACACTAAGTTCTGATTTTCAAGCTCCTGCATCGCTCTTTGCATTGTGTTGGGGTTTACTCCCGCTTCACTTGAAATATCTCTTACAGAAGGCAGGCGCTCACCCGGTTTATACTCTCCACTAACTATTTTAAGTTTCAGTATGTCTACAAGCTGAGAGTATATAGGTCTTTCGTTATCGAATTGCCATTCCATTTTTTACCTCCCTCTTGGGTTCTTTACTTTTGCCAATGATTCATTGTATTATGACAGTAACACAGTAATACAGTTCTGTCAATACTATTTTTTAAAATTTTTTATTTATCATAAAATAATAATACCCCGCGCCCGAATCGGGCTCGGAGTATTATTATAACGAAATATAATAGCAGCTTTTTCCCGGGGAAGTGCGAATACCCTCCGCAAAAAGGCAAACGCTCAGGTTAGAAGTAATGCTATAGGCTTCCGTTACTATGGTATAAACATCGGTTTTTACCGCTGTTTTGGCTACCTTATGAATTATACATATTTTTACTGATTTTTCAAGGCTTTCCTGTGTTTTTATTATAATTCGGCATTATGAATATATTCTGTGGTCTAACCACGGAAAGAGTTAAACTTTACTCGGACTTTACCTTCTTTATCTTGTTATTTTACTGTGGCAATGATAAGATTATTGCAGATATTATTTTAATTTTAATGACACGGAGGACTATTTATGTCTCGGTTTCCTAAGGAATATATAAAGCTTTTATCTGAAAAATATCCTAATGAGGCAGCTGTTTGTGCTGAGCTAATTAATCTTGGCAGTGTTTTGGCTCTGCCTAAGGGCACTGAGCATTTTATCAGTGATTTGCACGGCGAGTATGAGGCTGTGCGACATATACTAAATAACTGCTCGGGTGTAATTTTAGAAAAGGTGCGAAAGCTCTTTATTGACGAGCTTGGTGAAAGCGGCTGCCATCAGCTTTGTTCTATAATCTATTATCCGACTGAAAAGCTGGCAGCACTTTCTGCTGCGGGTTTGCTCTCTGATGAGTTTTTAAGAGACACAATTATGCAGATGCGTGCCTTGGCTGAGACACTTTCCAGCAAATACACAAGGTCGTATGTGAGAAAGCTTATGCCGCGGGATTTGGAGTTTGTTTTAGACGAGCTACTTCATATACAGGCTGACGAGGATAAAAACCAGCACAGATACCACAGCCGAATTGTTGACAGTATTTTTTTAACCGGCACGGCGCACACCGTTATTTCTGCCTTGGCTGATTTGATTAAAAGCCTTGCTGTTGACAGACTGCATGTTGTGGGAGATATTTTTGACAGAGGTCCAAAGCCTGCTGCTATTGTTGAGATGCTGATGGATAAGCAGAATCTGGATATTCAGTGGGGCAACCATGACATTCTCTGGCTGGGAGCCGCCGCCGGCAGTGCTGCCTGTATTTCAACTGTTATTCGCATTAGTATTGACTACGGCAACGAGGCAGTGCTTGAAAGAAGCTACGGCATCTCTATGAGACATCTGACTGAATTTTGCGAAAATGTCTATGGCTCATCTTCCCTGGCTATGCAAAAGCTGGCTATCTCTGTGCTTGGCTTTAAGCTTGAGGGCAATGTTATAATGCGAAATCCTGACTTTGAAATGTCTGACAGGCTTATGCTTGACAGGGTTAACTGGAAGGATAACACTATTGTCTTAGGCGGAAACGTGCACAGTCTAAATTCATGCTTCTTCCCCACCATTGACCCCTGTGATCCGTATCGTCTCAGTATAGAAGAAGAGAAGCTGATAGAGCAGTATATATTTGAATTTAAAGAGTCAGGCGCACTGCGCCGTCATATGAACTTTATTTATAAAAAAGGCAGTACATACCTCTGCTGCAACGGTAATCTGCTTTATCACGGCTGCATACCGCTAAATCCTGACGGCAGTTTTTCTTATCTTAAACATGAGGGCAAGAAATACTCAGGCAAGGCGCTGATGGATTTTGCCGACAGTGTTGTGAGAAGTGCATGGAATCTGGGTGAGGAGAGTTTTCTTGATCTTATGTGGTATCTTTGGTGCGGCAAGAACAGTCCTTTTTCCGGCAGA
>JAAZCZ010000062.1 GCA_012513005.1 Oscillospiraceae bacterium | reverse complement strand
GCTGCAGCTGGCCCTGGCTGGCCCTATGAAACATGGACACCAGGGGCCCCATGTCAAGGGCGGCTGCTCGAAAACAGAGTAATTTTTAGTAAAGGTAATGTTTTAAGTGTATAATCTCCAATGACAGGGGGTCAAGCCGACTTCGGACTGTCCCCTTATTAATCCTTTTATATGTGATGAAATAATCCATTTTTACTTACAATGCCGGGGTCAATATGCCCTTGTTACCAATGCAGGGCCTGGCATGAATGAAAGGACCTACCCCCGGGGGCTTGATATAGAGGTATTTTCCTATAGTGTGTTAAAAGAAGCTTTTTACAAAGCAACGAGGGCTTACCAGAGGGAACATGTTACTCCCTGGATTTATGAAAATTATAAAGAAGCTATTTACTATTATAAGAATGATGTTGATTATTCCAGCTTACGCTGGACACTAGACACTGCTGATGATTATCTGTTAATACAAACAATATACGATAGCCTTTATAATGGAAAACATAATTTTTTCTTTGCAGATGTGCTGAAACTTTTTCATGAAAAACCGGAGCTGGCAGCAATTAATCGGCATGTGGTTCAGAAGACATATAACGACACATCTACCAGTGATCTAAAATGAATATTTGTTTTTGTGCAGATGCGTTCCAACGTAAGAGGACATATTAAAAAAGCTCCTTATGATGTAAATAGTAAACGATATCGTATAATGAAGAATTTTTTTGCTTGAACAGAGGTGTCAGTTATGAAGAGCAAAAGCAAAGATGGTTTAAAGCACTATTATCGCTGTATGCAAACACAATTTATTTCACAAGATGGCTTAACTCTTATGCCCATACAATCTGACCATATTGAGCTTATCAGGCAGTGGCGGAATGCTCAAATAGATGTGCTGAGACAATCCGAACCAATAACAGAAAAACAGCAGGTAGAATACTTTAATAACCATATCTGGCCTGATATGAAAGAAAAATACCCTAAAAATATACTGCTTTCTATTCTGGAAGACAATATTTTAATCGGTTATGGGGGTTTAGTGCATATAGCTTGGGAGCACAAGCGAGCTGAAGTGTCTTTTTTACTAAGGCCGGATTACACCGTTAATACAAATATTTACTCCAAGTATTTCACTATTTTTTTACAATTAATTAAAAAACTCGCTTTTTTAGAACTCGGTTTTCAGCGTATTTATACTGAGACTTATGAGAGCCGCCTAATAACTATCTCTATACTCGAGAACGCAGGCTTTGTCCGTGAAGGCATACTAAGAAAGCATGTAATAAAAAATGGTAAAATTCAAGACTCGTTGATACATGGTTGTCTTTCATCAGATTAATTAAAGATAAGGATTGAGGGTTATTGAGTGGTGCCAAAACGCAATGTTTTTAGAACATATGGTAAACGCCCTGAAAAAACGTTAAGAAATATACTTATAACAAGTGCTTCTCGAAAAGTTCCCTTGGTCGAGGCAATGAAGAAAGCTGCGAAAAAGATTAATCCAAACAGCAACATTGTTGCCGGCGATATAGATAAGAATGCATTGAGTAAGTTTGTTGCTGATGAATTTTGGTGTATGCCGCGGACTATAGATTCAGAATTAGATGCATTAATAGAAGGCTGTAAAAAATTTGATATCAGCGTTATCTATCCTTCGCGAGACGGGGAATTGCTCTTTTGGGCTAAAAATAAGCCTTTGTTTGCGGAACATGGAATTAGCGTTTTGGTTTCACCTTTTGAAAGCATTAATACTTGTTTAGATAAACTTGCTTTTTCTAAGTTCGGACAAGAAAGGAACCTGCCCTTTATACCATCTGCACAGCATCCCGATAACCTGGACGCAGATTCGTTCGTCGTAAAAGAGCGATACGGTGCGGGTTCTCATAAAATAAAGCTAAATTGTTCCAGGGATGAAGCCTTGCAACACGGCAAATTATTGGAAGATCCAATTTACCAGCCCTTCGTCAAAGGGAAAGAGATCAGCATAGATGCGTGGATGTATAGCAATCATGTTGTAAAAGGTCTGGTGATGAGAACTCGCGATCTTATTGTTAATGGTGAATCGCAAGTAACTACCACATTTTTTGATCCAAAAATTCAAGCTGAAGCAATAAGGGTTCTTGAACATTTAAAATTATGCAGCCATGTGGTTTTGCAGGCTTTACTGGATAGGGCAAATAATGTCCGGATTATTGAATGTAACCCAAGGTTTGGAGGGGCATCAACAATATCTATTACAGCAGGTTTGGACAGCCTGTATTGGAGCTTGCTTGAGGCAATAGGAGCTGAGGTAAGAGACTACCCCTTTGAAAGGATAGAAGGTCAAGTTCGTCAGGTTCGTGTACCTTATGACATTTATTTTCAATTACCTTCGTTTGGGTGAAAAACTCATGAAAGCAATATTATTTGATTTAGATGACACATTGTATCCGGAAATAACCTTTGTAAAAAGTGGCTTTAAAGCCGTGGCAGCTTATCTTTGTCAGCATTGTCAGCATTTAGATTGTAATGAGCAGTATTTATTTGACAAATTACTGTTATATTTGCAAAGCTATGGGCGGGGTAAAACTTTTGATTATTTACTCAGGGATCTTGACCTGAGTATTGACCATTATATCCCTTTGCTCATCTATATCTATCGCACCCACGTTCCTGAGATAAAACTTTATCCAAACGTTGTGTCCATTTTACAAAACTTGAAGCATAAGGGATTTTCTATAGGGATTATCACGGATGGTATGGCTTCGGTGCAAAGGCGCAAAATAGAAGCCCTTAAGCTTGAAAAATTGTTAGACGTAGTTATTTGCACCGATGAAATTGGCAGGCATTATTGGAAACCATCACCAATACCTTATAAAATTGCCCTTGATTATTTAAATATCAAGCCAGTTGAGGCCGTATATGTGGGGAATGACATAACAAAAGATTTTGCCGGTGCTAACGCAATTAACATGCATACTATACAAGTAAAGCATGCAGACATTATGGTTCAAGAAGGTGAAAAGATAAACGAAGCATTCAAGGCAAAACATGTTATTCATGAGTTGCAAGAAATTTTTGAAATACTAGATCGTCTTCATTTGGACAAGCAAAATTAATAAGATCGGTGTGGAGAATGGCTGATTCAATTATAAATATTAAGAAGAAAGAAATAGGCGCTAAATTTCCCCCATTTATCATTGCTGAAATGTCGGGCAATCATAATCAGTCCCTGGAGCGTGCCCTGCGGATAGTGGAGGTAGCGGCAGAATGCGGTGTCCATGCCGTCAAACTACAGACTTATACGGCAGATACGATTACTCTTGATGTGGAGAAAGAGGATTTTTTTATTGATGACCCGGGGAATCTGTGGAAAGGCAATTATCTCTATGCGTTGTATCAAAAGGCTTATACCCCCTGGGAGTGGCACAGGCCAATTTTTGAACGCTGCCGGGAGCTGGGATTAATTTGTTTCAGCACTCCTTTCGATGAAACGGCAGTAGACTTTCTAGAGAAGCTGGGGGCTCCCTGTTACAAGATTGCTTCTTTTGAGAATGTACATTTACCGCTGATTCGCAAAGCAGCAGCAACGGGGAAACCTCTTATTATCTCCACGGGCATGGCTGCTCTGGCGGAGCTCGATCAGGCGGTGCGAACAGCTAGGGAGGCGGGATGCCGGGAGCTGATACTGCTGAAATGTACCAGCACTTATCCGGCTGATCCGCAGGATTCGAACCTTTTAACCATTCCTCACATGCGGGAGCTTTTCGGCTGCCAGGTGGGGCTTTCTGATCATACGCCGGGAATCGGGGTGGCTCTGGCCTCAGTTGCACTGGGTGCTACTGTTATTGAAAAGCACTTTACACTTTCGAGGACTGAGGGGGGAGTGGATGCTGCTTTTTCCTTGGAACCGGAGGAAATGAAAGCCCTGGTTAAGGAAAGCGAGCGTGCTTGGAAGGCTTTAGGAAATGTAAGATACGGTCCCACTGATAAAGAGGAAAAATCCCTCAAGTTTCGCCGTTCCCTTTATGTGGCTGCGGATATGCAGGCCGGTGATGTATTTAATCAAAATAATTTGCGCATAGTTCGCCCCGGCTATGGTTTGCCACCGGAATATTACGATTTGCTGATAGGGAAAAAAATAAAAAAGGATGCTGAAAAGGGAACTCCCGTAAGCTGGGAGCTGCTTATGAAATGATTGAGCTGTTAGATTGTTGGATATCGCCTTGATATTTTTGGTACACGGGGGATGTTCTGTTGAGACATGAGACGAAGGAAAATTAAAAAATTGTTTCAACTGGAACCCGGTATGGAGAGCTTATTAGAAAAGTCGCTTTGAGAAAAATTAGTGAATATGAAGTGGTTTGGGAGACCATACATTTTTCAGATCCAGAAGGCAAAAGGCGTAGACGACGATCTTCAGATTTTACGCTAATTAAGTAGTACTATTTTTAAAAATACAATTTTGGAGAGGGTTGATATTTTGAGTTATCAACGAGATTATGTTGAATCCTGTGTTTTTGATTTGCTTAAGCAATTGAATATACCCAAAAAAAGAATAATCTTTTTGCATGTAAAGTTGCGTAATTTCAAAAAAAGGGTTAATGCATCGTACGAAATCCTTTCAAAAGCTATCATTACTGTTTTTGAAGATTTATTTAATCCCAAAACGATATTAGTCCCAACATTCACTTATTCATTTACTAAATCTGGAATTTATCATAGAGCATTTTCAAAATCAGAAGTGGGTAGATTTTCGGAAGAAAAATTTGCACCATATAGAACCCGTAACCCAATCTTTAGTGTGGTTGATGTTCATAATTATTTATCTAACTTTGAAAATGAAATAAATTTTAATACAGCATTTGATGAAAACAGTTTGTTTCATTTTCTTGATGAAGAAGACTGTATTATTGTAAATTTTGGGTTAGAAAAATTAATATCTACACAGCTTCATTATGTCGAGAGACAAATGAATGTGAGCTATAGATATGATAAAATTTTTGAAGGTGTGGTTTATCATGATGAATTTAATTGTGAAAATCAGTAGTGTTGCACAAAATTTTTAAAGTCTTGCAAAGCAATAAACTGTTAAACAATGCGTCTTTCAATATATCCTAATAATGGCACATATTAACAGTCACTTTTCTGCTCTGTGGCTAAAGGAGTAACTTCCTAAAGGTAG
>JAAZCZ010000061.1 GCA_012513005.1 Oscillospiraceae bacterium | reverse complement strand
GTTATTGATGCAACTTGTCCGTATGTCAAGAAGATACACGAAATAGTTGAAGAGGCGTCAAAGCTTGGGAAACACGTAATAATTATTGGCGAAAAAGAGCACCCTGAGGTAAACGGAATATACGGAAGGTGTAATAGTGCTGCTGTTCTTGCAAACAGTCGTGAACTGGAATCATATATTAATAGCAAGAAGGAAATTACCGAAGAAGCAATAATAGTTGTTTTTCAAACCACACAGACAAGGCAAAATCTTTTGGAATGCAAGCAGGTTCTAAAAAAGCTATGTACAAATGCACAAGTATTTGATACAATATGTTTTGCGACTTTAGAGAGGCAGACGCAGGCCAAAAAACTATCAGGTGTTTGCGATGCAATGGTTGTTATAGGTGCAAAGCATAGCGCCAACAGCAGGCATTTATTCAGGCTTTGCTCAGCAAACTGTGCAAATACTCAGTTTGTAGAGGATGCATCGGAGCTTTGCTTTGATGCACTGGCTAAAGTCAGCATCATAGGCATCACTGCAGGGGCATCAACCCCGCAGTGTATAATTTGGGAGGTACTGAACAAGATGAGCGACGAAATCAATGTAAGTGAGATTATAACCGAAGAGAGCCCTGCTTTAGAAACTGTGGCAGAAGCAGCAAACGATACAGCAACTGAAAATGCTGCTGAAGTTATGGCAGAGGCAGAAGAAATTCTCACACCCGAAAATCAAAAATCAGATGCAGAGAAGACCTTTGACGAGCTTTTGGAAGGGTCATTAAAAACCATTTACAACGGCGAGGTCGTGAGCGGCACGGTTGTTGCTATTTCTGCAAAAGATGTAAGCGTTGATTTGGGAACAAAATATTCAGCATTTATTCCTGCTGATGAGCTTACAAATGATGGGGAGCTCGAGCTTGAGTCAGTGGTTAGCCTTGGCGATAAGATAGAAGCTATTGTTGTGCGCGTTAATGATGTTGAAGGCACAGCGCAGCTGTCTAAAAAGAGACTTGATGCAGCAAAGAGCTGGAACGATATTGAGCAGGCTCATGCAGACGGCACTGTTGTATCGGGTGTTGTTAAGGAAGAAAACAAAGGCGGAGTAGTCGTTTCAGTTAACGGCATTCGTGTTTTTGTTCCTGCTTCCAGAACAGGAGTTCCCAAGAACTCACCGCTTTCCGACATTATCAAAAAACCCGTAAATCTTAAGATAATCGAAATGAACAGAGGCAGAGGAAGAGTAATAGGCTCCATCAGAGACGCAGAGAGAGCCGAGAGAAGAGCCCGCTCAGAGGCGGTTTGGAATGAAATAGAAGTAGGCAAGGAATATAAGGGTGTTGTAAAGAGCCTCACACACTATGGTGCCTTTGTTGACATCGGCGGTGTTGACGGCATGGTTCATGTTTCCGAGCTAAGCTGGAACAGAATTAAAAATCCTGCTGAAGTAGTTAATATAGGTGACGAAATTGAAGTTTTTGTTTTAGACTTCGATAAAGAAAAGCACCGTATTTCTTTGGGACACAAAAAGCAGAGCGACAATCCTTGGAATATTTTTGTAAGCAACAACAACGTCGGTGATATAATTAACGTAAAAGTTGTTCGCATTATGCCTTTCGGTGCATTTGCGGAGATACTTCCCGGTGTTGACGGACTTATTCATATTTCTCAGATAGCCAACAGGCACATATCCAAGCCTGAGGATGTCCTTAGCATAGGAGATGTTTTGGATGTTCAGATTACTGCTATTGACACTGATAAAAACAGAATTTCTTTGTCGGCAAGAGCACTGATTACACCTGCCGCAAACGAGTTTAATGACAACGCAGATATTTCTGATGCAGCTGAGAAAGCATTTGTCTATGAACTTTCTGAAACAGGTGAAGTTAGCGGCATAGCACCGGAGAGCTCAGAGGAAATTCAGTAAGCAGTTAATAGACTGTATTAAAGAGCATAAAACAGGCTAAACTGAATATCTAAGTATTAATCTGTTTCTCTGTGATTGGATAATTAATAATTGGCTATTTCCTTGCAAATCCTATAAAAAAAGTGTATAATACATATAAGAATTATGTGTATTTACAATGTGTATTGTTGGATTGGAGGATTTAATGACTTTCCGTGTGGGAGACAGAATAGCACACCCTATGCACGGTGCCGGTGTTATTGATAAGATAATCAAGAAGAGGATTAATGGCGAAGAGCGGGACTACTATGTTCTTAAGCTACCTGCCGGGGACATGCTTGTAATGATACCAGTAGACGGCTGTGAACAAATTGGAGTCAGGCATATTATAGACAGCAAAGCTGCTGAAACAATTATGGACTCAATTTCGGACATCGAGATAAGTATGAACCAGAATTGGCACAAGCGGTACCGTGAAAATATGCTGAAAATCAAGAGCGGTGACTTAATGGAGGTTGCGGAAGTAGTCAAGGGACTTATCATCAGCGATGATGAGAAGGGTCTTTCTATGCAAGACCGAAAGATACTTAACGCAGCAAAACAAATTCTTATTTCAGAGATTGTTTTATCTTCAAGTTTTAGCTATGATGAGGTTGAACAGCGTATTCATAAGTCTGTAAACTTGTCATAAAAATTAATAATAAAACAGCAGGCAATTTGCCTGCTTGTTTTTTATGGAGAATATCAATGAAGCCTAATACAAATCCTAAACAGAATGAACTTTGTTCTGCAATAATACTTGCTGCGGGAAGCTCACAGCGTATGGGTGAGGATAAAATAACAATAAGCTTATTTAACATACCCGTAATAATAAGAACGCTAAAGGTTTTTGACAGTAGTGATTACATTTCTGAACATGTTGTAGTTTGCTCAAAAGAAAATATAGAAAAAATACGCTCATTAATTGTAGCAGCTGATATAAAAAAACCTGTTACAATAATAGAAGGCGGAAACGAAAGAGCTGTTTCTTCGTATTTGGGAGTAAGAGCAAGCTCAATAAAATCAGACTTAGTTGCAATACATGATGCAGCAAGACCTTTAGTCAGCGCTGAAATAGTAAAAAGCACTGTATCAGCTGCTATAAAACATGGCGCAGCTGCCCCGGCGCTTAAGATTTACGACACTGCAAGGCTTATTGATGAAAGCGGCGCTGTGCAAAGTATTAAGCGAGACGCAATAAGACTTTATCAAACACCTCAAGTGTTCAGCCGCAGATTATATTTAGAAAACTATGAAAAGTCTAAAAGCTTTTTGACTGAAATCACTGATGACTGCGAACTGTTTTATAGAAACATGACCCCTGTTTTTCTTACAGAAGGCTCATTTGAAAATATTAAACTGACAAGCCCGGCTGATATATTATTAGCTGAACTAATAATTAAAAGGGGAAACATTAAATGCGAATAGGATTTGGCTATGACGTGCACAGGCTAATAGTCGGAAGAGAGCTTATTTTAGGCGGTATTAGTATTCCGTATGATTTGGGTTTAGATGGGCACTCTGACGCTGATGTATTATCACATGCAATAATAGACGCTATTTTAGGTGCGGCTGCATTGGGAGATATAGGCTCTTTGTTCCCGGATACTGATTTATCCTTTAAGAATATTAAAAGCCTTATTCTGCTCAGTAGAGCTAATAAAGAAATAGAAGCTTCAGGCTACAAAATTTCTAATATTGACGCAACAGTTGTTGCACAGGAGCCAAAGCTGAGCAGCTTCATTTTAGAAATGAGAAAAAGCATTGCAGATTGCTTAAATATAGGCGTGGATCAAGTTAGTGTAAAGGCAACCACAGAGGAGAAACTCGGCTTTACAGGAACAGGCGAGGGCATTGCTGCATATGCTGTGGCACTTCTTGAATGAACAGTTTGTAAACAATAGACCAAAGCCTTATTAAGGACGCTATTATATTGCTATAATACAGGAAATGTTGTATAATATTTTGATTAATTAACAAGTAATTTGCTCGATTTTTTATGCCGGTGGTTTTATTATGCAGAGTATTGCGGATTCTTTTTCAAAAATTAATACGAGCTTAACATCGATGCGGTTTACTGATGTACTTGATATCGTTATTGTTGCCGCATTCATTTATTTTGCTATAAGCCTTATTCGTCGCACAAACTCTATGCGATTTGCAAAAGGTATTCTCTTTATTATTCTTGCGTTCATGCTCGCAGAGTCACTTAGTCTTACTATGCTCAGTTTTATCCTTAGAAAAACGGTTGAACTCGGATTAATTGCAATTGTAATACTATTTCAGCCTGAATTTAGGCGGCTTATTGAAAAAATGGGCAGCGGAAGCATAGGAGATATCTTTACACGCACAAATTCTGCAACGGTAATTGAGTCTGCTATAGCGCAAACTGTGCTGGCGTGTTTGGATATGGCAAGAACACGAACAGGGGCTCTAATAATCTTTGAGAGGGCAACATACCTTGGAGAACCTATAAGCACAGGGACTAAAATAAATGCAGATGTCAGCTCTGAACTTTTGAGAAATTTATTTTTTGTTAAGGCACCTATGCACGACGGGGCAGTTATTATTAGGCAAGGTCAAATTGTTTCAGCAGGCTGCATGCTGCCGCTGTCAAAAAATGCCGGGCTCAGTCGTGACTTGGGTATGAGACACAGGGCGGCAATCGGTATGAGCGAAGTGTCCGATGCCGTATGCGTTATAGTTTCGGAAGAGAGCGGATCAATTTCAGTTGCAGTTGATGGAATGCTAAAAAGGCATCTGAGTGCAGAAACATTTGAAAAACTATTAAAAAATGAGCTACTTCCCAAAGACGAAAACAATAAGAAGTTCGACTTTTCATCAATAACCAAACTTCTCGGCAGCAAGGGGAAAAAAGATGACGGAAAAAAAGAAGAAAAAACTGATTGACAGCAGAATACTGTGGCTGATTATCTCACTGCTTGTTTCTTTTCTCAGCTGGATATACATAACTCGAACACAAACAACAACCGTCACAAGGGAGTTTACTGATGTCGAGGTTGTATTTGAGGGAAGGGAAGCAATCCGTGAGCTTAAGAGCTTTGTCATAACCGATATTAGCCAAAAAACTGTAAGCGTTAAACTTTCAGGCAATTGGGACAATGTCGGTTCTCTGCACAGTTCAGATATTAAAGCGGTAATTGATGTATCAAAGCTTACAAGTATCGGAAACAATACTGTACCGTTTACATTAAAGTATAAAAAAGCAGTTAACCCCGATGAAATTAGTTTAATCAGCAGCTACCCGAGGACGATTCAGTTTTATGTAGACAAGCTGCTTGAAAAACCAATTGAAGTCAAAGGGGCTTTCACGGGTAACGCAGAAGAAGGGTATATAGTCGGTAATCTTGCTTTTAATCCGGGAACTATTAATATCAGCGGTCCGGAAAAACAAGTTAAACTTATTGATCATGCATGGGTCATAGTAGACGGTCAAAACTTAAGCCGCGAGAAACGAGCCGACTTAAGCTTTACATTGCGTGATTCCGAGGGAAGAGACCTCCCGGTAGGGGAAGTTACTTTTGACAGTGACACAGTCTCTATAACTGTGCCGATAAGCAAGAAAAAAGAAGTTCCTCTAGACCTTATTATTACACCCGGTGGCGGAGCACTAAGAGATAACTGCAAGATAAGCATTCTCCCCGAAAAGATTACAATAGCAGGAGATGCGGCGCTTGTTGACGGAATAAACAAGATTGAGCTTGCCAATATTGACCTTTCCAGTTTTGTCAGCACATATGATGCAAATCTTCCTATTATTTTGCCAAACGGCGTTGAGAACGTTTCAGGTGAAAAGGATGCCAAAATTGAAATCGAAATTCTCGGGCTCGGCTCAAAAGGCTTTTCTGTTTCAAATCTTTCGTATATTAATCTTCCCGGCAGCTTTTCCTCTGCAAACATAGTGTCGCGCAGTTTAGATGTTACGATCAGAGGCAAACAGGAAATTTTGGATAAAATAGCTGCTAACAATCTAAGAGCTGTAGCTGACCTCAACAATATCACGTCAACAGGTGAGATTTATGTTACGGCAAAGATATATGTAGACGGCTTTGCAGATGTCGGAGCTGTAGGTGAGTACAAGCTGATAGTAAATATCAGAAAATAGGAGACAAAAAATGACACAATTTGCACTTATAACAAGAATTATTTCCCCGACACTGGTAGAGGCAGAGGTTATGCGTGGCACGGCATGCGGCGAGGGATGCAGCAGCTGTCATGTTTGTAAATATACATCAAGCATTAAGCTGGAAGCAATAAATGAAATCGGAGCTGCTTTAGGAGATAAGGTAGAAATCCAAACTAAAACTTCCAGAATACTGGGAACTGCTCTGCTTGTTTACGCTCTTCCGTTTGTTTTCTTTTTTATCGGATACTTATTAGGCGCCTATTTGGGCTGGGAGGAGACATACAAGATAATATCCAGCTTTGCAGCAATGGCTGTCGGCTTTTTGGTGGTGGTAATTATCGGAAAGCAGAAAAAGAATAAGCCGATTACATACAACATAATCAGCATTATCTCCGGCGGTGACGAATTATGCTAAAAAGCATGACCGGATACGGTGAAGCGCGGGGCAATTATAACGGTAAGGTCTTTACTATTCAGATAAGAAGCGTGAATAACAGATTTTTGGATTTGAGCGTAAAGCTGCCGAGAGCATTGCTTTTCGCTGAAACACCGATTAAGTCTTTTGTTCAAAGTAGGGTTTCAAGGGGAAAGGTAGATGTTTTTGTTTCAGTTGAAAGCTCTGCAAATGAAGATGTAGAAGTATCGGTTAATGAGGACTTGGTTTCCAAATATATAACAGAGCTTAGTTCTATTTCAGATAAATTTGAAATCCCAAATGATATTTCTGTCATGTCTGTCAGCAGGCTGCCTGAAGTAATTGCAGTCAGCATTGCGGAAACTGATAACGATAAACTGCTTGCGCAGCTAAACGAGGTGCTTGTTGAAGCACTGTTGGGCTTTGACTCAATGAGAAAAACCGAAGGAGCAGCCTTATCTGCCGATATCATATCTCGAATTGAAACTATGGAGTCATTGCTTAGTGCGATTTCGGAAGCAGCACCTACAACAGAGCTTGCATATAGAGTTCGCTTAGAGAACAAAATGCGTGAAGTGCTTGCAGAATCAGGCATTGATGAGAGCAGAATACTCACAGAAGCGGCTATATTTGCTGACCGAATTGCTGTTGATGAAGAAACAGTCAGGTTAAAAAGCCATTTTAGCCAGCTAAGAGCAATGGCAGAATCAGAGGAGCCTATAGGCAGAAAAATGGACTTTCTCGTTCAGGAACTAAATAGAGAAGCTAACACTATTGGCTCTAAATGTCAAAACTCGGAGATTGCACACACTGTCGTTGACCTGAAAGCAGAAATAGAAAAAATACGAGAGCAAGTTCAAAATGTGGAGTAATACATGAGACTAATAAATATTGGATTTGGAAGCTATGTGGCTGAGGAAAAGATAGTCTCCGTTGTGTCTCCGGAGTCTGCCCCAATAAAAAGAACAATTTCCGATGCCAGGGAAAAGGGAATACTGATAGATGCGAGCTTTGGACGCAAAACCAAGTCTGTGATTTTTATGGACAGTGAGCATGTTGTACTCTCTTCATTAGTTCCGGAGGCGATAAGCCTTCGACTTGAGGATAAGACCTGAAAATAAAGCTGTTAGGAGAACAAATGACTATAGACGAAAAGGGCATACTTGTTGTAATTTCAGGTCCTTCCGGGGCCGGTAAGAGCACTGTTATTTCCGAGCTTTTAAAGCTGCGCGATGACCTTTGTTTTTCAGTTTCTGTGACTACCAGAGAAATGAGGAGCAAAGAGGAACATGGTGTTGACTACTTCTTCATAAGCAAGGAAAGATTTGAAGATATGGTTAATAACGGTGAGTTGCTTGAACATGCTAGTTATGTCGGCAATATGTACGGAACACCGAGAGCTTATGTTGAAGAAAAGCTCAAAGAGGGTATTAGTGTTGTCTTAGACATTGAGGTTGTAGGGTCAAGACAGATTAAATCCAATTATGAAGAAGCGGTTAGTATTTTTGTACTGCCTCCTAATGCTGCTGAGCTGGAACGAAGGCTCAGATGCCGAAAAACTGACTCAGAGACCAAAATTATTGAGCGACTTATTCAGGCAAAAGTTGAGTGTCTTGAAGCACATCGATACGATTATGTTGTAATTAACGATTCTCCCGGTGTTGCGGCTTCTAAGATAGATGCTATTATTACTGCTGAAAAATGCAAAGCAAAAAACTATGAATTATTAACAGAGGTGTATTTTAATGATGTTGTATCCCCCAATGGTTGAACTTGTAGAAAAAGTAGGAAGCAGATATTTGCTGGTTAATCTCGTTGCAAGAAGGGCAAGAACAATTGCCGAAACTGCTGAGGATCAGGCAGAGTTACTTGAAAAAAAGCCTGTTTCAACTGCGATTGAAGAAGTTTTTACAGGTAAACTCTCTATAAAAAAATAGGACGCGGCTTAGTAATATGTCTATTGAATTAGTTGCAAAGATAGCTGTTTCCGGAATACCGTATGCTTTGGACAAGCCGTATGACTATCTTGTACCGGCTGAATTTACTAAGCTCGCAGTTCCCGGGGCTCGTGTTATTGTACCGTTTTCAAGGAGCAACAGGAGGACTGAAGGGCTGATTCTATCGGTTTCTTCTGAGCTTAGCAAGCAGAGAAAGCTAAAATCTATAATTGAGTTTTTAGATTCGGAACCAATTATGCAAAATGAGCAGTTAAAACTTGCTTTGTGGATGAGAAGCAGGTTTTTTTGCACAGTTTATGATGCAATTAAGGCAATGATACCGGCAGGCTTGTGGTATAAATCCGGCAAGCTGAGTATCCGAGATAAGACAATAAAAATGGTCGAGCTAATAATTCCGGCAGAGGATGCGATGGTGCTTGCAGACACAAAAAGAAGAACTGCACCGTCTCAGGCAAAGGTGCTAAGCACGTTATGCTCTGTCGGATATGTCTCATTAAATGAGCTAAAAGAGTTTACAGGAGCCGGAATGCAGGGCATAAAGGCACTGGAGAGAAGCGCATATATTTCTATTGCGGAAGAAATAGTTTTCAGGCGACCACAGATAAATGTACTAAGTGAAAATGCTCCTTTACCTGAGCTTTCCTTTGATCAGCTTTCGGTTTTTGAAAGCATTTGGAATAATATTACTGATGAAAAACTCAAAATAGGTCTTTTATTTGGCGTGACTGGCAGCGGAAAGACTGCAGTTTACTTACATTTAATAGAAAAAATGCTTAAAGCCGGCAAGTCGTCGATACTACTTTTACCGGAAATTTCTTTAACACCTCAAATGGTACAGACTTTTTACTCCCATTTTGGAGATATAGTTGCTATTTTACACAGTAGCTTAAGTGCCGGGGAGCGTTATGATGAGTGGAAGAGAATAGGAAGCGGACTTGCACGTATTGTAATAGGGACAAGAAGCGCTGTTTTTGCACCAGCTTCAAATCTCGGGCTAATCATTATTGACGAAGAGCAGGAAGATACATATAAATCAGAAAATGCTCCAAGATATCACGCCAGAGATGTGGCAAACTACAGATGTGCTCAGTCAAATGCTGCCTTGCTCTTAGGTTCAGCAACCCCGTCTGTCGAAAGCAGATACTTTGCTGAAATCGGCAGATACATGTATTTTGCCTTACCGGAAAGATATAACTGCACTCCTTTACCGGAGGTCAGAATAGTTGACATGAAGTCCGAGCTGCGCCGAGGAAACGGAAGCCCGATAAGCCGTGAACTATATGAAGAGCTATGCAAGAATATTAAAGCAAATGAGCAGTCAATTCTTTTCTTAAACAGAAGAGGTGCAAGCAAAACTGTTGTCTGTCCGCAATGCGGATTTGTGCAGTCCTGCCCGAGTTGCAGCGTGAGCTTAACCTACCATAGCTACGGCAACAAGCTTATGTGCCACTACTGTGGCTATTCACACAGGCACAACTCTAAGTGCCCTGAATGCGGTGGAGAAACCTTGCAAATCGGAGTAGGAACACAGAGGCTTGAAGAGGAACTGAAATCATTATTTCCTGATATTGAAGTTCTTCGCATGGATACCGACACAGTGGGATATAAGGGCGGTCATGAATCGGTAATAAGCAATTTTATCGATAATAAAGTGCCAATACTAATCGGAACTCAAATGGTTGCAAAGGGTCTAAATTTTGAAAATGTTACGCTTGTCGGTGTTATAGATGCAGATCAGGGACTTTACAGCGGGAATTACAGAGCCTCAGAGAAAACATTTTCTCTAATAACTCAGGTAGTTGGCAGGTCCGGCAGATTTGAAAAAGTCGGAAGAGCAATTATTCAGACTTTTTCACCCGAGAATGAAACAATTAATCAGGCAGCTGGGCAGGATTATGAAGCTTTTTATAGCAGCGAAATTGAGCTTAGAAGGCTTCTGGACTTGCCGCCATATAAAGAACTGATTACAATTACATGCACAGGTGTAAATGAGGAGCATGTTTATAAATCTGCTTGTACAATAAGAGATGCGCTAAACGCAAATATAGCACAGGAAGATAAAACATGCAGAATTTTGGGCCCGGCACCGTTGCCGATTTTCAAGGTTAGCAACCGCTTTAGATATAGAATTACAATTTGCCAAGGCGGTAAAAGTAATATTAAAAATTTAGTCTCAGGTATTATTACTGAGCTTTCAAATGATAAGGACTTTAAAGGTATTCAGATTTTTGGGGATATTAATCCATTAGATTAGGAGTGATAGTATGGCACTAAGAAATATTTTAAATAGTCAGGATCCGACTTTATTAAAGAAAAGCCGTGAGATTACTGATTTTAACGACAGAATTCATTTGCTTTTAGACGATATGAGAGAGACACTCTTAGACTCCGGAGGACTTGGCTTGGCAGCGCCGCAGGTCGGTGTGCTAAGGCGTGCTGCATTGGTTTTGGATGTTTCTGATCCTGAGAACGAAAAAATTGTTGAGCTTCTCAATCCCGAGATAATAGAGTGTGAAGGTGAGCAAATTGGTCCTGAAGGTTGCCTTTCTTTTCCTTCCGAGTTTGGAGTTGTCAGACGACCCGATAAAGTAAAGGTGCGGGCTAGGGACAGATTTGGTAATGAGTTTATTACTGAAGGGCAGGGACTCACTGCCAGGGCATACTGTCATGAGATTGACCACTTAAACGGGATAGTATTTACTGAGCTGGCGGATAAAATGCTCACAGATGAAGAGATAGCGGAAATGCAAAGCCGAAATGATGAGGAAGAATAAGTTGCGAATTATTTTTATGGGAACTCCGCAGTTTGCAGCAAGCTCGCTGAAAAGGCTCTATGAAGACGGGCATGAGATTGTAGCTGTTTTTACTCAGCCTGATAAACCAAAGGGAAGAGGACATAAAGTTGTTATGCCTCCGGTTAAGGAGCTGGCTCTTTTAAAAAACACACCCGTTTTTCAGCCGGTAAGCCTAAAATCAGACGAAGTTATTAAACAAGTAAGTGATCTATCGCCTGATATTATTGTGGTTGTAGCTTATGGGAGAATACTTCCTCAAAAACTTTTGAATATTCCTAAATACGGAGCTATAAACCTGCACGGCTCATTATTGCCGAAACACAGGGGAGCATCTCCGATACAGCAAGCAATAATAAGCGGAGATAAAGTTACAGGTGTTTGCACTATTCACCTTACATCTGAAATGGATGCCGGTGACATTATTTACTGCCAAGAAACCAAAATAGATGAGTACGAAACATCAGATAAGCTGTTTGAAAGGTTAGCTGATATTGGGGCTAAGCTTCTTTCAAAAACCGTAGAAGACATTGGGTCTAATCTTGCCCCGAGAACGCCGCAAGACAGCAGCAAAGCCACATACACAAAGCAGCTTAGCAAAAATGATTCAAAAGTAGACTGGAGCAAAAGCAGCAAAGAAATAGTAAATTTGATTTGCGGGCTTGAACCTTGGCCCTGCGCTTCTGCATGCATAGATAGTTCTGAACTAAAAATATTTTCACCCAGATACACTGATACAAAAACAAATAAAGCACCGGGTACTGTTGTAAAAGCAGACAAAAACGGAATTGAAATTGCCTGTGGCGGAGGCGAAACGGTGCTTATTACAGAGGTACAGGCTGCAGGGAAAAGGCGCATGGCAGCTTCCGACTGGCTTCTGGGGCATCCGATTGAAGTGGATGCATTATGAAAAAACCGGACGCCAGGCGAAAAGCCCTAGTAGCTTTGGAGCAGATAAGAAGACAAGGCATTTTTTTAGACGAAGCTATAAGCTTAGTCTCGGAAGGCTTAAATGCAGCAGACAAGGCGCTTTGCAATAAAATAGTCAGAGGAACAGTGCAGAATACATTTTTCTTAGACTATTATTTGTCCTTATATTTAAGCCGAAGCATTAATAGAATTGAGCCGACTGTGCTGGATATACTTAGAATATCTGCTTATCAGCTACTATTTTTAGATAGAATTCCTCCGTCAGCGGTAGTTAACGAGGCAGTTAGTATTTGCAAAAAGCAAAGAAGACACGCAGCTTCACTTGTAAATGCAGTATTAAGAAAATTATCTGATGCTAAAGACAAACTGCCCCCGATATCAGCTGACACAAAGTCTGAATTCTTGTCTGTTAAATACAGCCACCCTCTTTGGCTTTGCGAGTATTTTATTAAAATTTGCGGATATGATTTTACAGAAAAATTTCTTTTGGCAAATAATACAGAGCCGGGTATTACTCTGCAAACAAATACACTAAAATGCAGTGTAGATAGCCTGCTTTATGATTTGACATCTAAGGGCTATGATGTGAAAAAAGCAGGTACTGACAGCTCGTTAATTATTGATAAGATGCCGAATATTAATTCTGTTCAGGAATATTGTGACGGAATGTTTTATGTACAGGATGATGCAGCCTTTCTGTCGGTAGCTCAAGCAGCACCAAAAGAAAAAATGAAAATATTAGATCTTTGCGCTGCGCCGGGAGGTAAGAGCTTTGCTGCCGCGATACTTAGCGGAAATAATAGCGAAGTACTATCCTGCGATGTAAGTGAAAAGAGACTTTCCTTAGTTGCTGAGGGTGCTACAAGGTTGGGGCTATCTTGTATTAAGACTAAACTAGAGGATGCAAGAGTTATTAATAAGAACTATATTAATGCTTTTGACTTGGTTATAGCAGATGTTCCTTGCTCAGGCTTAGGGGTTATTCGAAAAAAGCCTGAAATCCGATATAAGAGCAGGGAAAGCATTGCAGAGCTACCGGCTTTGCAGCTTGAAATTCTAAATAACGCGTCTTCTTATGTTGCGCCGGGTGGCACCTTGCTATATTCTACCTGCACTTTAATAAAAGAAGAAAATAACGATGTAGTAAATAAATTTTTGTCTTCTAATAATAACTTCAATGTTTTAGAAACAAGAAGTTTTTGGCCACATATAGATAACACGGATGGATTTTATATATGTATAATGAAAAAATCGATATAAAATCTCTTAGTAAAGAGGAAATAGAAGAGGAGCTTCTTTTAATGGGAGAGCCTCGGTTCAGAGGAACGCAATTATTCAAGTGGCTATCACAGGGAATAAGAAGCTTCGAGCAAATGACAAATTTGCCAAAGAGACTAATACAGCAGCTTAGTGAAAAATTTTTTATCGACAGTTTAACTCTTGACAAAAAACAGGTTTCAAAAACTGACGGTACAATAAAATACCTTTGGAAATTAAAAGACGGCAATGCTGTTGAGACAGTTCTCATGCGGTATAAATACGGAAACACAGTTTGTATTTCTTCGCAGGTGGGTTGCAGACAGGGATGTGTTTTTTGCGCATCTACTATAGGCGGACTAATAAGAAACCTAAGCCCTGCAGAAATGCTAAACGAAGTATTATATACGGAGCTTGACTCGGGATATAAAATATCTAATATTGTTCTTATGGGAATAGGAGAGCCTTTAGATAATTTTGATAATGTGATTAAGTTTTTATCTTTGGTAAACGACAGTGACGGAATGAACATCGGAATGCGGCATATTTCTTTATCTACCTGCGGTTTAGCAGAAAATGTTGACAAACTTGCCGAAAGTAATTTACAATTAACATTGTCTGTTTCGTTGCATGCGCCTGATAATGAAACTAGAACTAAGTTAATGCCCGTCAATAGAGTCTGCGACATAGACAGCCTTCTTTGCTCATGTGAAGACTACTATAAAAAAACGGGGCGAAGAATTTCATTTGAATATGCTATGATAGACAAGATTAATGATTCAGATGAGCAGGCAAAGCTTTTGGCTAAGCATGCAAGCAAGATTGGCGCACATATTAATCTTATTCCGCTCAATTATGTTAAAGAGCGGGATTTAAAACCCAGCAGCAGTGCAAGAATTAAACGATTTTATTCTATCCTAGAAGAGAATAAAGCAAATGTAACAATAAGGCGCAGATTAGGCTCTGATATTGATGCTTCATGCGGTCAGCTCAGGAAGAAGGCTGCTGAGGGTAGGGAGCTTTAGTGGAGACTTTATGAATAGTTTTGGAATCACAGATCGTGGTAAGGTTCGTTTAGAGAACCAGGACAGTTTCATAATTGAAAGATTTGACGACAGAAATGCTGTTCTGGCCGTTTTATGCGACGGCATGGGCGGAGAGCGTGCCGGAAATCTGGCAAGTGAGCTTGCTGCTAAAACTTTTGTTTCAACTTTCAGCCAAAGGCTAAACTCATCAAGTCTTAAGAATCCTGACTGCATCGAAATGATGGGAAATGCATGCGAGGCTGCTAACAATATGGTTTACAGCTATTCTTGTTTTGATAAGGGTTACACAGGAATGGGTACAACTTTAGTCGCAGCACTTCTAATCGGCAACCGTACATTTATTCTAAACGTGGGCGACAGCAGAGCTTATAAGATATCAAAGAATAAGATTAAGCAAATAAGCCGAGATCATTCCCTTGTGCAGGAGCTTATAGATAATGGAGAAATAACACAGGACGAGGCGAAAATCCATCCGCGCAGAAGTGTGATTACCCGAGCACTTGGGGTTAATGAACAGGTCCCGTTTGATATGTTCAGACCGCTGGTGTTCCCGGGAAACAAAATACTGCTTTGCTCTGACGGGCTTAGCAACATGGTTGAAGATTCTGAAATCTTAGAGCTTTCACAGATTAACACAGACCCGCTTTCTCTTGGCAATGCCCTCCTTTATAAGGCAATGGACAGAGGAGCAAGAGATAACGTTACTATTGTAATAATAACTAAGTAGTTCCGATATTAGGAGGATACATGGATAGTATGGAAAGATACCTCGGCACCACGCTTGACGGCAGGTATGAAATAGCTGAGCTGATTGGTACCGGTGGAATGGCAATCGTTTTTAAAGCAATGTGCAACAGGCTTAACCGCTATGTTGCTGTTAAGGTTTTAAGAGATGATATGGCCGAAGATGATGATTTTAGAAGCAGTTTCCAGGTTGAAGCTAAGGCTGTAGCTATGCTTTCTCATCCTAATATAGTTTCTGTGTACGATGTAAGCCATAACGATGAAATTAATTATATTGTTATGGAGCTTATTGACGGTATTACAGTAAAGCAGTATATGAAGAAAAAAGGCACGCTTGGGTGGAAGGAAGCACTGTTCTTTACAACTCAGATATGCAAAGCACTTGAGCATGCCCATTCAAAAGGTGTAGTCCATAGGGACATAAAGCCGCAAAACATTATGATACTAAAAGACGGCACTATTAAAGTCGCTGATTTTGGTATTTCTGCCCTCGAGAGTGCATCAGAGCAAAAAGCTGAGCAGACTGTGGGTTCTGTACACTACATCGCCCCCGAGCAGGCAAAGGGCGGTGCCCCCGACATTAGAAGTGATATATACTCGCTTGGTGTTGTAATGTATGAAATGCTGACAGGCAGCTTACCTTACGACGGAGACGACACCGAAGATGTTGCCAGAAAGCATATAGGCGGTGGAGCCCGCACTCCGTCTGAAGTTAATCCGGCAGCCCCGGAAGAGCTTTCCAGAATAACAATGAAGGCAATGTGCCCTGATATTGAAAAACGATATCAGAATGCTACAGAGCTTTTAAATGACCTGGAAGAATATAGAAAACAGCAAAACTTTATGGCAATAGCTACTACCGCTCAAAGTGAGCAGGAGGATTTCGACAAGGAGTTTTATGCTAATATTATTCCGGATGTTGTGCCTATTAGTAATGTTGGCGAGCTTAGCCGTGAAAAATATAAGCTCAGAAAAGCCCGTGCTCGCAAAGTGAGCATGCTCTCCGGAGCTTTTGGCGTATTAATCTTTATTGTTGCGCTATTTACTTTCCTATGGTCATTTTGGATAAAAGATATTTTCTCAGCAGCAGAACGGGTTCAGATTCCCGATTTTATCGGTACAAAATATGATTCTATTGTAAATAACGGTGAGTTTAATAAAACATATAATTTTATTGTTAAATACACAATCGATCCGGCTGTGCCCGACGGAGAAATTTTAAGTCAGGATCCGTTGCCGGGCAGAAGTATGATGGTTGTACCAAATAAGATAGATGTAACGCTTACGATCAGCACGGGAATTGTTATGAAAGAAGTTCCTAACGTCGTCGGTATGCAGTATCAGGAAGCCACATTAGAAATTCAAAAAGCAGGCTTTGTCGCGGAAACTGTTTATGAATCATCCGAGGATGTTGCAGAGGACTACGTTATTAAAAGCAACCCGGGTACCGGAGAGCAGCTGTCTTCCGGCTCAACGGTATATATATCCGTAAGCTCAGGTCCGACACTAAAAGAAGTTACTATGCCGAATCTTGTGGGGCTTACTGAGGCTAAGGCAAAGGAAAGGCTGAAAGCTGTCAATTTAACATACGTAGACAGCAAGTATACATACAGTGACAATGATGCAGGAATAGTTGTAAAACAAAGCACGGAGGCATATACCTCTGTTGAAGAGTATTCAAAGATTTACTTATGGGTATCACTCGGACCCAAGCCATAAGGTGAAATATTTATGCTAAAAGTCGGGAGAATAATAAAAGCCTTAAGCGGGTTTTATTATGTAGAATCCGAGGATAAGCTTTTTGAATGCAGGGCGAGAGGAATTTTTAGGCTAAAAAATCAATCCCCGCTTGTAGGTGATTTTGTTGAATTTGAAGTTGACAGCAATGAAAAAGGCATTATCGAAAAGATTAAGGAACGAAAAAACAGCTTTTTAAGGCCGGCAGTTTCAAATATTGACGCACTTGTAGTAGTTGTTTCGGAAACAATACCTGTTGGAGATCCGTTTTTTGTGGATAGAATATCTGCTCTTGCTGAGTATAATTCATGCCAGGTAATAATTTGCATTAACAAAGCCGATTTATCCGATTCAGATAGACTATCCGAAATATATAAGCTCACACCTTATGATGTTATTTTCACTAGTGCGGAAACCGGTCTTGGTATTGAAAGCTTAAGAGAGAGGCTTCGCGGACTAACCTGTGCATTTACAGGTAACTCCGGAGTCGGAAAGAGTAGCCTACTAAATGCCTTAGACCCCGGTTTAAACATAAAAGTAAACGAAGTTAGTAAAAAGCTGGGCAGAGGCAGTCATACAACAAGGCATGTTGAGCTTTTTCGTGTCGGCGCTATACTAATAGCAGATACTCCGGGATTTTCTTCTTTTGACATAGAGGCGCAGGCGCCTATACCAAGAGAAAAGCTTCAGTACACATTTCCCGAATTCGAAGCATATTTAAGAGAATGCAGATTCGATGACTGTATGCATAAAAATGAGCCGGGATGCAAGGTTGTAGAAGCGGTAGAAAATGGTAATATAAGCCGCAGCAGATACACAAGCTATGTTAGACTTTTAGATTTAGCCGAGAAATCTCGCAAATGGTAGTCAAAAAATATACTGATTAATTAATAATAGGGGAGTTGTGAATTTTGTCCGGTCACTCAAAATGGCACAATATACAAAAAACAAAAGGTGCTCAAGATGCCAAAAGAGCACAAATATTTACCAAGATTGCAAAGGAAATATCTGTTGCAGTTAAAGAGGGCGGCGGAGGCAGCCCGGATACAAACGCAAGGCTTGCAACAGTAATAACAAAAGCCAAGGCTGCTAATATGCCCAACGATAACATAAAAAGGGCTATAGATAAGGCTATGGGCTCCGGCGGCGGTGATAACATTGAAACAATAGTGTATGAGGGATACGGTCCGGGCGGAGTTGCTATTATTGTTGAAACTCTTACCGACAACAGAAACCGCACAGCATCTAATGTCAGACATGCCTTCGATAAGCACGGCGGCAACATGGGCACAACAGGATGTGTTTCTTGGTCTTTTGAAAGAAAAGGTATAATAGTCGTTAACAACGAGGACGGCGACATTGGCGATGAACAGATTTTTGAAGATGCGCTTGAAGCGGGAGCCGAGGATGTAAGCCGTGAAGGCGATGTGTTTGAAATAGTTACTTCTCCGGATGATGTCAGCGCCGTTGCTGAATATCTTGATAGCAAGGGCTACTCATTACTTTCCGCGCAGGCGGAAATGGTTCCGGACAATTTCATTAAACTTGATGACGAAGAAGGAATAAAGAACATACAGAAGATGCTCGACATGTTTGATGACGACGAAGATGTTCAGGACGTATGGCATAATTGGGAAGAAGAAAACTAAATATGTTAATAATAAACATAATAAGCTGCATCTATTCGATGCAGCTTATTAGTATGAAAAGACATTTAAATAAAATGCGAGTGAATCTGTAAGCCGGATTCTGTTTAAAGCAGTCATCAGTCTAGGCCTGCCGTTGCCGACAGGCTCAAGCCACCTCCTCGGGACGATCGGGCAGATCATAAGTCCCTCCGCGGTGTTGCTCCGGATAGAGTTTACAGCATCGTTCCGTCTCCGGAAGATGGGTGAGCTCTTACCTCGCCTTTCCACCCTTACCACAAAAAAATGTGGCGGTATATCTCTGTTGCACTTGTCCGAGGGTCGCCCCTGGCGGGTGTTACCCGTTATCCTTGCCCTGTGGAGCCCGGACTTTCCTCGCGCACAGGCTTTCGCCTTATACCCGCGACCACTCAATTCACTCGCAAGTATATTTTATTCGTTTTGCTTCGTATAGTCAAATATTTGTTGAAAACAAGTAGATTTGATATTATACTGTTACAGACTATGAGGTGATAATTTATGGAATTTATGCAGTATTTTGATGAATTAAAAGATAAAAAAGTGGCTGTAATCGGGCTTGGAATAAGCAATACTCCGCTTATAGAACTTCTTATCAATAATAATATCAGCGTTTGTATTTGTGATATGAGAACAGAGGAAATGCTTGGCGATATAGTAGAAAAGTTTAGAAATATGGGCGCAAAGCTAAGCCTTGGTCCTTCATATCTTGATGATATGAGCTTTGATGTAATATTCAGAACCCCGGGTATTTTGCCGACTGATGAGAAGCTGATTGCAGCTAAGAACCAAGGAGCAATAATAACCAGCGAAATGGAAGCATTTTTTTCCTTGTGCAAGTGTAAGATTATTGCAGTTACGGGCTCAGACGGAAAGACAACAACTTCTTCAATAATTGCAGAGCTTTTAAAAGCAGCCGGCAAAACAGTTCACCTTGGCGGAAATATAGGAAAGCCGCTACTGCCTGAGATTCCTTGTTTTAATCCTGATGATATTGCCGTTGTTGAGCTTTCGTCTTTTCAGCTGCACAGCATCAGCATTTCACCTGATATAGCAGTTGTAACTAATGTATCTCCAAATCACTTAGATAAGCATATTGACTTTGAGGATTATTTGCTTTCTAAAAAAAGAATATTCGAGATGCAAAAGCCGGATTCAAAACTGATACTTAACCTGGATAATTCTTATACAGCAAAGTTTCAGGAAGAGGCAGTGTCTGGTGTTTTGCTTTTTAGTATGAAGGAAGCTGTGAAAAACGGGTGCTTTTGCCGAGATAACATGATTTATTATTCGCGGGATTATGAGGTGGAGCCTATTATTCCGGCGTCGGAGATTCTGCTTCCGGGCGAACATAACATTGAAAACTACCTAGCTGCGTTTTGCGCAGTCGAAGGCATGGTCTCAGCACAAATGTGCAGGGCAGTTGCCCGCAGTTACGGAGGAGTTGCCCACAGACTTGAACTTGTAAAAAAGATAAATGGCGTGTCATATATAAACGATTCCATAGCTTCAAGCCCCACAAGAACAGTTGCGGGTCTAAGAGCAATGAGAACAAAGGTTTTGCTGATCGCCGGAGGGCATGACAAAAATATACCTATTGATTATCTGGCAGATGTGATATGCGACCATGTTAAGGCACTTTTCTTAACAGGGGACACGGCAGAAAAAATTGCAGAAGCAGTTAAATCATCAGTTTTTTATGACCCGGGCAAACTCCCGATTCTAATTACTGAAGATTTAAAAGATGCAGTAACGGCCGCTAAGAATATGGCTGTTTTCGGAGATACTGTGTTGTTGTCTCCTGCCTGCTCCTCTTTTGACAGATTTAGAAACTTTGCAGAGAGAGGAGACCTTTTCAGAAATATTGTATTAGGATTTAGTGAGGATGAATGATTTGACAGAGAATACAACGGTAATAGAAGCGGCATCGTTATGTGAAAACCTGATAAAAGATAAATTTTCCGAAATAGATAATATATCTCAAATAAACACAAAGAAAGTTATAAAAGCATTTCAGAAGCACAGAGTATCTGATACCTGCTTTGCGGGCACAAACGGTTATGGCTATAATGACAGAGGCAGGGAAGTGCTGGATTTAGTTTTTGCAGAAATATTTGACTGCGAAGCTGCCCTTGTGCGAACTGGTTTTGTAAACGGAACACACGCAATAGCATGTGCACTGTATGGAGCGTTGAAGCACGGAGATAAGCTGCTTAGTGTAATGGGTGCTCCTTATGACACAATACAGTCGGTTATTGGAATAACGGGCAATAATCTGGGTAGCCTTTTGGATTTAGGAATTAATTACCATGAAGTACCTGTATTAAATAACGGAAGCGCTGATTTTGAAGCAATTAGGAAAACAGCTGAAGAAATTTTACCGGAGCTTGTATTAATACAGCGCTCTCGCGGATACAGCACCAGAAAAACACTCTTAGTTAAAGATATAGAAAGAATTTGTAAAGATATTAAACAAGTATCTCCTAATTCTGTAATCATAGTAGATAACTGCTACGGAGAGTTTACCGAAACATATGAACCTACTAAAGTAGGTGCGGATTTAATAGCCGGCTCATTAATAAAAAATCCCGGCGGAGGCATAGCCCCTTGCGGCGGATATGTGGCAGGAAAGGAGAGCCTTGTGCAAAAGGCTGCCTACAGATTAACCGTTCCCGGTGTGGGAGGGGAGTGCGGAGCCACCTTAAACACGAATTTAAGCCTATTTCAAGGACTATTTTTAGCCCCCCATGTTGTGGCGCAGGCAGTCAAAACATCGCTGCTATGCGCTAAAATGGCGGAGCACTTTGGTTTTGAGACCTATCCGTCGTCAGATGAGCCCAGATCGGACATTATTCAGTGTATAAAGCTCGGCACTCCGGAGCTTCTAAAGAGCTTTTGCCGCGGTATACAGTCAGGCAGCGCTGTAGATTCTTTCGTTTCGCCTGAGCCGTGGCAAATGCCGGGGTATGATTGTGAAGTTATAATGGCTGCCGGAGCATTTATTCAAGGCTCGTCAATTGAGCTTTCTGCTGATGCGCCTCTGCGAATGCCTTACAATGTTTTTGTTCAGGGTGGACTTACATACGAGTCCGGAAAATACGGAATAATTAATGCATTTTCACAGATAATAACATAAATTAAGGTGGTGAAAATATTGCAGTATAAAGAAGAAATATTAAAACTTAGAGAAGAAATAAAAAAGCACAATAAATTATATTACGATAATGATGCGCCTATAATATCTGACTATGAGTATGATGCGATGCTAAGGAGGCTAGAGGAGCTTGAAAATGCTCACCCGGAACTCTATTCACCTGACTCACCGACACAGAAAGTCGGGGGAAGTGTTAAGAATTCTTTTGAAAAGGTGAGTCATGAAGTCCCTTTAGAGAGCCTTGTCGATGTTTTTTCAAAGGAGGAGCTAAGCTCTTCGCTAATAAAAATGAAAAAAGCACTTAACGATGACTGCCTGTTTTGCGTAGAGCCTAAGGTTGACGGGTTATCTATGTCACTTAAGTATATAAACGGTGTATTTATTCAGGCTGCCACAAGAGGAGACGGGCAAACCGGTGAAGACGTTACCGAAAATGTCAGGACAATTAAAAATGTTCCTAAAAAATTAAAAAATGCCCCTAATGAGCTTGTTATTCGCGGAGAGGTATACATGTCTAAGGCTGTGTTTTTAAGTCTTAACGAAGAGCGTCAAATAGCACAGGAGCCGTTATTTGCAAATCCGCGCAACGCAGCAGCAGGCTCAATGAGACAGCTAAATCCCGAGATCGCAAAATCAAGAAGCCTTGATTTTATTGCGTTTAATATACAAAAGGCGGATGTAGCTACATTTGCAAGCCATTTTGAATCAGTTAAGTTTCTTTCCGATTTGGGATTTGAGACAGTACCTTGTGACAGATATAAAGAGGTATCGGAATGTTCTCTGAGAATCGATGAAATTAGTGATGACAGAGAGAAATTCCCATTTGAGATTGACGGAGCTGTTGTTAAAGTCGACAAGCTCAGTCAAAGAGAATATCTCGGAAGTACATCAAAAGCACCAAGATGGGCAGTTGCGTATAAGTATCCTCCTGAGGTAAAGGAGAGTACTGTTCTTGATATAACTGTTCAGGTCGGCAGAACAGGCGCCGTAACACCAAAGGCAGTTCTCAGCCCTGTCAGATTATCAGGTACAACAGTTACAAATGCTACCTTGCACAACAAAGATATAGTTGAAAAGCTGGATATTCGAATCGGAGATACAGTGAAAGTCAGAAAAGCTGGTGAAATAATTCCGGAAATTGTTGAGGTTGTATTGTCAAAAAGGCCGGAAGGAACCCTGCCGTTTAAAATGCCCGAGCATTGTCCCGAATGCGGCTCTTTATTGGAAGAGGACTTTGAAGGTGTTGCCATACGCTGCCCCGGTCTTGAATGTCCGGCTCAGGTACTTAGAAACATAGTTCACTTTGCTTCTAAAGATGCGATGGATATAGAGGGTCTTGGAATCGGAGTGGCAAGGATTTTGATTTCAAACGGACTTATTTCTTCACCGGCAGATATATACTATTTAGATGCTGAAAAAATAGCGACACTCGATGGTATGGGGAAAAAATCCGCTCAGAATCTTATATCTGCAATTTCTAAGAGCAAGTCGGCAGGGCTTGCAAGACTGATTACTGCCTTTGGAATCAGACAGGTAGGTCAGAAAATGTCTCAGGTTTTAGCTTTTGAGTTTGGAACATTGGACAATCTGAATAATGCTACGGCAGATGAGCTTACAGGCGTTCCGGAAGTGGGGAGTATTACCGCCGGATTTATTAAGAAGTGGTTTTCAAATCCGCAGTCAGTGCATCAAATTGCAAGACTACGTGAAGCAGGAGTTTCTTTTAATGCCGATAAGCCTGCAATAAAAGGCGATAAATTTAGTGGGCTGACATTCGTGCTCACCGGAACTTTATCAAGCTATTCTCGTGATGATGCAACAAATATCATCGTAAGCTTGGGAGGCAAGGTCAGCTCAAGCGTTTCAAAAAACACATCTTATGTGCTTGTAGGGGATAGCCCGGGCTCAAAACTAAAAAAAGCAGAAGCATTAAATGTTAAAGTTCTAAGTGAAACTGAGTTTGAGAAGCTTATTAGTAGCGAAAATTTTTAAACGATTATTTTTCTACAAAAAGTAAAACGGAACGCTTTTTTAGCGTTCCGTTAAATATTCGTTTGCTTTTAATACTGCAATAACTGTTTTAGCATCGCTTATTTTTCCGCACATAATATCGTCAACAAGGTTACCAAGTTGCTGCTTTTCAACACTCAAAAACTCATCTTCGTCGGGATGACTCTCACCCTTTTTTAGCTCTAATGCAAGAAAAATATGCAATACCTCAGTTGAATATCCTGGAGAAGTATAGCAGGCACCGAGATTAATCATCTTTCCGGCTGTCAGACCTGTCTCCTCAGAAAGCTCTCTTACAGCACAATCAAATGGCAATTCATTTGCATCAAGCTTGCCTGCCGGAATTTCAAGTGTGATTTCTGACATGGGATATCTAAACTGACGCACACAGTATACCATATTATTTTCATCAATCGGGATAACGGCAACACCGCCGGGATGCTCAACAACTTCTCTTTTTACTTCTTTTCCGTTTTCTAATTCGGCAATATCACGCCTAACATTAACAATTATTCCCTCATAAACGGTTTTGCTGCTGATACACTTTTCAAAAAGTTTCATTTAATACACCCTAAATTCATAGTTTACTTGCTTTTAAATATATGTTATTCTAATTTTCCGCACCTGTATATACCTAAAATTAACGAAGTATCTATATTTATAACACAAAAAGTGCTATAATAGTACTATAAAAATATGGAGGGATATTTTTGTCACCACGCTCTTTGGGAGTTAAGCAAATTGCATCTAACAGAAAAGCCTTTCACGATTACTTTGTTCTTGAAAGGCATGAGGCAGGTATAGAGCTTTTCGGCACCGAGGTAAAATCAGTTAGGCAAGGTGCAGTAAATCTGAAAGATTCATTTTGTTTAGTAAAAAACGGAGAGCTTTTTGCCAGGGGAGTCCATATTAGTCCATATGAAAAGGGCAATATTTTTAATAAGGACCCTATGAGACCGAAGCGTTTGTTAATGCACCGAAAAGAGATAAATAAACTTAATGTGCTTGTTATGCAAGACGGGAATGCGCTTATACCATTGTCAATATATCTGAAAAACGGAAGAGTAAAGCTTGAGATTGGCGTTTGCAAGGGTAAAAAGCTACATGACAAGAGAGAAGTAGAAGCGAAAAGACAGGCACAGCGCGATATTGAACATTCATTAAAGGAGAGAAATATATAATGCAAAATCCAATAGTAACATTCACAATGGAAAACGGCTCAGTTTTTAAAGCAGAACTTTATCCCGAGATTGCGCCTAACACAGTCAATAATTTTATTAGTCTGGTTAAATCCGGATACTACAACAACCTCTGCTTTCACAGAGTCATCAAAGACTTTATGATACAGGGAGGATGCCCCCAAGGAACAGGTATGGGAGGTCCGGGTTACAGAATTAAAGGCGAATTTAAGAATAACGGCTTTAAAAATGATTTAAAGCACGATAAAGGTGTTTTATCCATGGCAAGATCTGCAATGCCTGATTCAGCAGGAAGCCAGTTTTTCATTGTGCACGAAAAATCACCCCATTTAGATGGTGAGTATGCAACCTTCGGTAAAATAGTTGAGGGCATGGATATAGTAGATTCGATTGCGTGCACCCCTGTTGGTTTTAATGATAAGCCGAGAACAGCTCAGATAATAAAATCAGCTACAGTAGAAACCTTTGGTGAAGAATATCCTGAACCCAACAAGCTTTAATTAATTAAATATCGCACCTGCATAGCAGATGCTTTGCAGGTGCGGGAATACTCTCATGGGGCCGCAACGGTTTCGACGGGGGTACAAAATCCGAGATAGCGGGCGGATGCGTCGGCCATCCTTAAAACCGGCAATTTATAAATTAAAGAACAGTAACGAAACTGCTCTTCTCGCTGCTTAAGCAGTGAGCGTTCTCTCCAAAAGGGCCACGAGTTGGAAGAGGGCGTCGATTAGTGGCGAACGTGAGTGTGCAAAGCTTTGAGTACACCATGCATAATGAAGCTACCAAGTATATGAGATTGAGCGTCAGCTCATATGTAAGGGAATGTAGATGACTCTCTGCGCCCGGAGAGGTTTCGGTGGATGTGCTTTCGGACGCGGGTTCAATTCCCGCCGGCTCCACCAAATATTAATGCAGGACAGATACTTTCATCTGTCCTGCATAACTTAATTACTGATCAATTATCCTCTTAACTCAAGCAGCTTTTTCTTAAGCTCGCCCTCGATTTTTCCTAACTCAACTTCAGCAGCCATACGCTTTTCAGAACCCTCTTGCTGAATCAGTCTTACTTCTTCAAGCGTCTTAATAAGCTCCTGATTTGTGAACTTTAATGTCTCAATATCAATGACTGTGCGCTCTGCTTCCTTTGCGATATCTACGCTGCCTTGATGCAGCTTCTGTGCATTTTCTCTTAGCAGAGTATTGGTTACGTTAGTAACATCACGCTGCGCCTGCATTGCCTGTTGCGAGTGGTGCATTGAGAGTGCCAAAACCATTTGGTTTTTCCAAAGGGGAATCGTGTTCACGATAGAGCTTCTGATTTTTTCGGTCATAACGGTGTCATTAGACTGAATAAGCCTAATCTGAGGTGCCATTTGAATTGATACTATTCGCGTAAGCTCCAAGTCGTGCAGCTTTTTCTCGAACCTGCCGATCATGCTTGCAAAATCATTTGCCTTTTGGGCATCTTCAGCCAAGCCTGATTCCTGGGCAATCTTCTGCAGCTTGGGAAGCTCAACTTCTCTTAGCTCCTTGCTTTTCAGCTTTCCGGCAATAATGTACATTGTAAGTTCCTTATAATATTGAAGGTTCTTCTCGTACATCTGCTCCATAAGAGCGATATCTTTCATTAGAGCAAGCTCATGAACTTCAAGCTCAGCAACTATTTTATTAACATTTGTTTCTGCCTTATCATACTGAGCAACTAATCCTGCAATGTTCTGGCGACTTTTTCTAAAAAGTCCCTTAAGACCCTTTTTTTCGTTAGAATCATAGTCAAAGCCTTTTAACTGAACAATGAGCTTAGAAAGCTCAGCACCGACCTCACCCATATCTTTAGTTCTGACACTTCCCAAAGCTGCCGAAGAAAATTCAGAAATGTTCTTTTGAGCAGAAGAGCCGTAGTTTAGTATCTGTTCTGAATTTGTGATATCAATTTTAGAAGCAAACTCGCGAACAGCTGCCTGCTCAGCAGGTGCCAAAATATCAATTTCGAGCTTCTCAACCGGGATATCTTCTTCCTGCACAGATGCTGCTTGGGTAGCTAAAACTTCTGTTTCATTTGAAACAGCAACAGCAGTTGCGGATGCTGTTTCCGGCGTTGGGTCAAGAGTTAGTGTCGGGACAAATTCGTTGTTATTTTCCATAGTAATTTCCTTTCGTAATGAGAATATATGTTAGTTAGATGTTGAAACTGTACCTGCTGCCTCTGAGTCAGTTTTAATCTCAGAGCTTTCTGAACCGGCAGTATCCTCGTATATGTTTATGCTCTCAAAATCATCATTGCCGATCAGCCCTTCACGGGTCATCATTTTATTCATTACAGAAATATCAGCATGTATATCAAGAGCCTGATTGGCAAAAAGTGAATCAAGTTGTTTTTTATATGCATCAATTGCAGTGTCAAGCATTTCCTCAATGCTGCTGATTGATTTATTTAGATTGTCGCCCTCGTAACCCTGCGAACTCATCTGCATATGGGCTTTTAAAAGCTTAATTGTTGTCGGCAGGTAATAGCTTAAAAACTTTTTTACCTGAGGTATATCCGATGGGTCTGCCTGAGCGCTTTGAGTTATCTTATCTGAAACTCGCATAAGCTCATTAATCTGACCTTTAATCTTGGGACTGTCAATTTTTGAATACATTGATGCCAGGGTGGTAAGGTACTGCCTGCTGTCGAGTAAAATTTTTTCTGCCTCAGTGATTTCTGCAGCTGTTGCTTGCACCTGTTCTTCCGTATTGCCCTTTTTCTTTTTATTCTTGCTGAGGCCGACTATTGTTGCAACTGCAGCGGAAATAGAAGAAAATAAAGCAAAAATATTGAGCAGGAGCTCAAATCCATAAGCTCCGTCATATATTTGCACAGAAAAAAATGCGGTAAAAGAAAGTGCCGCAATTAATGCAATTCTCAGTAGTAGTCTTTTAGCCTTCATTTAGTACCCCTAAACACATCAATAGACTGATTTTATCGCTAAATAGAACGCTCGTCAAGGGTATTGCGTGCAATTGACACAGGTAGTATAATACTATTACTATATTTGCGAGGAATTAATATGATAAAGATAGCACCATCAGTTCTTTCTGCTGATTTTTCTAAACTCGGGTCTGAAATAGATTGCGTAGTAGAAGGCGGGGCAGACCTGCTGCATGTGGATGTTATGGACGGTATATTTGTCCCAAATATTTCGGTAGGTTTTCCGATTTTAGAAGCAATTGACAAACACAGTGACATTTTCTTAGATGTTCATCTTATGATTGATAAGCCCCACCGATATGTAGAAAGGTTTTGCAATTCAGGTGCAGATCTTGTTTGCTTTCATGTTGAGGCAGACCAGCCACAGGATATTCTGACTGCTTTAGCCGATATTAAAAAAGCCGGAAAAAAGTGCGGTCTGTCAATTAAACCTAAAACACCTGCTTCAGTTATTTTACCATATTTGTCTATGCTGGACTTAATTTTGGTAATGACAGTTGAACCGGGTTTTGGCGGTCAAAAATTTATGGCGGATCAGCTTCCTAAGATACGCGGAATTCGCGCTCTTATCGACAAGCAAAATCCTTCTTGCCTTCTTGAGGTTGACGGTGGAATAGATAACAAAACGGCACCCTTAGTCGCCGATGCCGGAGCAGACATTCTTGTAGCAGGTAATGCGATTTTCAAATCCTCCGACAGAGCTGCCGCAATTGCTGATTTAAAGCTGTATTCAGCAAAAAGTTAAAAAGCTAATATTAAATAAATTTGAGGTATATTAAATGTCATTTTTCCCTTCTTCACTCGAAAATCTAATAGAAAAGTTTTCGGCTCTGCCGGGGATAGGGAAAAAAAGCGCACAAAGACTAGCGTTTTATGTGCTAAGTCAATCTGAAGAGTATGCCGCTTCATTTGCAAAAGCTATTATTGACGCCAAGCTAAATGTGCAAACCTGCAAGTCATGTATGAATCTGACCGAAGGGGAGTACTGCCGTATATGTACATCTGATAAGCGAGATAAAAGCACTATCTGCGTTGTGTCAGAACCAAGAGATGTCCTTAGCTTTGAGCGCGGTAGGGAATATAACGGTTTATATCATGTGCTGCACGGCACCCTGTCACCGATGTCAAATATTGGACCTGATGATATAAAAATTTCAGAGCTTATTTCAAGAGTTGCAAACGGAAGTATCGATGAAGTTATTATGGCAATGAACCCGGATACCGAAGGTGAAGCCACGGCAATGTATATTTCCAGGCTTTTAAAGCCATTTGAAATAAAGGTAAGTCGCCTTGCATACGGCATCCCTGTCGGCTCAAATTTAGAGTTTGCGGATGACGCAACGCTCACAAGAGCACTTGAAGGCAGAACTGAAATGTAGCTGACGCTGCATTTAATAATATTACAAACAAACTATACAAAGGAGAAAATAATGTCAAAACTTAAGATTATTCCGCTTGGAGGACTTGGTGAGATTGGTAAAAACCTCACCGTATTTGAATATGGGCGGGATATTATATTAATTGACTGCGGACTTGGTTTTCCTGATGAGGAATTATACGGCATTGATATTGTGATTCCTGATATTACTTATTTGAAACAGAATAAAGACCGAATAAGGGGAATCGTAATAACGCACGGTCACGAGGATCATATAGGTGCAATACCGTATTTGATTTCCGATCTTGATGTGCCTATTTATGCAACGGGGCTTACAGCCGGTATAATTGAATTAAAGCTCGAAGAGCATGACCTGCTTACAAACACACAGATATTCACAAAAAAGGCAGGAGATAAGTTTAAAGTCGGGTGTTTTCAGATTGAGTTTATCAATGTAAACCACTCAATAGCAGATGCTGTGGCTCTTGCAATAAAAACTCCAATTGGCACAGTTGTACACACCGGAGACTTTAAAATCGATGTAACACCAATTCAAGGCGAAATGATTGATTTAGTGCGCTTTGGTCAGCTTGGCAGGGAAGGCGTGTTAGCATTACTTTCCGATTCAACCAATGTTGAAAAATCAGGCTATTCTATATCTGAACGTAAAGTAGCAGATAAATTTGATGAACTCTTTAAGGGCTGTGATAAACGAATAATAGTAACAACTTTTGCTTCGAATATCCAGCGAATTCAGCAAATAATGAATGTAGCTGCTAAGTATAATCGCAAAGTGGCAGTTACAGGAAGAAGCATGGAAAACATGATTAAGTTAGCTCGTGCGCTTGAGTATATGGAGATACCAAAGGGAGTGCTTGTTGAACTTTGGCAGACAAAGAGTCTGCCCAAAGAAAACACAGTTATTATTTCCACAGGTAGCCAAGGCGAGAGTATGTCAGCACTTTACAGAATGGCATTTTCTGAGCACAAGCAGGTGAATATTGATTGCGGAGACAGAGTTATTATTTCCGCATCTGCAATACCGGGAAATGAAACAACTATTTCAAGAGTGATTGATGAACTATTCCACAAGGGCGCCGAGGTCATTTATGACAGGCACACAGATCTTCATGTCTCGGGTCACGCATCGCAGGATGAGCAAAAGATGATGTTAGCTCTTGTTAAACCTAAGTTTTTTATTCCTGTTCACGGTGAATATAGGATGCTGTGTAAGCATGCTGAACTCGCTCAATCAATGGGTATGAGCAGCGAAAACACAGTTGTCGCCGAGAATGGTAGGGTAATTGAGATTTCAAAAACCGCAATTAAGGCAGATTCCTATGTTGAATCCGGCAGAGTGTTTGTTGACGGTACAACCGTTGGTGATGTAGGAAGCGTCGTGCTTAGAGACAGGAAGCATTTAGCACAAGACGGCATGGTAGTCGTTGTTGTTTCTGTTTCTTCAGATGACCATTCGGTTATAGCACCTCCTGAAATTCTTACAAGAGGCTTTATTTATGAAAAAGAAGCAGAAGCCTTAATAGGCGAAATGAAACGCGTTGTAGATGAGAGTATCGAAGCGTCAATGCAGAAGAAGAACTTTGATACTGCAGTTTTAAAAAGTAAAATTAGGGCTAATTTATCAGGGTATCTTTATAAATCCACCAGGCAGAGTCCGATGATACTGCCTTTTGTTACTGAACTGTGAGGTAATTTTTTGAAATACGATTTTGAAAATCTCCATCCGGCGTATGGCACAAACCTGCCCATGTGGGATAGGCTCAGCAAATTTGCACCACTATCTTCTGATGAGATAGATTTTGGCGTAGCTGAAATGAAGTTTCATATTGCTTCCGAAATTAGCAGTGCATTAACAGAATATATAAAGAATGGTACTTTCGGGTATTCCGGACCGCCTGCAGATTTTTCTGATTCAATTTGTAATTGGATGAGCAATAATCACAGCTGGAAAATATCCCCTGATTGGATAACTCAAACCTACGGCTTAGAGCAGGCAATCGGGTTTGCTATTACTGCCTTATCTAAAGAGTCAGACGGAGTGTTAGTGTGTTTTCCGACATATTATCCGTTTGTCAGAACTGTTAGTGGCCGAAAAAGAAAGCTTGTGCGCTCGGATTTAATATTAAAAAACGGCAGATATGAATTTGATTTTGAGGATATTGAATCAAAAATAATAAGTGAAAATGTCAGAGTTTTTATACTTTGCAGCCCGCACAATCCCGTAGGCAGAGTATGGGAAAAATCGGAGCTTAATAAAATTGGCAGTATTTGTAAACGACACGGAGTATATGTTGTTTCTGATGAAATCCACTCTGATATCTGTTTTGGCAGCAATGAGTATACAGTGTTTTCAGAAGCAGGGGAAGGCTTTAGGGAATTTTCTGCTATTTTGACAGCACCAAGCAAGACATTTAATATAGCAGGCTTAACGGTTTCTAATACTATTATAGCTAACGACAACATTCGCAGTAGGTTTAGAGAGGTTGTCACTTCAGAGCTTGGTCAATACACAAATGCAATTGGCTACGCTGCCTGCACTGCAGCATATAATAATGGCAGTGCTTGGCTTAATGAATGCCTTAAAGTGCTTGAGTATAACTGCAATTATTTTAGAAACTTTGTAAACATCAACATTCCGGATTTCCATGTTAATGTTCAGGAAGGCACTTACTTAGTCTGGCTAGATTGCAGAAAAACCGGGATTACAGGTGATTCTTTGGAAGACTTTTTACATAACAAAGCTAAGTTCTATACTCAAAGAGGTGATAGCTTTGGTGAGGGATTTGAGGGCTTTCACAGAGTTAATTTAGCCTGCCCTACAGAATATGTGATAAAAGCAGCCCAAAGACTCAAAGCAGCATATAATGAAAGTTGTTGCATCTAATATGAACATACAGATTTTTTCAGCTAAAAAGTGTTTTGATTCAAAAAAAGCGGAGCGCTGGTTTAAAGAGCGCCGAATATCCTTTCAGAAGATAGATATGGATCGGTATGGACTTAGTTTAGGGGAATTTAAATCTGTGCTCAGCAGCGTCGGGCTTTCGGCACTAGTGGATGAAACATCAGCATCTTATCCACTTTATAAGTATTTGGCTAACGATAATGCTAGGGCTGAAAAATTGTTTGAAGACCAGAGCCTTATTAAAACTCCGGTAGTCCGAAACGGCAAATCTGCTACAGTTGGTTACTGCCCTGATGTTTGGCAAAGCTGGAAATAAAATAAGATGCTTATAATTATAATTAGCTGTTAATATTTGAAAATGTGGTGATATATATGGAGGATAATATTATATTAGAGACACGTGCAGTTATTTCAGAACTTCTTTCGCATCCACGGATTGCAGATGAGCATATGAATGGCCGTTTGTTGGTAATCGGTTGCTCAAGTAGTGAAGTAATCGGAGGAACAATAGGCAAAAGCTCATCACCCGAAACTGCAAAAAAGATTGTAAATGAGATAATACCTATAATTAATTCAAAAGGAATTTTGCTTGCTGCGCAGTGCTGTGAGCACTTAAACAGAGCACTAATAGTTGAAAAAGAAACTGCAATAAAACTTGGACTTGAGCCCGTTAGTGTTGTGCCTAAGCCCGGAGCTGGAGGAGCATTTGCTGCGGCAGTTTGGGAAGCATTTTCTGACCCGGTAGCAATAGAGAATGTAAAGGCAGATTTGGGGCTTGATATTGGCGACACAATGATAGGAATGCACTTAAAGCCCGTTGCAGTGCCGATAAGGCTAAGTTCAAACAAGATTGGAAATGCCAGAGTTTGTGCAGCTTTTTGCAGGCCAAAATATATCGGGGGTCCGAGAGCAGAGTATAAGTAGTAACAAGCAAATATTATATTAAAAAAATATATATAATTTTAAGGGAGTGATAATCACTCCCTTTGCTGTTTGTTATTATAAAAATTATGGTGTTTCGGCAGGCGTTTCTACCGGTGTTTCAACAGGTGACGGCTCAGGCTCCGGTTCTGATGTGGGCGTTGGTGAAGGCTCGGGCTCCGGGTCCGATGTAGGCGTTGGTGAAGGCTCAGTGCTTGGCGTGGGCACAGGTGATATCGTTGGCGACGGAGTGGGCGTAGCAGTTGGAGTCGGAGTAGGTGTGGGCGTTGGAGTCGGAGTAGGTGTTGGCGTTGGAGTCGGAGTAGGCGTGGGTTCCGGCTCTTCCGGCTCTGTAGGTTCATCCGGGTGAGGATAATATTTGCTGTAAGCTTCTCTTGTTTGACTTAGCAGATTATTATTCTTGTCATAAACATTCCGGTAGGTAACTGCTTCACGAATAGAATCTCCCCAAACTGCATAGGTCATTTTTACATAAGAGCCATCTTCATCGGTTCCTAAAATGCTCACAGTCAAAGTACTGTTTCCTAAATTAACGGAAGCGGCTATTTTAACGGGATAATTTCTGCTGTTTGTAAACATAAAATCCGGCCAGCCCCAACTAACGGTTGCGTCAAGCCCCGGGGGAAGATAGCTAACTGAAAATGAATGACACGTGCGTGAATTTATTCTAAGGTTTGCAAGAAGTGCACCATTATACAAAGTCGATGAAACCTGACAAATACCACCACCTATAGCCGCTACTACCTGACCACCTACATAAGCACCACCATATTGAAAGCCTCTACCGGCGGTGCGTTGCCCTACAGTTCCGTTGAATGAAAATCTTTCATTAGGATAAAGTATTTTCCCGTTAATAAGCGCAGCGGCAAGCTGTATATTTGTTATTCTACCGGCTGGGCTTCCGGCAAAAGAAGTAGTCTGAGTTCCAAGAACATCGTTAAAAGTGTAGTTTTCGTTTAACTTAGGTGCTATATCAGGATTATACCCATTATTATTTGTTGTACCTGTCGTATTTATTTTTGCAGGATTTTCTCTTAGTCTTTGTTCAAGCAGCTCTGTTGTTACCGCAGGTTCTGTTATTATTATTGGTATTTTTATTGTTTCGCCTAAAGAAGCCTTTTCCCACAATGCTTTAGCATTTTCAATATCAAAATCAACGCCTATTTCTGAGGGAATAACTGTTTTTTGCTCATCGTCATAATAGGCATCTTTTGACTCAGAAAACAAAGACTCGTGTAATGCCGAGAAATCAAACTCATCAGAGCCTTCAATTTTAGGCTCATACACAAACTCTCCGTAATCACGATTCTTAAAACGACGTGCAATTATTTCGACCAGTTCATCTTCATCAATCTCAACTGTCTTTGCACCTTTGAATACTAAAATATTCTCATCAACATAGTCAGACCAGGAGCCTGTCATTATCTTTTTAAGACCTTGGAGCTCGGGAGCAAGTAGATTTCTTATCACTTCGGTATCGGGATTAATAGGAACACTGAATTCAACTTGTTTAATAATACTTTTTAAGTATGAAATCTGATTAGAAAAGAAGTTTCCTGAATGCCCGAATGAATATGCAACATCTACAATATCCTGTACATCAAAAGTAGCGCTGACATTATTAGCAGAAATTTTTATTTTTTGTTCTAAAGGAAGTTTTATGGTAATAAGTTTCTGTGCGTTTGATTTATCATTCCATCCTGCATTTATCAGAAGTTCAAGGGCTGCTTCTTTGCTTAAATTGCCCAGATGCTCTCCTTCAACAACTACATTAGGAAATATTGTTTTTATACTCTCAACATAAATACCAAATACGGTTCCGCATAATGCAAAAGTTGTAACAAATATAAGAGATATAAGCAATAGAGTTTTTTCTGCAAAGTGCTTGCTAAAGCGCTCAAAAAGGATTTGAATTTTTGAAATTAAAGTAGGTGCAGTGTTAGGCTCCGTTTCAGATTCAATAGTAGCTTTTGCTTCTTCATTTACTTCTGATATTTCTTCTGCAGTATTATCTTTGGCAGTATCTATATCTGCACCTTGCGTTGAAGTGATTTCCTCATTAGTCAGCAAGGTTTCATCAGAAGAATTTAAAGCAACAGCTTCAATAACTTCAGCATTTTTAGCTAAGCTTTCACTATTCTTTTTATCTATATTGTCATCTGCTTTTTCGGCATTCTCTTTAGCCTCTGCATTATGCTGAAGCCGCTCCGTGTCAGGCATATTATTATTGTCGGCAGATTTTTCCGCAACAGAATTATGCTGAATATTGCTTTGGTCGCTTAAATTAGTTGCTTTCATTATCTGACACCATGCTTCCTATTATCAGTGAATTAACATTTATGAATAAAAAATAGCCTTCGATGATAATGATATCACAGAAGGCTTTTAATGGCTATTGCTAAGATTGATTTTTTGAGGTTTTCTCTGCTAATTCATATGCAAATCAACAAGGATTATACAAAGTGCAACGAAAGTGTAAGCAAAACAAAAACAAGACCAATCCATTTGGTTGCTTTTGCCAGCTTGGCATCTATTGTTTTAGCCTTGCCCTTCGATAGAAAGGTTTCAGCACCGCCGGAAATTGCCCCGGATAATCCGGACCTTTTGCCGGATTGCAAAAGAACAACAAGGGTAACGGTGATTGCCGAAATTAGCTGTATAATTGTAAGTGCGAAGGTCATTTGTCTTCAATTCCTTTCGGTGCTTAAATAAATGTTGTTAAATGATACCACAACAAGCAAGTAATATCAAGACAAATCTAAAAGAATCTAAAATTTTGCTACCATATCGGAATTAATGCTTTCAAGGTCAGATGCGCCGCACATTTTCATGGTGTCTTTTAGTTCAGATAAGTACTTGTTTAATAGGAGCTCAACACCCTCTCTATCTGCGCCATATGCTGCGGGAACAAATGGTCTGCCGATTAAAACAGCATCCGCTCCAATAGCAAGTGCCTTGAAAACATCTACGCCTGTTCTAATACCGCCGTCAACAAAAATAACCGTTTTTCCTTTAACAGCTGCAACAATTTCAGGAAGCACATCTGCTGTTGCAGGCGTTTGCCCAAGAACTCTGCCTCCGTGATTTGAAACAACTATGCCTGCAGCACCTGCCTCAACAGCTTTTTCTGCAGCCTTAGCTGTCATTATTCCTTTAATTATAAACGGCATTTTAGCATATGAGATTATTTCTCTAAGTTCTCCAACAGTTTTATTTCCGGCATTAGGATTCATTGCTTTTAAGAATGGCAAGCCTGCACCGTCAATGTCCATAGCCACTGCAAAAATTCCGGCTTCGTTTAGAATATCAAGTTTCTCAAAAACTGCCTCTTTATTCCAAGGCTTAATAGTGGGAATACCTATTCCGCCGACTGCTGCCATAGCTTTAGCAGATCTCTTCATAACTTCAGGGTCTACTCCGTCACCCGTTAAGGAAGCCACACCAAATTCTGCGCAAGTTGGAACCATCAGGTCATTATAACTGATGTCATTATAAGCAGGACCGTAGTGCATAGGTAGAGCCCCAATAGGTGCTGAAAAAATAGGCATCTTAAATTCGCGTCCAAACAGAGTAAACGCTGTTTCAGGCTCAACGTTTTCGGCAATATTATCCATATTAACAAAAACTCTTTGCCAAGCATCAAAGTTTCTTGCAGCCCCGTTACCCGGCTGTTTTGAACCGGGACCCGGCATTTTGTTGGCACAAGCAAGACCGTTACAAACCGGGCATGCTTTACATAGCGGCCCTATTTTTTCACGAGCGTTTTCTAGCATTTCCTTGTAATCCATTATTTTTCCTCCCATTATGCATTAGCATATAAAATTAGTTTAAATCTATCTGACTATACTTGTATAGATAATAGCAAGATTAATGAATTTTGTCTAATAAAATCTATATATAGTTATTATTAGTTTTTAGGCTCTAGGCAAAACATCTTTTGTCTGTGATTTTATAAATTTTTCTTCCTGAAATAGTTTATACTAAAAATATACTCTGTTAAATTATACGCAATAAAATTATGAAAAATTGAATTTTTAGGCAATTTGATATTGAATTGTTCAAAAATTGGTAGTAAAATGATTAAAGCAAAATTTTTTAATTATTAATCGGCAGGGAAGAACACTTGGTAGATATAGTTTTATTTGAACCGGAAATTCCTAATAATACCGGAGCAATAGCGAGAACATGTGCGTGTACTCATGCAGCTCTTCATCTTATTAAGCCTTTGGGATTTGATATTTCAGACAAATCATTAAAAAGAGCCGGCTTGGATTACTGGCATTTGCTTAAAATTAAAATATATAACAATATTGAAGAATATTTTGAAGCAAATGGAGATGATAATCTTTGGCTTGCAACGACAAAGGCTCCAATGAGTTATTATGACTGTGATTTTAGCTCGGACACCGTATTTATGTTTGGTAAGGAGACAGCCGGGCTGCCCAAATGGCTTCTTGAAAAGTATCGCGAACGCTGCATTCGAATCCCTATGATTACAGATGCAAGAAGTTTAAATCTCTCAAATGCAGCTGCGGTACTTGCATATGAAGCATTGCGTCAGCAAAACTTTAAAGGATTAAAACAATTCGGAAATATGAAATTGGAGGATGGCGTATGAATTATTCCAAGAAAACAATAAACGACTTTGACCCAAAAGGAAAAAAGGTACTTTTAAGATGTGATTTTAATGTCCCGATTGATAAGAAAACAGGTGAAATCACAAGTAACGCAAGAGTGACAGCAGCACTGCCCACAATAACTCACTTGCTGAAAAATGGCGCTGCTGTAATTGCTTGCTCACATTTAGGCAAACCTAAAGGGGAGTGGAAAAAGGAACTCAGCCTTGCTCCTGTTGCAAAAATGCTGTCTGAACTCCTGGGGCAAAATGTAATATTTGCTGAAGATATTATTGGAGAGGATGCTAAAAGCAAAGCAAAAAACCTTTTGCCGGGTGAATTATTATTGCTTGAAAACCTCCGTTTCGATCCGAGAGAGGAAAAGAACGACTCATCCTTTGCAAAAGAGCTTGCATCCCTTGCTGATGTTTATGTGTCTGATGCGTTTGGAACAGTTCACCGAGCACATGCTTCAACAGCAGGTGTTTCTGAGTTTTTGCCGGCATATGCCGGGCTTTTAGTCGAAAAAGAAGTATCGATTTTAGGTAGAGCGCTTGACAACCCTGTAAGACCTTTTGTTTCTGTTTTGGGCGGGGCAAAGGTTTCCGATAAAATCGGTGTTATCAATAATCTTCTGCAAAAGGCAGACACAATTATTATCGGTGGCGGCATGGCATACACTTTCTTAAAAGCCGAGGGAATCGAGATTGGCAAAAGCCTGCTGGAAGAGGATAAGATTGATTACGCCAAAGAGATGATTAATAAAGCACAAGAAAAAGGCGTTAGGCTATTAGTTCCTATCGACAATCTTTGTGCTACAGAATTTTCGGCTGATTCTACTCCTATCCTTATTGAAGGCGATATACCAAGCGACATGATGGGAATGGATATAGGACCTAAAACAATCAAACTATTTAGTGATGCTCTTATTGGTGCGGGAACTATTGTTTGGAACGGACCCATGGGAGTTTTTGAGTTTGCAAACTTTGCCGGAGGCACAATGTCACTTGCCAAGGCTGTTGCTGAATCAGGCGCAACTACAATTGTTGGTGGCGGAGATTCAGCATCTGCTGTTGAGAAATCGGGATTTGCCGACAAAATTACTCATATTAGTACAGGTGGCGGAGCTTCGCTTGAATTTCTTGAAGGTATAGACTTGCCCGGTATAGCGTGTTTACTGGATAAATAACATATTTGGAGGTTAATATGAACCGAAAGTATCGTAAGGTAATAATTGCCGGAAACTGGAAAATGAATAAACTCGCCTCGGATGTGCGCCCGTTTTTACAGGAGCTAAGAGGCGCAATGCCTAAAGCAAAAACATGCGACACTGTTATTTGTGCCCCGGCTGTTCTTGCCACAAGCATTACTCGCACAATGAGAGACACAAGGATAGTTTGTGGTGCTCAGGATGTATCTGAACACGATTTTGGAGCATATACCGGCGAAATTTCTGCTTCAATGCTGGCAGATATTGAAGTCAGATACTGTATTGTAGGGCACTCAGAGAGAAGACAATACCACAACGAGACTGATTTTCAGGTATCTGCAAAAGTTAAAAAGCTTTTATCTGCAGGCGTGACGCCAATCATTTGTGTCGGAGAGTCATTATTGCAGAGAGAGTACGGACTCACTTTTGATTATGTCACATACCAAACAAAAGCAGCTCTTTCGGGTTTAGAGGCAAAGGATGTCAGAAAATGCGTCATTGCATATGAACCTATATGGGCAATAGGAACAGGAAAGACTGCAACTGCCATTCAGGCGCAAGAGGTTTGTGCGAAAATTCGAACAGTAATCAGAGATAACTTTGATGCCAGAACTGCTCGCTCTGTCAGTATTCTTTATGGCGGGTCTATGAATTCTAAGAATTGTGCTGAACTTTTGGCGCAGCCCGATATAGACGGCGGTTTAATCGGCGGGTCTTCCTTGGATCCTGCCGAACTTGCAAAAATAATTGAAAGTACAGTGGACTTCGAGTGATGGAAAAAACCAAAAGAGCAGCATTAGTAATATTAGACGGTTTTGGGCTCAGCAATAATGAAAACGGCAATGCAATTTCAATTGCAAATACCCCAAATTGGGACTTGCTTAATCAAAACTGCAATGGCACAACACTATTAGCTTCCGGGCTTGATGTAGGTCTTCCGGATGGACAAATGGGAAATTCCGAAGTCGGACATATGAACATTGGCGCAGGAAGGGTAGTGTTTCAAAATAATCCATTAATAACAAAGGCTATTGAAGATGGAGATTTTTTCAGAAATCCGATCTACTTAAACGCCATTGATTCTGCAGTGAGGAACGACAAAGCTGTTCATATTTTAGGGCTTTTGTCTGACGGTGGAGTACATAGTTTAATAAGTCAGATTTTTGCCATGATTAAAATGGTAAATGAACACAGTGTTAAAAGAACATACATTCATTGTTTTTTAGACGGCAGAGATGTGAGCCCGACTTCAGGAGCATCCTTTGTAAGCATGCTTCTTGATTTTATAAAAGATAAGCCAAACACTAAAATTGCCAGTATACAGGGCAGATTTTGGGGCATGGACAGAGACAAGCGTTGGGATAGACTGCAAAAAGGCTACGATGCAATAGTTAAAGGGCAAGGGCAAACAGGGGAGAGTCCGGTAGAAGATATTAAAAGAAGCTATGAAAATGGCGTAACCGATGAGTTTTTTGAGCCTACAGTGTATTTTGCTGACGGCCATATTAAAGACGGAGACAGCGTTATTTTCATGAACTTCCGTCCTGACAGAGCAAGAGAAATGACCTGGGCTATAACAGGTAACTTGCCTGCAGAAGCAAAGAATTTTTGCAGAGAAGAACTAAATGTAAATTATGTCTGCACAACTTCCTATGATGAGGCTCTGGGTTTGCCCATTGCTTTTCCTCCCTTTAGTATTAAAGATACTCTTGGTGAAGTTATAAGTCGGCACAAAATAAGGCAGTTTCGAATAGCTGAGACAGAAAAATATGCGCACGTTACTTTCTTTTTTAACGGTGGCACTGAAACTGAGTATGAAGGTGAGACAAGAGTATTAATTCCGTCACCGAGGGAATTTGCGACATACGATCTTATTCCGCAGATGAGTGCCGAACTTGTCTGTAATGAGCTTGTAGAAGCAATGAGTGACAGCAGCTACGGTTTTTATGTGTGCAATTTTGCAAACTGTGATATGGTTGGTCACACAGGTGTATTGCCGGCAGCCGTTAAAGCTGTTGAAACTGTTGATTTATGCCTTGGTAGAATAATAAAAGCCGCAGAAGAAAATAATATTATTCTATTTATAACGGCAGATCATGGCAACGCAGAAAAAATGTTCGGTGATGACGGAAGTCCAAATACCGCACACACAACAAACCCGGTTCCGTTTATAATTTGCGGTACAGATAAAAAATTTAGTTCTTCGGGCAGGCTAGCCGATATTGCGCCAACTATACTAACCGCAATGGGAATAGAAAAACCCGAAATTATGACAGGTAAATCATTAATATAGAAAACATTTGGAGGTACACCCATGAAAGAATTTTTTGAAATTGTAGATGTTTTAGCACGTGAAATCTTAGACTCAAGAGGTAACCCTACAGTAGAAGTAGAAGTTACTCTCGATGACGGCACAGTCGGAAGAGCTGCCGTTCCCTCAGGAGCATCTACGGGCATTTACGAAGCCTGTGAGCTGAGAGACGGTGATAAGAGCAAATATTTAGGCAAGGGCGTTCAGAAGGCTGTTCTTAATGTGAATACTGAAATTACCGAAGCTCTTTTGGGAATGAATGTATTAGATCAGCCCTCAATTGACAATTTGCTAATTGAGCTTGACGGCACTTCTAATAAAACCAGACTTGGAGCCAATGCTATTCTTGGTGTTTCTCTTGCCTGCGCAAGAGCGGCTGCCTCGGCTCTAAACATTCCCCTCTATAATTACATTGGCGGCGTTAACGCAAGAACTCTGCCACTGCCCATGATGAATATATTAAATGGTGGTGCGCACGCAACAAATAATGTTGATATTCAGGAATTTATGGTAATGCCTGTGGGAGCAAAAACTTGGAAAGACGCTCTACGCATGAGTGCGGAAGTGTTCCACTCATTAAAATCAGTACTAAAAGAAAACGGAACACCTGCTGCAGGAGTAGGCGATGAGGGCGGGTATGCACCTAACCTCAAAAAAGACGAAGATGCCTTTAAGTGCATAGTTTTAGCAGTAGAAAAAGCAGGCTATAAAATGGGTGTGGATTTCCTAATAGCAATCGACGCTGCCGTTTCTGAGTGGTACAACACAGAAGACGGCACATACACACTGCCTAAGGCAAAAAAGACAATGACGCGCCAGCAAATGGTAAATATGTGGAAGAGATTTGTTGATACATATCCTATCATCTCTCTTGAAGACTGCATGGGCGAGGATGACTGGGAAGGCTGGGAGATGCTCACAAAGGCTCTCGGCGATCGTGTACAGCTTGTCGGAGACGACCTTTTTGTAACAAATACTGAGAGAGTCAAAAAAGGCTTGGAACTCAAAGTTGCTAACTCTGTATTAATAAAGCTAAATCAAATCGGAACACTAACCGAAACGCTGGATACAATACAGCTTGCTAACAGAGCCGGCTATACAGCCGTAATTTCACACCGCTCCGGTGAGACGGAAGACACGACTATAGCTGATCTTGTTGTGGCACTAAATGCCGGTCAAATTAAAACAGGCGCACCAAGCCGCACAGACAGAGTCTGCAAGTATAACCAGCTTATTAGAATTGAAGAGGAGCTTTTCGATGCTGCAAAGTTTGCAGGAAGAGATGCGTTCTTCAATATAAAAAATAGCATAACTTAGGCATCCGTTTATATATGAAAAGAAAATATGATACTGTACTCTTTGATTTTGACGGAACATTGTTTGATACAGGCGAAGGAATACTAAAATCTGTTCAGTACGCTGCCGAGTCATTTGGCTATAATGAGCCGGATTTAGATGCCCTGAGAAGTTTTGTTGGTCCGCCTTTAGAACTTTCTTTTGCACGCAGATACAAGATTCCAATAGAAAAATCTCGTGAAATGGTTAAAAAGTTCAGGGATAGATACAAGGTCAAGGGCGTTTTAGAGTGTAAGCCTTACCCCGATATTTTTCCGTTTGTTAAAGAGCTCAGTGACTCAGGCTATTCTGTCTGCGTTGCAACAGGGAAGCCCACACCCTATACAATTGAGATTTTGGAGAGATATGGCTATTTAAACCATTTTAGTGCTGTGCTCGGAAGTGAGTTTAATGGTACACGAATGGAAAAGAGCGAAGTAATCGCCGAGCTCTTATGCAATTCTGATAAGTCTACAGCTGTTATGGTAGGGGACAGAGACAATGATGTTTTAGGTGCAAAGGCATGCGGAATACCCTGCATCGGCGTAAACTGGGGTTTTGCTGAGCCCGGTGAGCTAATTAATGCCGGTGCTATTAGGGTTGTAGATAATGTTTCTGAACTAAGGCAAGCACTGTTTTTCTGACAAAATAATAAGAAAAAGGAGAAAGTCATTAATACGGCTTTCTCCTTATTATTTTTTTATATTAACTTCAGCTAGTTACTTATTTTGCGAGTATCTTTTTTAGCCTTGCATAGCGCGGAAGTGAGTTTTCAGTTGCCCGTTCAGGTTCACCTTGAATTAGGGGCAGAGCATAATCAATAAACTCTTGGGTTACGCCATTTTTTTCTTTCGTAATCCATTCCAACGGCACTTTCTTTTCTAAGTTGGCGACAGAGGAGAGAGGGATTAAATTTGTACTGCAGAGATATTCCCCGTCACTGCCGCATGAGCGTTCAAAGGCAACCATTTGACCGCTGATGCCCGAAACGGCAGCATTAACCGCAGCTTCTCCGGCCATGAAAGCTTCATTTAAGTCAGTTTCCGAAGCTAAATGCGCACCGCATCTTTGCAAAAGAGATAATTCTATTCCACGAACCTTTGCTCCGGTTTTTTCTTTAATATTGTGGGCTAAAAGAGCAGCCAAGCCACCCAATTGTGCATGACCGAAGCCGTCTGTTGAGCTCACCTTTGCCTCAGACACGAAACTACCGTCTTCATAGTGAATTCCCTCAGAGACAGCCACAATACAGTTTGAATTCTTATCATATATTGATTTGGCATCATTTATAAACTTATCCATATCAAACGGAATTTCCGGCAAATAAATAAGATCAGGACCACAGCAGCAAACCGAGGCTAATGCCGCGCTGCCTGCAAGCCATCCTGCGTGTCTGCCCATAATTTCTATTATTACTATCATTCCTGTATTGTATACATGTGCGTCTTTATAAATTTCAGCGCAAGTAGTAGCAATATACTTAGCTGCGCTTCCAAACCCGGGGCAATGATCTGTTCCGAATAAGTCGTTGTCAATTGTTTTGGGCACTCCGATAACACGACATTCATATCCCACACTTTGCATATAGCTGCTAATTTTATTGCAGGTGTCCATTGAGTCGTTGCCGCCGATATAAAAGAAATATCGCACATCATATTTTATAAATATTTCATGTATACGCTTGTAATCAGAATCATCTTTTTTAGGGTCTGCAATTTTATATCTGCAAGAGCCCAATTCTGATGAGGGCGTATTCATTAACAGACGAAGTTCTTCCGCATCCTCACACGACATATCATACAGTCTATCGTCTAATACTCCTACAATGCCGTTAGCAGCGCCATAAACCTTTGTAATAAAATCCGATTCGAGTGCAGTTTTTATCACTCCGTATGCACTTGCATTAATAACAGAAGTCGGACCGCCTGATTGACCAACTATACATGCGCCTTTTAAAATAGTGTTCATATTTATCCCTCCAAATAGATAAAGGTTGTATTGATTATATCATATTGTTGGGCTATAATGAACTAGTATAAAAGTAATACTATGCTTTTGTAGTATAAATTTTTGTTTAGGAGGTAAGCTTTTATGGGTATTGTTACTTCGAAAGAAATGTTTGAGAAAGCCTATGCAGGAGGCTATGCAATAGGAGCTTTTAATGTAAACAACATGGAGATAATTCAGGGAATAACCGAAGCCGCCAAGGAGCTTAGATCTCCTCTCATTCTTCAGGTATCTGCAGGAGCTCGTAAATATGCAAGCCATACCTATCTCATGAAGCTTGTTGAAGCAGCAGTGATTGAAACCGAGCTGCCCATTTGCCTCCATTTAGATCACGGCGATACCTTTGAACTATGCAAAAGTTGCATTGATGGTGGGTTTTCTTCAGTAATGATAGACGGGTCAAAGCATAGCTTTGAGGACAATATAGCGTTAACAAGAAAAGTTGTTGAATATGCTCATGACCATGGTGTAGTTGTCGAAGCTGAACTCGGCAGACTGGCAGGAATTGAAGATGATGTAAATGTCTCTGTTGAGGATTCATCGTATACAAGGCCTGAGGAAGTAGAAGAGTTTGTGGCTAGAACAAATGTCGACAGCTTGGCAATTGCAATAGGAACCAGCCATGGGGCATTTAAATTTAAACCGGACACCAAGCCGCAACTCAGGTTTGATATTTTAGATGAGATTGCAAAAAGACTTCCTAATTTCCCGATTGTTCTGCACGGAGCTTCTTCTGTACCCAAAGACTTAGTTGATATTATTAATACATACGGTGGTAATATGCCCGGTGCCGTTGGTGTTCCGGAAGACCAGCTCAGAAGGGCAGCTGCGGGAGCAGTTTGCAAGATAAATATTGATTCCGATCTAAGGCTTGCAATGACTGCGACTATAAGAAAGCATTTTGCAGAAAACCCTGCCGACTTTGATCCTCGGCAGTATTTAAAGCCTGCAAGGGCAGCAATAAAAGCTCTTGTTGCACACAAAATTACCAATGTTTTGGGAAGTGCTCATACAGCATAACACCCAATACCCATACTTTTTATATATTATTAAGGAGGATTGCGATGACATTTTCTACAGTCATTGATATGCTTTGTAACAGTCGGTTTTCCTGCAGTTCAAATTGTTGCGGTAGTGCTTATGGTACACACTGTTGTACTGAAGGTGAGTATGAGCCTCAGCTTTGGTTTGTTGTCAGACTGTTTGTCGCAAGTATTATTTTTTCAATAGCATTAATTCTTGCAGGCTCCTCCATTATTTTACAGACAATACTTCTGGTATTATCTGCCGCTATCTCCGGTTCAGATATTTATTTTGCTGCGTTTAAAAGCGTTATAAACAAGGAATTTTTTGATAAAACTGTTCTGATAACTCTAACCGTGGCAATTGCACTTATAATTGGCAGGGGAGCAGAGGCAGCTGCAACGGTGATTATCTTTCAAATTGCTGAGATTATCATCGAGTTTTGCTATCATAAAACATTTTACACAATAAAAGATGCACTGTTTCCTCAGACACTATTTGCAAACATTATAAAGGATAATGACGAATGTGAGGTCTTAGCAGCCGAGCTGAATATAGGAGATATCATTGTAGTCTATCCTAAGCAGATTTTCCCCTGTGACTGCATTGTTGTTGAAGGTTCTTCTTCAGTAGACCTTAGCAATTTAGGCTCCTTTGAAAAAACTACTCCGGTTTTTGAGGGCGATGAAATTTACTCCGGTAGTCTCAACATCGGCACGAAGCTTCGCTGTGAAGTTGTTTCAACAATGGAAGAATCAGCAGCAGCTTTTATTACTAATTCTGTTTTGGAAGCATCAAAAAATGAGGCGCCGGCGCCACTACCTATATCATCTGTTGCTACATTCCTTACACCGGTGTTTATGATTCTGTCAATAATTGCAATGCCTGTACTTCATTTTGTTATGAAGATAGAGCCTCTTGAATCTATTAACCGCGCTCTTAGCTTCCTTATTGTTGCAAATCCTTGTGCAATTATGGTTGCCATGCCGCTAATCAAACTTGCGGGGCTTGCTTGGGCTGCTAAACACGGTGTGCTGTTTTCTAACTGTATTTCTGTTGCAGAGTCTGCAGATGCAGGAGTGCTTATTTTTGACAGAGAAGGCACATTAACTGAGGGTATGCCAAAGGTAACATCAGTAGTTTCCGAACGAATGGGTTCAGAAGTTTTGCTAAAAATATGTGCACACGCTTTTGCATATTCAAGCTCTGCACAGGCTAAATCAATCATCTCATCATACACCGGCACGATATATATAGACCTTATTCAGAATTTTGTAGAAATACCAAATTCCGGGGTAGAAGTCACAATTGACGGCGTTTCAATTTGCGCAGGCAACAAAGACTTATTGGCAGCAAAGAGTATTTTTGTTCCCGAGATCGATTCGGAATACGGTGAAATTATTTACATCGCAATCGGAGGAGAATATGCAGGGCACCTGGTCTTAAGTGATGCACTACGAAGCGACGCTTCTGCCGCTATTTCTCAGCTTTTGGATCTTGGTGCGGAAGTAGTAATGCTTACATCTGAAAGTGCCGAGGGCGCTTATAATACCGCAACACAGCTAGGAATAACTGAGTATTATTGCAAATTAAGTGACAAAGAAAAAGCATTAAAAGTTGCCGACATCAGAAACACCTGCTCACCGAGTAAAACAGTTATTTATGTTAGTGGAAGAGCAGCTTCAATCAGTGTTCGTGAGGAAGCTGATTTGAGTATTGAATACAGCGATCTTGAGGGCATTTCGTTACCTAAGAAATCAGATGTTGTCATAGTTAGTGATTCTGCTTCTTCTTTGGTTTCTGCAATTAAAATTTCTAAGTTTTCTAATTTGTTTTCCTATATGGTTGCAGGAACTGCTTTACTTGTAAAGCTTATTCTTTTAACAGTTGCAACAATGGGAGCGGGAGCAATTTGGTTTTCTATTTTCTTGGATTCATCCGTTGCAATAGCTTCTGTATTAGTTTCTGTTTATGCATACGGCAGAGATAGCATTGATAGCTTGAGCAGGCAGCAGAACTAATTGGTTTTGAGCTTTAATATAGAAATAGGAGCCTTACGGCTCCTATTTCTGTTTTATAACAGTTATTTCATAAATTCTTTTATTACTTCGCCGAGAACCTTGATGCCGCGCTCAATAGCCTCATCAGAGCTGTTGGAGTAGTTAATTCTCATAGTTCTGACACCTCTGTCAGACTCATAAAAAGGATCTCCTGCACAGACGGAAACACCTTTTTTAATAGTGGCGTTTTGAACGTCTACAGCTGCGATTCCCTCAGGCATTGTAGCCCAAATAAACATACCGCCTTCGGGCTTCGTGTAGGTGACACCGGCGGGCAAGTATTTTTCCATACATGCTATCATATACTCAGCTTTATTTTTGTAAAGCTCAATAGTTTCTTCAATATGCTTATCTAAATCATTTTCGGCTAAGAAGCGTTCCATAACCATTTGACCAAAAATATTGGTATGTAGGTCCATTGTTGTCTTGTGTGCCAGAAGCTTCTCTAAAAGCGGCTTGTTAGTTGTGGCAACCCAACCGATTCTCATACCGGGGGAAACAATCTTAGAGAAAGTGCCGAGTAGTGCGCACTGCTCTCCAAGGTATGTTGCAAGGGAGGGCTGATGAGTGCCGGCAAAGCGCAGCTCTGAATAGGGATTGTCCTCAAGTACTATGATATCTTTTCCCTTTAAAATCTCGGCAACCTTTTTTCTGACATCTGCACTGTAAGTAAGACCTGTAGGATTCTGGAAGTTGGGTATTAAATAAATATACTTCGGATTGTGTTCAGAGACAGCTTTTGCAAGCTCGTCACAGTCTATTCCATCCTCATTAAGATTAATTGATAAAACAGTCGGATCATATAGATGGAACGACTGAAGTGCTGCTAAATAAGTGGGCTTTTCAACTATTATTTCGTCGCCGGGGTCAACCATTACAGCGGCAAACATGTCCAGTGCCTGCTGAGAGCCGTTAGTTATTATTATCTCCTGCGGACTTATATCCAGTCCCATTTTCTCTTTATATCTTTTAGAAATGTACTCTCGAAGAGGTAAGTAGCCCTGTGCACCATTATACTGCAGTGCCATTACGCCATTTTCTTCAAGAACAGCTTTTGCTGCGCGCTCCATTTTTTCAATAGGGAATGATACGGGGTTAGGAAGTCCGCCGGCAAATGAAATGATATTAGGATCCGCTGCGGCACTTAAAATTGCTTTGATAAACTCGCCTTGGAAGTCAGGTTTGGACATTCTTTTGGATATTTTGATGTTCATCATTTTCACCTCATAGAAATAATTAATATGATAATAGCATAAAAAATACTTTTTGCAAAAGGTTTTCAGCTACTAAGCTTATAAAGATTAGTGTCATTAATAAAAGCGGCTAAACTGTAGCAGATTAATATCTTGTCAAAATTAATTTTTTCAATATATTCTTTTAAACTGCTGTTGTAATAGCGAAGATCTATTACAGATATTTTTGAAAAGCTCTGCATAAGAAAAGGTGTCAAACTGTCCGCAAATGAATCTCTTATTATGAGTAAGGATTCTTTGTCTAAAACATTTGTTTGGATTTCCAGAAGGGGAGTGTTCCCCCCAAAGAATACTGAATACTTGTCTTTTTTATCAGCAAAACTAAGGTCATACATATTGCCCGCTTCCGCTTTGCCTTTTCCGTAGTTTAGGACTTTCACATCTAAAGCCGGAACAAAAAGCTCAAAAACATCAGGGGAAACATTGGAAAAGCCCGCTTTTGAATATGTAGTTCCGTAAAAAGACTCGGAAATAACTTTTCTTGTTTCGGAAAAACTGCTAAGCTCCGGATAAGGCAAGTCCATTTTATTTAAGATAGCGCAGCTGCCATAGTACGCCCCCAGCGTTGTCCAGTGGTGGTCAGTTCTGTAAAAAATGTATTCAGAGCTGCGCTTTCTAAGAATAGTTTGCATATCGATGTTATTTGTTTCTGCGGCGTCATATATTTGCTTTATTACTTCACTTTGATTTGCATTATTAATGCCTGTAGGCAGTAAATCTGAATATAATCCTTCCTTACCCGGTATCAAAGCAAGGTATATCTTAGAGGAAAAAGACTTATTAAGTGAATTAATATACCCTGTTTTTTTGTCTAAGGAGTCTTTGTCGGGAGTAGCTAAAGGCTCAATAAAAACATCACCGCGGCACAAAAACACTCCGTTGTTCTGCATTTTACCTGAGGCAAGCTCAGCACCGGCTTTAATATTAATCCACTTATCCCGCAAAACAAACTGGTCTGAGACATATGATTCAAAGTTCTCCATAAATTTGCCCGAGAGTAAAGACTCTACGCTTAATTTCGGGCGCTGCTGTAGCATCCTGTTTTCTTGCTCAGAAAAAACTTTGTCTTTGGTTATTAAATTTATTATAAATAAAGAAAAAATGAAGGTAAAGAATATTACTACTTCAATTAGTTTTGACTTTCTGGACAATTACAATTACCTCTAAAATCTAAAGTATAAAAACGGATTATAGGTGGCATCAACAAGGTATGCAGTTGAGAGTATTAAAATTATTACAACAAAAATAGGGGAGAGTATATTTTTAGCTTTATCCGGAAGCTTATTAAACAGATTCTTTGACACAGGGGTGCAGGCAATAACACCGACAACAAACACAGCAAAATATGTTTTAAAATTAAAAATATCATTTGCAGAATAAAGTCCTGCAGGGGAAAAACCAAACATAGATGAAGTATATGTTGCTGCCGCCTGAAGGCTGTTTAACTGAAACAATGGCCAAACAAGGTTAACAGCAAAAATAACATATATGTGTCTTACTGTACTGTTTAGTCTTTCGAGAGATTTTAGCAGGAAAAGCTTTTCACTTGCCAGCAGTATGCCGTAATATATGCCCCAAAGCAAGTATGTCCAATTTGCACCATGCCAAATACCTGTGAGTGACCAGACAATGAATATGTTAATAAGCTGCCTTTTGAGTCCGAACTTATTTCCGCCGAGCGGTATATAAACATAGTCCTTAAACCAAGTGCCAAGGGAAATATGCCACCTGCGCCAAAACTCGGTTACACTCTTTGAAATAAACGGGTAGTCAAAGTTTTCTTTAAATTCAAAGCCAATCATTTTCCCGAGCCCGATTGCCATATCAGAGTACCCCGAGAAATCAAAAAAGATTTGAAGTGAAAACGCAAAAACTCCCATCCAAGAGCCGACAAAGGTCAAATTCGAATAATTCGCAGCATAAATGTCCCATAATTGGCCAATATTATTGGCAATCAAAACTTTTTTAGCAAGTCCTATTGTAAATCTGCGCACACCTGAGGATAGCTGCTCAATACTGCTTGCTCTAAAACCAAGCTGCGATGAAACATCTTTATATCTGACAATAGGTCCGGCAATAAGCTGCGGAAACAGAGCCACAAATGTGCCGAATTTAATGAAATTCCTCTGAATTTCGGATTCTCCGCGGTACAAATCTATTGTATATGACATAGTTTGGAATGTATAAAATGATATTCCGATAGGGAGGGCTACATTTAGCTTTGTGATACTAATAAACGGTATTAAGCTTAGCGTTTCGGCAATTAAATTATAATACTTAAAAAAGCCCAGCATCAAAAGATTTACTGCAATATTAATAATAAGAACTCTCTTAGCCTTGGCTCTATTATCTCTGTATTTTTCAATTAATAAGCCATTATAATAGTTGACCGATATTGAAAAAAGCATGAGCAGGACATAAATAGGCTCACCCCAACCATAAAACAGAAGGTTAGCCACAAATAAAACAGGATTTCTCCATTTAATAGGAGTAATGTAATATATTAGCAATACAACCGGTAAATATATATATAAAAACAACACGCTGGAAAAAACCATTAATTCTACTCCTACTTATCGTTATTTTCTGTATTATCGGGATCAAAATTGGCTAAAGGATTGGCAGCAGCAGCAAGGCGAAGCTCAGCATTGTCAACATGAGCATATATCTGTGTTGTGTTTAGATGTTCGTGACCTAAAACCTCTTGTAGCGTGCGTACATCAACACCGTGCTGAAGCATCAAAGTAGCAGCTGTGTGCCTTAGTTTGTGCGAAGAATACTTGCTAGAATCTAAGCCTGCTTTTTTTAATGTTTTCTTGACCATAGCATGCACAGATTCTCTGACCAGCCGTTTTCGCCGGGTTGAAACAAATAGGGCAGGGCAGTCTTTATCTGCCATGTCTTTTCTGACTATTAAATAGTCATTTAACGCTGCAATACATGCATCATTAAGAAAAACCGTGCGCTCTTTATTTCCTTTACCGGTAACTCTGAGGCTATTTTCATGAATATCTGATAAGTCTAATGAAACAATTTCGGAAATACGAAGACCACAATTCAAAAAAATACAAATAATGCAGTAATCTCGTTCCTTATTAATACCCGAAACAGCAGAAAGCAGTTTTTTAGACTCAGCTAAGCTTAAATGGCGGGGAAGTGACATTGCTTTTTTAGGCGATTCTAAGCCTTCTATAGGATTTGAGTCAAGTTGCTTAGTAGTAACAGTTAAATACTTATAAAAACTGCGAAGTGTAGCGACTTTTCGTGCTCTTGAAGAAGCACTAAGCCCACGTTTTTGATATCTTGTATTTTCATAAACCACTTTATGTCGCGAAAGATAAACAAGATAAGCGTATACATCGTTTAATGTAACCGATGAAATTAGCTTAATATCTACATCATTAATCGGTATATCATCAAAGTTAGTATCTGCTGAACATAGCCCGTGTTCAAGTTTGATAAATCTAAAGAAATTTCTAAGGTCTAAATAATACTCATCGATTGTGCTCTTTGAGTGACCCTTTATTGATTCATGATATATAAGAAAGTTTCTAATTGCCTCAGGTGCTTCATTATTTAATCTCAAAAAATATAACCCTCCGAGAATTATAGTGTGGGGGAGCTAAATACTCAGAATCCCTACGTTTCTAAATAATTACACAAAATAAAAATTTTGTGTAATTATTAGGTGATAAATAGCTTAGTTTTCAAATATCGGTATAATTGAGCCTACATCGAATATATCTTCATGAGAAAGATATTCTATACTAATTTTTCTTTCTGTAATAAAATCAAGTATTTTTTGGCAGTCAGGATGCTTATCAAACTTACCTGTAAATGCAACAGTGTTTTCTGACAACTTAACTGATGCGCCACCAATGAATCCGTATTCGTATCCCGGCAGACTAATATACCCCGGTTTTATCAGCAGCACCTCAAAACCGCACCGCTCTGTAGCATCAGCAATTTTTTTATCTGATGTAATGATCGATTTAGAATTTAAAATGCAAACGTTACACTTAGAATATCCTTGTTGTACATTTATAGGCTTAATACTTTTATTTAGGTTTTTTAAAATAGCAAAATCTGTGATATCCAAATTATGAATTATATGTTCATTTATTATGCAGGCGTTTAATATGCAGTCGTCGGGATAAGTGCTGTCTAAGCTGCTCTCTGAAACAAATACCTCCGCTCCATAGTCTGTTAATATATTCACTAAGTCTATATTGTCTTTATTAGCAACAAACTTGTTTTTTCCCAGGTGTATTAATTGCAAGTCAATGTGATTTGAAATTCTATTGTCTACATTTCTGCTTGGCTCTGCTGAAATAGCCCGAATTTTTAATCTGTCAAAAGCATTTTTTAATCTGCTCTCATATGCTTTTCCTATTATAACTGTGCTTACGTTATTTTTCGGTAAGTTTGGACTACAAATAAAAGATTTATCCATTTGTCAAAGCTTCTCTTATCGCTTCTTTAATGTTTTTAACTTTAATAATTTTAAGGTCTTTTGGGGCTGTAATTTCACCTTTGCTATGGAATGGAACAATACATCCGCTAAATCCCATGCGTGCAATTTCTGCCAGCCTCTGGTTTATTTGCGCAACCTGTCTCACTTCCCCGGAAAGCCCTACTTCGCCTACTGCCGCTAATCCGGATGAGATTTCCTTGTCATAGTAGCTGGATACCAGAGCTAACAATGTAGCAAGATCTGCTGATGTTTCATCAATCCTAAGACCACCTACAACATTGATATAGGAGTCACATTCGGACATCTTTAGCCCAACCAGCTTTTCAAGAACTGCAATCAGAAGCATTGCCCTGTTAAAATCTATGCCGTTTGAGTTTCTTCTCGCCGAAGCAAAGCTAGTTTTTGCAACAAGTGCCTGTATCTCAGCTAAAATAGGCCTGGAACCCTCCATAATGCAAGTGACTATCGTTCCTGGTGAATCTGTGGGTCTGCCTGAAAGGAGCATTTCAGAGGGATTTAAGACCTCTTTAAGGCCCTTGTCCGCCATTTCAAATACCCCTATCTCATTTGTTGAGCCAAATCTGTTTTTTGCGGCCCGTAAAATACGATATCCGAGACTTTGGTCGCCCTCAAAATACAATACGCAGTCTACCATGTGTTCTAGTACCTTTGGACCTGCGATGTTTCCGGATTTATTAATGTGCCCAACAATAAATGCAGTAAAACCTTCTTCCTTTGCCAGTCGCATTATTGCCATTGCACATTCTCTAACCTGTGTAATGCTGCCCGGAGTTGCTGATATTTCGCTGTCATAGGTTGTCTGAATAGAGTCAACTACAACTACGCTGGGTTTTGCAGCTGATATTGCCGAAAATATATCCGATATTTCTGTTCCTGCATGTACTAATATTTCGCCTTTGTCAATGCCGAGCCTCCCTGCTCTCATTTTTAGCTGAGCCGGGCTTTCCTCGCCTGTTATATATAGTATTTTTTCACTATCTGCTAAATTTCCGCAAAGCTGCAGCAACAATGTTGATTTGCCGACTCCGGGCGAACCGCCAACCAAAACAATCGAGCCTCTAACAGCACCTCCGCCAAGAACTCTGTTTAGTTCGTTCATGCCTGTTTTAAATCTTATTTCCTCAGCAGATGAAATGTCAGAAATTAATACAGACTGCGATATAGGTTTTGTTTGCAGCACCTTAGATTTTGCGCTCGGCTTAACAAGCTGCTCATCCAAGGTATTCCAAGCCCCGCAAGCCGGGCACTTCCCTGCCCATTTTGGCGTTTCATTGCCGCACTCCGTGCAGTAGTAAACTATCTTTTGCTTCATTAATATTTTCCGTTCAATATGTAAAATTATTTTCACTAATTATATATCTAAAGAGTATAATATGCAACCTGAGAGGCTTTATTATTGCCTGCTTTGCCTTATATTATTAATAAAATCAGATTGCAAAAACCTAAGTATTGTTGTAGAATGTTTATGCGACTTTTTACAAGGCTGCACCAATCGGGGAGCTAGCGGTGCCCTGTGACCTGCAATCCGCTATAGCAGGGATGGATTCCCGAGAGAGGATATGTGGTGTATTGTCTGCGTCCATTAAGTAACGTTGACGTTCCGGTCCTTCGCAACGGAAACCCGTGAACCATGTCAGGCGGGGAACCGAGCAGCATTAAGCGGGCAACTCCGTGTGCCGCAGGTAAGCCGGGAAATAGTTGGCTGATGGATGGCGGATGTACCGCATCATTCAATCAAGGGTGTGCAGTCTTGTAAAGAGTCGCCATCATTATTAGATTGGAGAATTCAATGTATCAGGCACTTTACCGAAAATACAGACCTCTAAGCTTTGATGACGTTGTCGGTCAAAGTCATATTACTGATGTTCTCAAATCTCAAGTTGATTCCGGAAAGCTTTCACATGCTTACCTATTTGTTGGTACAAGAGGAACAGGAAAAACGAGCTGTGCAAAGATTTTATCCAAGGCAGTAAACTGCTTAAATCCCCAAAACGGAAACCCTTGCAACAAATGCGCAGCTTGTGTCGGGATTAGTGACGGTTCTATATTAGATGTAATTGAAATTGATGCAGCTTCAAACAACAAGGTCGAGGATGCCCGCCTTCTTCGGAGTGAAGCTATTTATTCACCTGCCGGTGTTAAGAAGCGTGTGTATATAATAGACGAAGTTCATATGCTCACCACGGCAGCCTTTAATGCCTTACTTAAAATAATTGAAGAGCCCCCTGCCCACCTTGTTTTTATACTTGCAACAACCGAGCTTCATAAGGTTCCGATTACAATACTGTCTCGTTGTCAGCGTTTTGGATTCAGAAGAATTAGTTCCGATGAGATTTCTGAGAGAATTTTGAATATTGCTGATAAAGAGAACATTAATCTTGAAACTGAGGCATCTGAGCTTATAGCCAGACTTTCGGAGGGCTCATTGCGTGATGCCATATCAATTTTAGATCAGTGTTCTATGTCGCAAACGGTATCCTTAGAAACAGTTTTTGACACTATGGGTATCTTGGGCAGGAGCGAAGCAATCTCGCTTTATAAAGCAGCTATAGTGGGCAACGTTTCTGAGGTTTTGTCGATTTATCGCAAAAACTGGAATTTAGGCAAAGACCCTGCTGCTATTTTATCTGAGCTTCTAGCCCTATACAGAGATATTTTTGTCTATAAACTGGCTGCGGGCTCAAAATCTAAGGCGCATGCGCTAATAAATGTAGGTTATTCGGATTCGGATGTAAAGCCATTAACTACACTAGCAACCTCGTCGCAACTTATTCGTTCTATGGAAAAGATTAAAAACGGAATTTCCTCCATGAGAACAGGCCCTTCCCCATCTATTACTGCTGAAATTTGCTTGATAGAGCTATGTAATGTCGGAAATGAGAAAATTATTGATGATTCCTGTACCGATTTATATGAACGGATTTCTTTTCTTGAAGATAAATTAAATAATGCGATCAGTAATCGAGATGTAAAAGCTGCATTTTCCGCTGAGGCTGTATCTGAAAATATGATTTCGAATGAACCTGCTGAGGATGCTATCGCTGCAATTCCTTATTCTGAGATTCAAAACACTAAAAACTCAGATATTGCTGCTGAATCTTTGTTATCTGCACCGGACAATATTACTGATGAAAAATTACATAGTGATATTTTAGAAGTGCAGGAAATTACGGAAAAACCGGAAGAGCCGAAAGAGAATGTCAAGCCTCAAATCTACAATAATGATATTACATGGGAAGAGATTCTCAGCAACTTAGAGCTAAAGCTAAAAGCGCACTTATTTGCCGTTTTATCAAATTCCAATGATTCTGTCGGTGAAGTGGAAGATGGTCAAATATCTGTGCTGCTTAAGCCCGGCTTTGCTTATGAGATTCTGAGCAAAAGTGAAGTGAGCGATGCAATTGCAGTTTCAGCACATGAGCTTAGCGGCAGGCATTATAAGGTTTCTATTAAGAAGATGACGTCTGATGTACCGTTTGCAGAAAAACGAGACATTGACGAAATAAAAAAATTTAAAAATATTGTTACAATAATTAAGGAGGATAACAATGGCTAAAGGTGGTTTTAAAGGTAATCGTGGACCTATGAACCAGGCAAACATGCTTAAACAGGCCCAAAAAATGCAGGAAGATCTCATGAGGATGCAAAACGAGCTGAAATCTGCTACTTATTCAGCAAGCTCAGGCGGAGGCGCTGTTAAAGCTACCGTAAACGGAGATCACGTTGTAACTGAGCTTATTATTTCTCCTGATGCAGTAGACCCTGCAGATGCAGAAATGCTTCAGGACCTTGTAATAGCAGCTATTAATGAAGCTCTGCGCGCTGCAGACGATGCTTCAGCTGCGAGTATGTCTAAGCTATCAGGGATAAGCGGTCTGTTCTAATAATATACATTTTTTAATACAAACAAAAACCAAGTGAGATTTATGTCTCACTTGGTTTTTAGTATATATTAATACTACTTCATAGCATCTAATGTTATTTGAATCAGTTCCTGAAGGCTTATTCCGAGCATTTCTGCTCCCCTGCTGATAATATCTCTAGAGCAGCCTGCAGCAAATTTTTTGTCCTTAAATTTTTTTACAACAGACTTAACTTCCATGCCTTCAAATCCCGTAGGGCGCATTAATGCAGCAGCTCCAATAAGACCTGTTAGCTCGTCAATCGCAAATAGGTATTTTTCCATAATATGAGTAGGCTCAACATCTGAGCAAATCCCATATCCGTGGCTGATGACAGATTTGATTATTTCCTCATCAATACCCTCATTTCTCAGCAGCGATACAGCCTTTTGGCAATGTTCATCAGGGTACTCTTCAAAGTCAATATCGTGAAGTATTCCGACTGTTTTCCAGTAATCCTCTCTGCCCGGGTCCTCTTTTACGGCAATTTTTGATAAGACCTCTCCTACTGTAATAGCGTGGCTAATGTGAAATGCTTCCTTGTTGTACTTTTTTATTATATCCAAAGCTTCTTCGGGTTTTGGTACAAATCCCATGTTATTACCTCCGTTTTTCAAAGATTATAAACTATGATTCGCTTCTTATCAAGTATCAAGCTCATAACTAACAATACTTCTAAAAGCTATTGTTTTTAATCGGAATTCGTACTATAATATAATTAAATCATATAGGAGGCTTACTTATGGAATTAAAAGGAAGTAAAACATATGCAAATCTGGAAACTGCATTTTCCGGTGAATCGCAAGCAAGAAACAAATACGATTATTTCTCTTCTCAAGCAAAAAAAGACGGCTATGAGCAAATAGCAGAAATATTTGCCAAAACTGCTCTTAATGAGAAAGAGCACGCAAAACTTTGGTTTAAGCATTTAGTTGGCGGCAAAGTTGGGAAAACCCCCGAAAACCTCAAATTGGCAGCCGAGGGCGAGCATTATGAATGGACCGAAATGTATGCTGAGTTTGCAAAAGTTGCCGAAGAAGAGGGCTTTACTGAAATTGCAAAGCAGTTTGCAGGTGTTCGTGAAGTTGAGAAGCATCACGAAGAACGCTACCTTGCTCTTCTAAAAAATATCGAAGATGCGAAAGTGTTCTGCCGTAACTCTGTTCAGGTTTGGATTTGTCGCAACTGCGGACACATTCACGAAGGCAAAAACGCGCCGGATGTATGTCCTGTTTGTGTGCATCCTCAGGCACACTTTGAAATCGAAGCTAAAAATTATTAATTTAAGCTAAAAATGCCCGCCATTTTGGCGGGCATTTTTAATGCTCAATTACTGCTTAGTATATTTATCAAAGCGCTCTCCGTATATAACTCTTAATGTGTTAAGTGAGGATTTCATATACTCAAGCAAGTCATCGTTCATAAAGTCATAAGGGCTTCCCTCTTGGCTTGCATTAATAGCAGCATGTAAATCAAACAGTCTGTATTTCCAGTCAAAATTGGTAATCGTAAAGCGGTTTAGGTTTACCATCATAATTGGTGTATAGCTTACATCCTCAAGCCAAGTTTCGCCGGTATCCGTATCTTTCTTTACTGTGAGATTCAATATTGAAGAGACATCGGCGAGCAGATCCTTTTGGCAAGAGATAAAGTTGCCGAGCGAATAGGAAACAAATCCCTTTCTCTCTTTTCCGTTTTCATCCTTAACAATTCTGGATTCCATCGCCTGAGGAACAAGGGCATGTCCGCCGATAATCACGTCTCCCCCATTTTTTATGATAAAATCGCTTACTTCCCTCTGCTTCTCGGTCGGTTCCTTTGCAAATTCATCGCCCCATGACATATTAACAACAACAAAATCAGCACCTGCTGCCTTTACTGCAGCTAGTTCGGCTGAGATTTTATCAAACAGAAAATTGTTTGCAGACTTAAGATAGTCCGAAGTAGATAAGTTAACTGCATACTCGAAGCCCGAAATGGGTATTTTATTAGTATCGGCAGTGTACGCTAAAAATGCAAACTTGATTCCGTTAATATCCGCAAAAGCAGCGCCATTATTTGATTCGCGCTCTTCCTGAGTTCTGTATGTGCCCACATGAGCAAGACCTGCTTCATCGAGTCTGTCTAACGTATACGCTATCCCGGGTTTAAATGAATCTGCTGCATGGGATGTTGCTGTATTGATTAAATCAAATCCCGCCTCTTTTAAAGACCCTGCCAAGCTGGGCGGTGACACAGATCTGGGATAAGCAGAAAATTCTTCGCTGCCGCTAAAAGTAGTTCCCAAAGAACAAATTGCATAATCGGCAGCAGAAACCAGGTCCTTAACGCTTCCCATAACAGGTAAGTAATTATATACATCCCCGGAAAGGGCTTCTTGATTCAATGCTGCATGTACAAGCACATCCCCTGCAACTGCTATATTAGCTGCGGTAGTATTAATATGTTCCGGAGGCGCTGTCTCAGTAGGAGCAGGTGTTTCTGTTACTAAGGGTGTTTCAGTAACTGCAACTTCCTGCACTGCCGGTTTAAACAATGTTTTTGCTAAAAAAACAGCGAGAAGAATAGCAATTAAAGAGCCCGTTATTATTAGCGCCAATTTGAGTTTTTTATTCATAGAAATAATCCTTAATCAGTAATATACAAGTGATGTTAACACACAACAAATAATAAATCAAAGGGTTTAAAATCACTTTTCAAAATTACTACTTATAAAATTAGCGGACAGCAACGCTGCCCGCTAAAAAGATAAGCTTTATCACTGAGTGTTAAATATTTTGAAGATGCTGTCAAAGGGATCCTCATCAGCCGGTCTTGTAGTGGGAGCCGGTGCGGGTTCAGGTGCCGGCTTAGAAAAGCTGACGGGCTTAATATCATCATCAGGTATGTTAATAAAGTCAGGTGCAATCTTGTTGGGTGCCTGAATATCAATGGGCGACTTTAACTTTGGCTTGCTGCTGTCCTCAAAGCCTGTTGCTATAACAGTTACTCTGATTTCGTCCTCTAACGTGTTGTCAAAGGTCGCACCGAAGATAATATTTGCGTCCGGATGTGCAGCTTCCTGCACAAGATTTGCGGCAGTTTCTATATCATCTAAGCCCATGTCTTCTGAGCCTGTAATGTTTATAAGAACACCGCGGGCGCCATTTATTGAGGTTTCCATTAAGGGGCTGGATACTGCAAGTTTGGCAGCTTCCTCTGCTTTGCCCTTGCCTACAGCGTGACCTACGCCCATATGTGCAAAACCTGCACCCTTCATTATTGTTGTTACGTCGGCAAAATCAAGGTTTATAAAACCGGTGGATTTAATAAGATCTGAAACGCTGGTAACAGCTTGTCTTAAAACATCGTCTGCTATTTCAAAAGCGTTTGCCAAGGTAATCTTTTGGTCAGTTGCATATTTTAGACGGTCATTAGGAATAATAAGAAGTGAATCAACCTTTGAAATTAAGGCGTTAATTCCTTCCATTGCCTGTTCCATTCTTCTTTTTCCTTCAAATTTGAAAGGCTTGGTAACCACACCGACAGTAAGAATGTCAGCCTCACGAGCAATATCAGCAATAATCGGCGCAGCACCTGTTCCGGTTCCGCCTCCCATTCCTGCAGTAATAAACACCATATCTGCAGACTCAAAGCACTTTGCAATTTCATTGCGGCTTTCCTCTGCACTCTTCTTGCCAACCTCGGGGTCTGAGCCGGCGCCCTGCCCGTGAGTTAGCTTTTCTCCTATTTGGAGCTTTAAATCTGCATTAGATACTGCCAGTGCCTGCCTGTCTGTGTTAACTGAAATAAACTCAACACCCTGTGTACCTGACTTAACCATACGATTAACAACATTGTTGCCTGCTCCACCGATTCCGAGGACTTTTAATGTTACTACATTCTCAGGTCCAGAGTCTGTCTTATAAGACATATTTGCTGCCTCCCTGTTATCTGTTGAAGAGCTATTTTTATCATATTCATAGCTCCTTTTTTTCTTGCTTTTCTTACCCATATTATATCTTTTAGCCCCTTTGGTCAACTATTTTTTGCAATTAACGCATATCCAAAGCAAAATACTTTATTCAGGGCTAAAAACAACCTTATTGCTGTCCAAGGATAAATCCAGTGTCCCTGTATCTCCGCTTTTTAGCTTTGAAACTGCTGAGAGCATTTTGCCGAATTTTTGCTCAGTATTATCTAAAGGTCCAAGTTTGACAAAGAATCTGCTTAGATAGCTCATTGTCGGTGCGGAATTGTCTGCAATATTGATACTGCTAAAATCCTTCTGTATTTCCCTTTTTTGAATCTGATCAAGTATTTCTGAAATATACGGAACTTTATCTGTATCTTCAGCAGAAACCTTCATTTTTTCTCCCACGGTAGGGTTAATAGGAGAAATTCCGTCAATTCTGATAAGTGATTCCATGTCTGCAGGTTTAGCCTGTGCTAAAACCTTACAGTTTCTGTCTATAATCCAAGGCTGAGAATCAAGAGTTACATACGCAATTGAAACACATTCACTTATTTCAATAACAACTTTATTAGGTAGCTTCCTGACTACCGAAGCCTTTTCAACATAAGGAAGTCTTGAAAACAATCTGCTTACTGCTGCAAACCTGTTAATAAAAACAAGGTTCTCACCTTCTTCAAGCCCCGAAGCAATAATTACATCGTTTGCAGCATATTTTTGATTTCCTATAACTTCAATTCTTGCAACTCTAAAAAATATGCTCATTGCAAAAACCATAGCAGCTACCAACACCAAAAATATTACAGGAATATATAGCGCGTTTTTTAATCTTTTCCTTCGTTTTGCACCCTGAAACAGAGAAAACTGCATTTTGTTCTCCTTATTAGAAACTACAGATAATAATACTATATACTAACAAAAATATGTTAACAAATCGAGAATTATAATAGAAATAACCGCAATTTCGGCTATTTTTCTTTATTTTTTACTAACTTTACAACGGCATCTGCAATAATGTTAGCTGAATCAGCAACACCAACGGCGCTCATCTTGCTCGCCATTTCTTCCAGTTTCTCCGGTTTATGAAGCAGCTCCGATACAAGACCTAAAAGCAAGTCTGCAGTTATTTCGTTTTCTAAAATGACTTTTGCTCCCCCGGATTTTTCCAGGACTCTTGCATTTGGCTCCTGATGATTTCTGGTTACATTTGGACTTGGAACTAAAATTGCCGGCTTACCGAGAGCAGCTAATTCCGCCAATGTCGAAGAACCTGCCCTGCAAATTGCGAGGTCTGCTGCTGCCAAAACAAGCGGAATATCATAAATATAATCTTTAACATGTAGACCGATTTCGTCGTGATTGGGAACATCTCTTTTTAATGATTCCAGCATCTTCTTATATCCCACTTTGCCGGATGCATGAATAATAGTGAAAAAGGGGTCAGCAGACGCTCTTGTCATCATGTTCTTTATTATTAAGTTCATATTTGCAGCGCCTAGGCTTCCCCAGATTGATACAACCAAGGGTTTATTCGGGTCTAAGCCGAGAAGCCTTTTTGCACTGTCTCTGTCATTATCAAAAAACTCAGGTCTTATCGGAGTACCGGTTACCATCACTTTTTCCGGGTTTTTATATTCAGACTTACATTCATCAAAACCGACCATAATAATATCAACAACATTCTGTAGCATCCGAGTAGTAAGTCCGGGTATTGCATTAGATTCATGCATAGCAGTAGGAATACCAAGTTCAGCTGCAGCTTTTAATACAGGGTAGCAAACATATCCTCCTGTGCCTATGACAACATCTGCATCAAACTCTCTTATTATTTTCTTTGCTTGGCCTTTAGACTTAACTACCTTTATCAGAGTATTAACATTATGAGCGATCTCCATTGGCCTAATACTTCTGTGAATATTTGTAATGTCAATGGTTTTAATCGGAAAACCTGCTCTGGGCACCAAGTCTGTCTCCATTCTGCCCTCTGCACCTATAAACAAAAAATCACAGTAAGGATCCATAACCGAAAGCGCTGCTGCAACCGACAGCGCAGGATTAATATGCCCTGCCGTTCCCCCACAGGCAAAGATAACCTTCATATTAGTCTCCCTCACATTCATTTTGACTCACTAGCTCTTTTGATGCGCTAAGAACTATACCAATTTGCGAAATCTGTATTACTAAGGCTGTACCTCCGTAAGAAAAAAACGGTAACGATATTCCGGTGCAAGGAATTAGATTTGTTACAACAGCAATGTTCATTATAACCTGAATTGACAGAAGTGTCATTATTCCGGATACTACTAAAAAGCTGTATCTGTTCTTCATATGAAGTGCCAGCCAGAATCCTCTTATGATAAGCAGCGCAAATAAAATAATAATAACAGAAGCACCTACTAATCCAAGTTCCTCACATACAACCGAAAATATGAAGTCGTTATGCTCTTCAGGCAGATAGTGCAGCTTTTGTCTCCCGTTTCCCAGCCCCAATCCGGAAAGCCCTCCCGAGCCTATCGCATAAAGTGACTGAACAATTTGATATCCTCTTCCGTCAGCAAACCCAAACGGGTCTCTCCAAACATGTATTCTCTCTGCAACATATGGAAAATATCTGGTTGCTAAATATAGACCACCGGCAGCTACGCAAAATCCCAGAAAAAACCAAATGAGGCCGGTACCGCCTAAAAACAGCATTGTAGCGCCAAGCAAAATAATTATTATCGCTGCAGAAAAATGAGGCTCTAAGACCAAAAGAGCAATAATTAAGAATAAAATTATGGCAAAAGGCAAGACCCCGTACTTAAATGTTTTCATCTTGCCTTTAAATCTGCATATAAGCGAAGAAAAAGAGAGTATTACACTTATTTTAGCAATTTCAGAAGGCTGAAAAGTCGTGAATCCCAAGCTAAGCCATCTTCTGGCACCGTTTTCTTCAATTCCGAAATACGGAACCACAGCAAGGCTTGCCAGAGAAAAGATTAATACAAAAACAGAAAGCTTTTTATACACAGATACAGGGACTTTTGATAATAAATACATTGATAAAAGCCCGATAAAAGCAAAGCTCAGCTGCCTAAAAAAGTAGTATCCTGCATTTTGCTTGGTATAGTACGCTCTTGAATAGCTCGCAGAAAAGACCATTACAACGCCTATAAACAGCAATATCAAAGTTATATATAAAAACGGTTTGTCAATTTTTCCTCGTTTATTGGATTTAATGCTTATGTTTCTCATAATAATATTATACTTGCAATTTAATTAAGACTAAATGAACCTGTTCATTACACCTAAATATGAAATTACGGCACATACCGTTGAAACAATGAAATATAGCAGAAAAAGTTCTTTTTCGTTCCATTTTTTCCCTGTCCAACCGCCCATTTCGAGATGATGATGAAAAGGTGCCATTTTGAAAACTCTTTTGCCGTGGCTAAGCTTATAGTAAGATACCTGAATTATGTCCGAAAGAGTCTCTATTACATACAATAAGCCTAAAATAAGGAGAATTACCGGCATCTCATAGCAAAAAGCCAATGCTGCAATGGCACCGCCTAAAAACAATGAGCCTGTATCCCCCATAAATACCTTTGCAGGATGAAAATTGTAAATCAAGAAACCGGCTAATCCACCTGCTAACGCTGAAGCAAAGATGCCTAACGACAGCTTTGATACCCATAAAAATGAAAGGGCGGCAAAAAATATACAAACAGGAATGCTGGCACCCGTAACAAGACCGTCAACTCCATCTGTAATGTTAACAGCGTTTACAGTTCCCACTATGACAAAGGCTGCAAAAATATAGAAAAGCACCTCAGGAACAGGTATCACAGCCTGCCTAAAGGGAATGTAAACTGATGCCGTAATTACTCCATAACGGCGCATTATAAATATAAATACAACAGATACTAAAAGCTGCAACGCAAACTTAGCTCCGCTGGTGAGTCCTAAATTTTGCTTTTTTTTCAGTTTGTTATAGTCATCAACAAAACCGATAGCGCCGAACACCAAGGCAAATAAAAAGCAAAACAAATGAGTAAAGTCACCTTTTTTTGCTGCGACCAAACCAAAAATAACTATAGATACAGCAGTGCCTACGATGAACATAACCCCGCCCATAGTCGGTGTTCCCGATTTTGACATATGCCAGGTCGGTCCGTTTTCTTTTATTACTTGACCGGCTTTTTGCTTTACAAGCCATGGAATAATAAATTTACCGACTATAGAAGTTACTAAAAAGCTCATAATAAAGGCGCCCAGTATATATATAGTCATCGTTTTAGTCTCCTGTCCTCGAGTATGTCCCGAACGATTTCGCGCTCATCCATGTGATGTTTTTCTTTGCCTATGATTTGATAATCCTCATGACCCTTACCGGCAAGAATTATAACATCCTCCGCTTTGTGGTTTTCTATTGCCCATCGTATTGCTTCTATTCTGTTTTCGATAACCTTTTTGGGTGTACTTGTGTTTTTCATTCCTTCCAATATTTGCATAATAATTTCAGAAGGATTTTCAGTACGCGGATTGTCAGATGTCACTATAACAAAATCTGCATTATTTGCTGCAATTTCACCCATTATCGGTCTTTTCTTTTTATCCCTGTCACCACCACAGCCAAAAAGGACAACTACTCTCCCCTGCGTGACAAGCTTCAAAGACTTAATAACATTTAAAAGAGCGTCCGGAGTATGCGCGTAGTCAATTATTATAACATAATTTCCGTCAGTTGGCACTACTTCAACTCGACCTTTTACAGATTTTGCTTCTGCCAGCGACATTGCGACTTGCTCCATATTGATATTGAGCAAGAGCCCGCAAGCAATCACTGAAAGCGCATTGTAAACTGAAAATAAGCCGGGTATTCCCAAGCTGAACATTCCTATCTCATTTCCTGCTAAAGCGGCAAACCTTACTCCTTCCGGAGATAGCCTAATATCTTTTGCAATTACATCTGCATCATAGCTTTTCTCGGATACTGTCATAATACTGCATGTAGCCTCAGTTATCATCTGCTCGGACCATGGGTCGTCAATATTAATTATGCCATGTTTACAGTTTTTAAAGAGCTTTGCTTTTGCTTTTGCATAGTCTGTCATGTCTGAATGAAAATCTAAGTGATCTTGAGTTAAGTTCGTAAATATACCGATATCAAAATTTATTCCCGCCACTCTATCCAAAACCAGTGAGTGTGACGACACTTCCATTACAACATATCTGCAGCCCATGTCTGCCATTTTTCTAAGTAATTTTTGCAAATCAAGCGACTCAGGAGTGGTGTGTTCGGTTACAAATAATTCATCACCGATCATATTCCCGTTTGTTCCTATCAGCCCGACTTTTTCGTTTTTTACTGACTCAAGCAGATGTTTAATCAAATAAGTAGTTGTGGTTTTGCCGTTTGTACCTGTGACGCCTATCATTTTCATTTCAGAAGCCGGGTTTAAATAGAAATTTGATGACAAGATTGCCAGCGCATATCTTGAATTATCAACCAAAATATAAGGTACCGAAACATCCGGTGCATGCTCACAGACAACGCAAACGGCACCCTTAGAAACGGCGCTGTTTATATATTTATGACCATCTGTTTCAAAACCGGAAACAGCAACAAAAACGTCTCCGGGCAAAACACTGCGAGAATCATAAGCAATTCCTGTGGCATTTATTTTGTCACAATTATGAAGTTTTATAATTTCTAAGCCGTGTATAAGCTTTTTAAGTTCCAACTCGGACTTCCCCTTTATGTAATTTAGTATATTCCGACATTTCTCTTAGATCCGTCTGATAAAGTTATTGTGACAACCGTTCCGTGCTCCAGCATTGTACCCGGCTGGGCGCTTTGAGCTATGACCTTTTGAGCACTTATGCTATGCACAAATGAATCGGAAGAAATGAACAGTCCTAAGTTTGACATTCGAACTGCAGCAATTTCGTAAGATAGATTTCTTAAATCAGGCATTTCCTCCATTTCTTCGGAAGGAGTAGCATCAGCATATAAGATTATTTCGCTGCCTGCAGCAATAACAGCGCCTGCTGACGGTAGCTGCATATTAATAACTGTGCCTTCACCTTTGATTCTGGCATTTAATCCTGAATTTATAGCCGTCTCTTTTGCCTTTTCGGCAGAAAGACCTGTTAAGTCAGGAACCTGCTTATCCATATTAGCAAAATCGGTGTCGGACAGTTTCTTTTTCACCCCAATTTCAGGTAATATTTCTTCTAATATGCTGCCCACAACAGGAGCAGCCATCTCTCCGCCGGAAGTAAATACTCCCTCAGTCTCTTTTGGTTTATCAAGTAAAACAAGAACTGCTATTTTGGGATTATCAATTGGTGCTACTCCCAAAAATGAAACTGCATAAGATTTTTCCTCTTTAGTCACCTCTAGCAAAGTATTAACTGATGTTCCGGTTTTTCCTCCGATGCGGTAACCGGCTACATATGCGTTCTTTCCGCTACCTTCTTTCATATCGGAAACAACGGCTTCCAACAGTCTGCAAACCTCTTTGCTGGCATTCTCGCTGATGACTTTTCTAACAACTTGAGGATAATGTCTGTAAATCAAATTGCCTTCAATCGATTCAACTTTATTAACTACAAAAGGTTGCATGAGCCTCCCACCGTTACAAGCTGCGCTGACTGCAGTAACAAGCTGTATAGGTGTGGCAAGAAATGTCTGTCCAAAAGAAGCTGCTGCTAATTGGCTTAGGTTATCAGGATTACAGAAGGTATTCTCACTCCACCAAAGACTTCCCGACTCCCCTGCTACATCAATTCCTGTTTTTGCTGTTAAGCTCCTATTCATATCGTTGCTTCTTGCCAAAAAGCCAAAAGCTTCTGCGTAATCATAAAAGCTTTTAGCACCGACATCCAAGCCGATTTGCATAAAGGCAACATTGCATGACTGACATACAGCTCTTCTGAGATTCATATCACCGTGCCCGAATTTGTTCCAGCAATTTCTGGGATTTTCATCCCCGGTCACAAGAAGACTTCCGGTGCAGTTGTACGTCATTTCCTCAGAAGTTTTTCCTGAATCCAAAGCCATTGCAAGAGTAATGATTTTAAAGACTGATCCCGGCTCATATTCATAAGAAATAGCAAGGTTTTTCCACTGCCTTTGCTGCGCCTGCAAAATCAGTGCTTTTTTTTCATCCTCACTTGCAGTAGCCCGGTTAATTTCGCTCTCTGCACTATCGCTGAGAGATGCATAGTTATTTAGATCAAAATCACCAAGTGACACCATACCTAGTATAGCACCTGTGTCAACCTCCATACATATGGCTGTTCCTCCGCCTTCCGCAGAGTATTTTTCTACTGCTGCCTTTAATTGCTTCTCCATAATATTTTGAATTTTTGTGTTAATTGTCAGATACACATTGTTTCCACCGGAAGAGTTTGACGTTTTGCCTGTTCCTTTTGCAGATAGTTCGATATTATTAATTTTTAACGAACTATCAATTCTGCCGGCAAGGAGATCGTTGTACGCACTTTCTACTCCGATTACGCCGTTTCCGTCAAAATCAGTAAATCCGATAACCTGAGATGCCAGATTCTCAAACGGGTATTGCCTTTTTAGCTCACGCTCCCATTTAATCCCTTTATATTTATTTGTTTTTATGAGCTCCATTATTTTCTCTGCGGTTTCTTTATCAGTTTTTCGTGCTATAATTTCATACCAAGAATCTGTTTTTTCACATAGTTTTAATAAATATTCTTTATCTAAGTTTAAGATTTCAGAAACTTCTGTAGTTAATTTAACAGCATCTTCTTTGTATAGCTTAATCTCTGCCGGACTTAAAAATATGTTGTACGCCTCAGTGCTGACAGCTAAAATCTCTCCTTCAGAACCATAGATAATACCTCTGTAAGGAGAAACCTTCTTTATGACACCTTGCTGTTTCGAAGCTGCTGATTTGTATTCTTCATGCTTAGTTACCGTTATATTATAAAGCTTTAAAAATAATACAATAAATGCAGCAAAGCCGCACACTGCCATTAATAACATCGTGCGGCGAATCATTTTCTTAGTCGGACTTTGTGTCTCTTTGTCGCGATTAAATAAACTCATATATTCACCTAAGTAAACAGCTTAATTATCGGATCGATAATTTTTGATATAAGACGCAATATACCATCCTCGTGATTTAAATCGCTGGTTCTTTGGATAATGCATATGTCTGAATCCGGGTACGATAATAAAACCTTTTGACTTTCGTTAGGTTTTATCATATTAAACCTTTTTTCTGCCTCGTCTTTTAATCTAAACTCATTAAAGTTTTTTTCAGCGATAAGATTTAAAGCACTTATTTCTGATGAAACCTGTTTTATGCTGCCCTCAAGCTTGCTGCAATCGTCTTTTACGGCAATAAGCTGCGCTCTTGCAGTTAACGAATATACAATAAGAATAAACGTTAAAATAAAACCTAAAACAGAAAAAACAGACAATTTCTGTTCGGGTTCATAGTCTTCTTCCACCAAAAATTCATCATCTGCTGATGCAAATACATCAAAATCATTTCCACCACTAAGCGCTAATTCATTAAAGCTATCCTCTTGGATATCTTCCTCATAGTATTCTTCAGAATAAGTTTCATTAATTCTTTTTTTGCTAAAGAGTTTCACCGTACTCCCCTTACTGCTTTTTAATAACTATACTCTCTCAGCAATTCTCAGTTTGGCACTTCTTGCTCTGGGATTTAGCTCTTGTTCCGTTTGAGTAGGTAATATTGGCTTTCTGTTAACGCTTTTGAGGACTTTTTCAAACCCACATATACAAATAGGAGCTTCCCTAGGACACTTACAACCGTTTTCCAGCTCTGCAATGCTGTTTTTCACAATTCTATCCTCTAATGAGTGAAATGATATTACGACCAGCCTACCGCCCTTATTCAGGCAATGAGGCGCTTTTGCCATAGCTTCTTCAATATGCCCAAGCTCGTCGTTAACAGCTATTCTTATTGCCTGAAAAGACCTTTTAGCCGGGTGCTGCTTTTCTCTGAGTGCTTTTGCGGGCATTGCAGTTCTAATTATATCCGCAAGCTCCAAGGTAGTTTTTATTTCTTTTTCTGCTCGGTATTTAATTATAGCCTTTGCAATCCTAGATGAATACTTTTCTTCGCCGTAATCTCTGAGTATTCGATATATTTTTTCTTCAGGCCACTTATTTACTACAAACCAAGCATCCATGCTGTAGCTTCTATCCATCCTCATGTCTAAGGCAGCATCTTTTGTGTATGAAAAGCCTCTTTGAGCCTCATCAAGTTGTGGCGAAGATACACCAAAATCAAAAAGAATCCCGTCAATTTTGTCTATTCCCTGCTGATTAAGTATTTCCGCTATACTTGAATAGTTCCCGTGTACCAGTATACTCTTTTCGCCGTATTTTGAAAGTCTTTCCGCTGACTTTTCTATAGCAGTTTGGTCACGGTCAATCGAAACCAGCTTTCCGTCACTTAGTCTTTTTAATATTTCTTCTGAATGTCCGCCCATTCCTAATGTAGCATCAACATAAATCCCATTCGGTTTAATGCTGAGCCCTTCTATACATTCATTTAACAAGACCGGAATATGGCTTTCCATCAGAAATTTATCT